>JBKOVK010000225.1:0-14264 GCA_046724475.1 Acidobacteriota bacterium | reverse complement strand
CTGATAGCCCAGCGCGTCGGACGACGTCCACTCGGGTCGGAGGTGCAGAAACCACAGGATGGCGGCGGCCGCCAGCGCGAGCGGCGCGGCCACGGAGGCCCAGCCCGCTCGAGGATCCCGGGCCCGGTCTTTCGCGTAGCGGTCGAGCTCGAGTGCGGCCAGAGGCGGCCCCGCGAACGCGATCCAAGAGTAGAAGCGCAGGGGGAAGATGTGGCGAACGGCCGGGATGGCCCCGAAGATCTCGGCAAACGGCCAGAGGGCCACGGCGACGCCCAAGCCGCAAACGAGGACCGCGGCCAGCGCCCAGGAAGCCCGGCAGCGCGGCGAGCCCGGACGGAGGAAGAGCAGCGCGGCCGCCCAGGCGGGGAGGCCGATGTAACCGAGCGCCATCTCCGGGAAGGCTCCGGTCACCCCGAGCAGCTGCGGCGTGTGAATCAAGTCGCCGAGGGACCTCGGAAAGAACACCGTCGCGATCCCACGCCAGCGGGCGGCGTGCGGCGCGAGGGAGAAGAGCTCGCTCCAGTACGGGAGCTCCGCGAGCACCATGCGGTTGGACGCCCGGATGGCCAGGGCGATCGGCAGCAGGAGGAAAGCCGTCAGGCCGGCCGCCGCCAGCCCCGCGCCGAGGAAGCGACGCGCGACGACGCGAACGTCGGGCATGTCGCGCAACGCCCAGCGAAGGAGGATGAAGAGCGCCGCGAACAAAACGCCGAGGGCCAGGGTTTCGGGATGTCCGCCGAGCGCCGCGACGGCCAGAACCCCGATCAAGACCGCGACGGCGCGTCCGCGTCCCGTCGCGTCCCGGGTCCGCTCGATGAGGAACAGCATCCACGGCCAGAAACAGCAGACCGACGTGATCGGGAAGAGGATCCACTGGCAGAAGCTCATCGAGAGTGCGAAGGAGATCGCCGCCAGCAGCGACGCGGCTCGAGAGGCCGAGAGCTCGCGCGTCCAGAGCCACATCCCCGTCAGGGCCAGCAGGAGCTTGAGAGACGCAGCCAGAAGAAACGCTTCGGGAATCGGCCAGATCAGCGTCAGCAGAGTGAACGGTGAGAAGGCGGCCGACTGGGCGTTTCCCGCGAGCGGCATCCCGGCTCCGTTCCAGCGGTTGCGCAGAGGCAACGAGCCTTCGGCGAACGCGAGGCGCACGGCCTCGTTCCAGGGCAGGATCTGGTTGATCACGTCGTTCAGGTAGGGGTTGCGCGGAAGCCATTTGCCGAGGTGGAGCCACGGGACGGTCAGCGTCACGTGCTCGAGAGGGAGGATCGTCCGTCCCGGACGGAACCCGCCCGCGAGGGGAAGCAGCGAAAGAAGGGCGACGGCGCCGAGTGCGGCGCGCGGAATGGGTCGGGAGAGATACGTCGCGATGGCGGCCGTGATGGCCGCGCCCGCCGCAAAGAAGGCGATCAGCGCGATCGAGACGGCCATACGCGCGGGAGACTACTACGGTACCCGCAACCAGAACTCCACGCCGTCTTCGACCAGGAACGGCCGGAAGTGCTCGCGCAGATATCGATCCACATGCGGAGCGCGGACGGCGTTCGGGATGCCGTCGACGGGCGCGTACGAGCCGATGATGAGCGCGGCGCGGACGTGAGGATTGCGGTCGATCGCATCGACCACCTCCCGCTGCGCCTCCTCGGACTCGTAGAACGCCGGCTCGTAGTACCGGATCGGGCAGGGACGTTCGAAGAGGAAGTACAGACCGGGGGCGTTGCCGAAGTCGAGCCAGGTGTCTCCGTCTCGAAACCCGGCGCGGCGCATCATCTCCGCGGTCTTGCGGACCAGCGTCCGGTCGTCCAGCCGGAAGAAGGCGCCGCGAGCGCGCCGAGGCTCGTCGAGCGGCCCACTTCGGTCCGGCGGCGAGGGCGGCGACTGGATCGCGAGGGTCGCGAACGTGAACAAGTCCACCGGGCGATGTGCCACGAGGACGGCGGCGAGAGCGCCGGACGCCGCCAGAGCGCGCAGCGGACGTTCGGCTCCGGGAGCCCAGAGCCAGCGCGCCAACAGGACCAGCGCGGCGGGAATCAGGTAGGACGTGTACCCGACGTGGCGGCGCTCCGCGACGGACAACATCGAGGCGACGATCCACGCCAGCACGGGAAGGGCGGCGCGTGCGCGGTCGGAGATACGGCCGCCCGATGGCAGCTCTGCTCCGAGGAGGATGACGCTCAGCGCGATCAAGCCGTAGAAGAACGGCATCGGGACGGCCGGCGTCTCGTCGAGCGCCCCGGGGACGACCGGAAGAGACGGGAACCCCTGCGCGTAAGCGGGAAGCAGAGACGGGAGATAGACGAACGTCGTGCGGGCGAACCCACGGAGGAGTCCGAAGGCCCCGAGCGCGACGGCCGCCGCCGCGGCGGCGGCGCACGCGCCCCCGACGGCAGCCAGCGCCGAGCGTCGCCGATCGCCGCGCGAGATCAGGAGGGCCGTGAGCGCTGCCGCCGCGGAGTAGGTCGCGAAATCCACGGTGAAGAAGAACGTGACCACGATCGCGGCCCCGCAGGCGAGCCAGGCCCCGGTTCTTCCGGTCCGCGAAGCGTAGAGAGCCAGCGCGAGCGTGAAGGCGGACGCGATCAGCCGTGGGAATGAGAACTGTGGAAAGACCGCGAACGAGAGCGCTTCCATACAGAAAGCCGTCGCGGGGTTGGCGGTCGCCGCGAGGCCGATCGCGTAGAAGCTGGGCCAGAAGAACACTCCGAGCAGCTTGCTCGCGCGCGCGAAGCCGCGGTAGTCGTCCCCGAGCGCCTTCATCCCCGCGGCGTGGAAGAGGCCGTCGCTGAGGAGCCCATGCCCGGGAACGACGTCGCGGTAGGGAAGCTCGCCCCGCAGGTATTCCGACGCGGGGAGAAGCGCATGGCCGTCCTCGAAGATGTCGGCGACCGTCGGCGCTCCGAGGACGGCGCCCGCGGCGAACGCCATGATGCTTCCGGGCAGAAGAACGCCAGCCGTCAGAGCCCGCCGAAACCGGGCGGATCCGGATCGGCGCCGCCCGAGCGCACATGTCAGGACCGGCAACGCGATCGCGGCAACGGCGGCTTCCCGGGAAAACGGGATGGGCCGCTGTCCGGTCAGCGGGAGAAAGAGGACCGGGCTCGCTGCGCCGAGGGAAAGGATTCCCCGGCCCGGATCCATGCGATCCAGAAGAAATCCGAGCGCGGCCGAGACGGCGAAGACGGACAGGAAAGGCAGAAGTGGCCGTTCGGCGCCCGGGAACAGCGCGCACACAAAGACCCAGAGTGTCAGGGCGTGCGCGCACACGACGGCGAGTCGGGAGAGAGGCGACTGTTCCCAGTGGCGCGGGGCAATCCCCACGTCCGTCGGCGCCGGGGCGGCGCGGTCTCCGCGACGGCGGCGCTCCCACCACACCGCCGCGGCGCCTCCCAGAATCGGCAGAGCGACGAGGAGAACGAAGATGGTGATTTGCCGCCGGACGTCGAGGCCGTGCTGCGCGGCGTATCCGGGCAGCGGGTTCGCGGGGGGACGGACGGGAATCGCGCTTCCGAGCACCCAGGCGGCGGCGAAACCGACGATGGAGCCTTCGTAACCGGCGAGCCGGACCGTGCGATCCCGCGGCAGGTCGCTCGGGGAAACTTCCGTCGCCGCCGATCGCATCTCGAGCATTCTACGGAGCGAGGCGCCGGGCTGTCGCCACGCTGCTAGCATCGGCGACGTGCGCGATGTTCCCTTCACTCGCTCGCTGCCGGGCCGGCTGTGGCGCCGCCGCTCGACGATGCGGGCGGACTGGGAGAAACGCGCGCGAGAGAACGCGCCCTTTTACATCTGCACGACCGCCGCCGAGACGCCGGAGGCGTTCGCGGCGTCGGGAGAAAAGGATCTCGCCGAGCAGGTTCTCGACGGGCTGCAGGTCTCGCCGCGCTGGAGCGTTCTCGAAATCGGGTGCGGCATCGGTCGGCTCTTGCGGCCTCTCTCGACCCGCGTCGAGAGCGCGGTCGGAGTCGACCTGTCGGAGGAGATGATCCGCCGGGGCCGCGAATACTGCGCCGGCCGGCCCAACGTCACGCTGCACCGCACCGACGGGGGGCTTTCGTTCCTGCCCGATCGCGCGTTCGACTTCGTCTTCTCGCACATCGTGTTCCAGCATCTGCCTCGAAAAAGCTACGCCGAGCGCTACCTGCACGAGGCGCACCGCGTGCTCAGGCCGGGCGGGATCCTGCGCGTTCAGGTCGACGGCCGGGCCCGTCCGTTCGTCCGCCGCTGGGTCGCCGATTCCTGGTCGGGCGTGGTGTTTTCGAAGCGCGAGCTCCAGCGGCGACTGGAACGCTGCGGATTCCGCGTCACGGAGCTGCGCGGCGAGGGGACGCAATACCTCCGCGCGACGGCGATGCGGGACGCCTGACCGCCTTACCGCGCGCCGACGTCCCTAAAGTACTCGTCCAGCAGGTCCTTGGGGATCCCCTCCGGATTGGCGGAAGTCCCCGAGGCATCGGCGATGAGGACGTGGGGCAGCTCCGGCGTGTCGGCCCAGGTCTCGTGGCGCTCGAGGCCGGCGAGCTCCGGCCGGTCGCTCTGGCCGTAGCGGCAGAAGGTGACATCCGCGAATCCGGCGCCGCGCAGCGCGGCATCCAGAGTCGCCCGGTTGTAGAGAAACTGGTGGCCCCAGCCGTGGAAGGCGCGGTTGACGCGGATGCAATCCTCGCGCGCGGCGGCATCCTCGAGATCGGGCCCGTGGTAGTGCGTGAGGACGACCCAGTCGAGGTTGGGTGTGGAGAGGCGCAGGGCTCCGTCAGGACGGAGCACGCGGCGGCACTCCTTCAGGAACTCGAGTCCGTCGGCCAGGGCCAGGTGCTCGAGGAAGTGCTCCGCGTAGATCGAGGTCACGTCGGCGAACGGCAGGCCCTGACGGACGTCGAGCACCTGGTCCACGCCCGGCAGTCCCTGGTTGTCGATGTTGATCCAGCCCGGAATCGACTGCGCGCCGCACCCGATGTGGAGCCGCGTCGGGCGGAGCGAGGCCGCGGCCGGAGCGCCGCGATCCCTTCGAAAGAGACGCATCGCGCGCCGGTGTACCACAGTCGCGCGGTCGCGTCGAGGCGCGGAGTCGCGGTGAATGCCGTGTTAGGATCGTGAAAATTCTTAGGAGGACCCATGCGACGGCTCCTGCTCGCGCTCTTCGTCGCGCTCCCGTTCTTCATTTCCGCCCATCTCCTCGCGCAGACCACCGGCGACATCAGCGGGCGCGTTCTCGACGAGCAAGGCGGTCCCTTGCCGGGAGTCACGGTGGAGGGTCGCAGCCCCTCATTTCAGGGCGTGCGGACCGCGGTGACCGACGCCTCGGGAACGTATCGGCTGATCCTCCTGCCGCCCGGGACTTACAAGGTCACGGCAGCGCTGCAGGGTTTCGCGAGGTCCGAGTCGACCATCACGGTCGCGCTGGGGAAGACGTCGACGGGCGACTTCAATCTGCGGCCCTCCGCGACGGCCGAGGTCGTGGTGACGGGCTCGGCGCCCCTCGTGGACCAGGAGTCCACGACGATCGGCACCAACATCGACTACCGGCAGATCCGTTCGTTGCCGACCGGGCGCAACTACACCTCGATCGTCCAGATTTCTCCCGGCGTCTCGACCCAGACCGCCAACACGGCCGCCTTCGCGAACACGATCGTCGTCAACGGTTCGACCGGACTCGAGAACGGGTTCGTGATCGACGGCGTCGTGACCAGCGGTGTGGAGTACGGCGCCCAGGGCAAGGAGCTCAACTACGAGTTCATCCAGGAGGTCGAGGTCAAGACCGGCGGCTACCAGGCCGAGTTCGGGCGGTCGACCGGCGGCATCATCAACGTCATCACCAAGTCCGGTGGCAACGAGTTCCACGGGGAGGCGTTCGCCTATTACGACAACGGCTCGCTGCAGGCGGCCAACAAGCATCCCGAGGACTCCCAACTCTTCTCGTTCATTTCGGGCTACAACCGCCTGGACTACGGTTTCGACCTCGGCGGCTATGTCCTGAAGGACCATCTCTGGTTCTTCGGCGCGTACGATCGCGTCCAGAACACCACCAAGCAGACGTTGACCTCGGGGCCCAACGCGGGGCTGCCCGCCAACACCGACAGCGTGCGCAACCTGGGCTCGGCCAAGGGGACCTGGATGATCACACCATCGCAAACGGCGGTCTTCAGTTACTTCCAGGATCCGCGCGACGACACCGGGGCGATCAACGACGGCGCCCATCCGGTCAACGGCCCCTACACCAGCTTCATCGGCGTGCAGGGCCTGGGTGGCAGCGACTACTCCCTCCGCTACACGGGCCTGCTCGGCTCGAGCTGGGTCTTCGCGGCGCAGGGCGCGCTGCACCATGAGAAGAACAACGTCGATCCGGGTCTTCCCGGAGGCAACGACATCCAGTACGTCAACACGATCACCAACGAGCAGGAAGGCGGCTTTGGCCTCATCCAGGACAAGACGTTCAAGCGCTGGTTTGGCGGCGCTTCCGTGACGAAGTACGTCGGTTTCAACGAGATCAAGGGCGGCTTCGAGTACATGAACGACCAGGCCGACGTCATCAAGAGGATGTCGGGCGACCCGTCGCAGAACCAGGCGCAGCAGGTCACGATCTACCCCAATCCGCAGGACCCGTCGCGTCCGGTGTACTCCCACTTCTACTGGACGATCCCGACGGCGAGCCTGCCCGACAACGTTCCCACCGCGCAGCTGAACGCCACGCCGTTTCACCGGACGTATTCGCTCTATCTGCAGGACACACTGACGCCGCTGCCCAACCTCACGATCAGCCTCGGCGTCCGCTGGGACAACCAGCAAATCTTCTCGGGAGACGGCACGCGGCAGATCAACATCAACGACAGCTGGGCTCCGCGGATCGGCTTCACCTGGGATCCCACCAAAGACGCCCGGACCAAGGTGTTCGGATCGTTCGGCTACTTCTACGAGCAGATCCCGATGGACCTCGTGATCCGGTCCTACAGCTCGGAGCGGCAGCCCACGATCTACAACTTCGATCCGGTCTCGATCGTGCCCGACGTCGCAGCGGCCACCATCATCGGCGACGAGGGTGCCATCGCTGGTGGAGGCGGGAAGATCTTCGGCGGCTTCAACGACCTGACCGACAACGGCCTCGGAGGGCAGTATCTGCGGGAAGGAATCTTCGGCATCGAGCGGGAGATCGTCCCGAGCTTCGCGGTGCGCGCTCGCTTCGTGTACCGGGACCTGCCGAGAGTGGTGGAGGATTACCTCTGCTCGAACGCCGGCGACTACTGCGTCGGCAACCCGACCGAAGACCGGATGGCGAACCTCTTCTCCCTCGACTACAACACGCAGTTCCCGGCGCCGCTGCAAAAGCGCATCTACCGAGGCTTCCAGCTCGACGCGACCAAGCAGTTCTCGAACAACTGGACGGTTCTGGCGTCCTGGGTCTACTCGACGCTGAAGGGCAACTACGACGGCCTCTTCGCCCCGTACACGCAGCCGCGCGGGACGGCCGACCCCAACATCTCGGCGCTCTACGACTACTACGACTTCTTCACCAAGGGCCCGGTCGTCAACGGCGTGGCGCAGCCCTTCACGGCGAACGGCTACCTCTCCAACGACCGGCGCAACGTGCTGAAGCTCTCGGGCGTGTACGTGACGCCGTTCAATCTCTCGGTCGGCCTCGTGACGTATTACCAGACCGGCATTCCGATCTCGCGGATCGGGTTCTCCGACGCGTACACGCGGCCGGAATTCTTCCTGGATACGCGCGGCTCGGAGGGGAGGGTGCAATCCACTTACGATGCGGACGTGCATCTGGGCTATCCGCTCCAGCTGGGACCGGTCACACTGACGTTCCTGACCGACTTCTTCAACATCTTCAACACGCAGCGCATCATCGCCGTGGACCAGCGCTACAACCTGTCGGAGTTCTCGGATCCCAACTACATCTGCGGCAGTCAGCCCGGGAGCGCCGACGAGGGCAAGTGCAATCCGACATACGGTCAGGCGATCGCGCGCACGCTGCCCTTCTCTGTGCGGTTCGGGGCGAAGCTGGGATTTTGAGCCTCCTGTCATCCCGAGCGCAGCGAGGGTTCTCTTTTCGAAGCCGGCCGCGGCATGAAAGGGTTCCCTCGGGCCTCCGGCCCTCGGGATGACAATCGACTGAAAAGCTCGGACTAGCGCGAAGCCGAAGAGAGCGCGGCGCCGAAAAACTCGCCGAGCGCGGCGGCGACGGCGCCGGGCCTCTCCATCGGCGTCAGGTGGCCGGCGCCCGGAACGGTCACGAGCTTCGCCCCGGGAATCGCCGAGGCCATCGCCTGGGAGTCGGCGGGCGGCGTCAGGGCGTCGGCCTCGCCCACCAGGACGAGCGTCGGAACGGCGATCCCGGGCAGGGCGTCGCGGGAGTCCGGCCGGTCGCGCATCGCCTTCAGATCCGCCTCGACCGTGGCTGGCTTCTGGCGCGAGATGATGCGCCGCAGACGCTCGACCAGATCGCGGTTGGACAGGGAATCGGGCGCGAGAAGTTTCGGCACCATCGCCTCCGCGATCGGCGCCACGCCGCCGGAGCGAACCGTCGCGATCGCCTCGTCGCGCTTGCCCCGCCCGGCTTCATCGTCCGCCGTGGCCCGGGTGTCGACGAGAGCCAGCGCCTTCAAGTTTGAGGGCCGGCGTTTCGCCAGCGCGAGCGCCGCGTAGCCTCCCATCGAGAAGGCCGCGAGCCCCGCGCCCTCGGGAATGCGCTCGAAGATCGCGGCCAGGAAGTCGGCGTATCCGTCGATCGTGCCGGCGGACTCCGCCGGCGTCTCGCCGCGGCCCGGAAGGTCCGGCTTCAACACCCGGAAGCGCGAAGACAGTGCGCGGGCGACGCCGGACCACATGGCGCCGTCGAGCGGGTACCCGTGGACGAGCACGACCGTGGGGCCTTCACCCATCTCCCGGACTCGGGCCGGTGACCCGTTCCAGTCGATCTCCACGGCAACATTCTATGGCTCGACCTGGGACCTGGGACCTGGGACTCGTTCTAGGCCGCGCCCAGCCGGCCTTCCTGCTCGACGAGGGCGGCCAGGATGTCGACGACATCCTTGTCCCACCAGCCCCGGCGCACGCCGTCGCGAAGGATCTCGAAGGCGGTCTCGGTCGAGAGCGCACCGCGGTAGGCGCGGTCGGTCGTGAGAGCGTCGAAGATGTCCGCGACCGTCACGATCCGCACCGGAAGAGGGATCGCAGAGCCCGAAAGCCCCTGGGGATAGCCGGACCCGTCGAGGCGCTCGTGGTGGAGCTGCACGATGGGAAGCGTGCGGCGCATCGTGCGCATGGGGGAGAGCAGCTCGTGCCCGACCGTGGGGTGCTCCTCCACGATCTCGCGCTCCGCCGGGCTCAGCGCGCCGGGTTTCAGGAGCACGGAGTCGGGGATCACGATCTTGCCCAGGTCATGAAACAGCGCGCCGCGGCGCATCTCGAGGCGGGCGTCCACCTCCACTCCCATCCGGATCGCGAGGCGGTCGGCGTACTCCGCAACGCGCCCGCTGTGGCCGGCGGTGTATGGATCGCGGGCGTCGATCGTCTTGGCGAGCATGAGGATGACCTTCTCGGCGTGCTCGTGCTCGTCCGCGAAACGCTTCAGGAGTACCAGGGCCCGCACCCGCGGCAGGAGCTCCTCGGGGGAAAACGGCTTCGTCAGGAAGTCGGTGACGCCGACGGACTGGGCGCGGAGCCTCTCGGCCGTCGATGCGGCTCCCGTGATCATGACGACGGGCAGGAGGCGCGTCGCCGGCTCCGATCGCACGGCTTCCAGGACCTCGTGGCCGCTCTTGTCGGGCAGGTTCAGGTCCAGGAGGACGAGATCCGGAGGTTCCTCCCGGATGCGGGCCAGGGCATCCTCGGCCGACGACAATTCTTCGATGGAATAACCCGCAGCGGAGAGAACGCGGCGCAGAAGGCCGCGCACCTGCTCGTCGTCGTCGACGATCAGGATGCGCGCGGCTGCACTTTCACTGAGTGTCGCCAAGGTGAGGGTTCCGCTGGGACGAAGTGTAGCAGGTTCAGCCGAAGCCGCCGGCGCGCGCGATCTTGCGCGCCAGGGTCGGGATCGCGGCGGCGCGAAAAACCGAGCTCGTGACCCACCGCGTCCGCGCGGAGCCGTCGCGCCTCCGGGCCTCGCGCGTTTCCGCGCGGTACACGCGGATGTCGAGACGCCGATTCACGATCGTGTGCCGCGCGATACCCGCCGCATCCCCGGGCGCGAGGCGCAACCCAAGGCGTGCCGCAGTCCGCGCGAGACGCTCGCGCGCGGCGCGGGCGGTGCCACCGTCCGCCGACGGGAAGCTCCAGAGGCCCGAGAGAAGCGAGCCGCGTTCGCGGACGAGAAAAGCGCGGCCTCCGCGGACCGCCACGGCCGCGGCGAAGTGCACGCGCCGGGCTTTCGGTTTTCGTCGGCGCTCGGGAAGCCGCTCGGCCAGACCTCGCCGTCGCGCCTCGCAGAAACGCGCGAGGGGGCACGCCGGGCAGTCCGGAGCCCGGGCCGTGCAGATCTGCTGACCCAGATCCATCAGCGCCGCGGTGGCATCGCCGGGACGCTTCCGCGGGAGAAGCGCGGCCGCGCGGCCCCGGACTTCTTCGGCGTGCGCGCGCGTCCCCGAGAGGCCCTCGATCGCGAAGAGACGGGAGATGACTCGAGTCACGTTCGCGTCGGCCGCCGGGATCCGCGCTCCGTACGCCAGCGATGCCACGGCGGCCGCCATGTACTCGCCGAAGCCGGGAAGCTCCCTCAGCGCCTTCGGATCGCCGGGAATCCGCCCGCCGTGAACGGCGAGGATCATCCGGGCCGCGGCGCGGAGGTTGCGCGCCCGGGCGTAGTAACCCAGCCCGGACCACTCCGCGAGCACCCGTTCTTCGCTCGCGCGCGCCAGGGACTTGACGTTCGGGAAACGCCGGAGAAACGCCTCGTACCGCCCCCGCACCGCTCCGACGGTCGTCTGCTGGAGCATGACCTCGGAGACCCAGATCCGGTAGGGATCGCGGGTTCCGCGCCAGGGGAGCCGGCGCTTCTCACGGCGAAACCAGGAAAGCAGCGCGCGGGAGAGGGGTGCGCTCGAGGAGATCCCGCCGCGGGATCCTACGAGCTCGTGACGTCCGTGCGCGGCGCGATCCAGCCGGGCTCCTTCATCAGGTCCCGAATGAAGACCTTCTCGGTCTCGTTCGGCAGGACCTCGGCGACGTGATTCGCGTAGTCTTCGGCCGACAGCTGCTCGCCGGTGACGGAGTACGTACTGCCGACGAACTCTCCGATCGACCGGTGGAATTTCATGTCGGGCGCCACGAGAGGCCGCTCGCCGGGCGGAAGGAGCCGGTTGATCGACTCGAGAAGCTTGTCGACTTCCTGCTTGTAGAGGTCGCGGGAAAGCTCGTTCAAGTGGGCCTTGTCCGGATCGGCCGTCTGCTTCGCCTCGTCGTACCGGCCCTTCAGGCCCCACACGTAGAACCACTCCGCGGACGAGGAGGAGTCCTTGCCGAAGAGGTCGTAGGCCGTCGAGAGCCACTTGTTGACGTACTTCTGGAGCAGCGCGGTCGGGACGCGTCCGCCCTTGGCGATCCGCTGCAGCCCCATGTGGCCCGTGCCGAGGTGGAAGCCCTCTTCTTTCAGCATGGGTCCCATCGAGCGCGCCAGCGGGGCGAAGCCCGACGTCGAGAGCATGTTGAGCTGAAACTTGCCGTCGCGGTCCACGAACTCCGTGTAGGTGAAGAAGTCCACCCAGTCGTCCACGTCCACATTGAAGGAGCCCAGCAGGCGGTTGTTCTGCCACGAGCGGCGCTCGAGGAGCTTGCGGGCCTCGATCTTGCCGGTCTCGCCGAAGTGCGAGACGAGCAGGTGGCACATCTGCCAGCCGTGGCGCATCTCCTCGACCATGATCCGGCAGACGCTGTCGGTGTCGTAGTCGGACGGCGAGGTCACCAGGAGGTTGCGCTGCTGCTCGACGGACGCGAACTCCGTGTCGCCCTGGTACACGATGAGGTTGAGCAGCGCGTCGCGGATCGGCTGGTGCGGGATCTGGGTGACCCGCTCCCATTTGCGGGCGCCCCGGAAATCCCCGTACTCGATCTCGTCGGTCCGGATGTCTCCGTACTTGGCCTCGAACTGGTAGTCGGAATACTTCGGCAGCTGCAGACCGATGTCCTTCTGCCACGCGCGGAAGGCGTCGATCCAGTCGTCGAAGGTCGCTATCTTCTTCATGTCTCTCCCGAACCCCGTATCATATCCGTTTATGCCGCTCGAAATTGACTGGGAGGGGCTCGTCGTCGCATTCGAGAACCGCTCCCAGAAGATCACGCATTTTTTCGACCGGCAGACCGGAGACGTCGTGCAGGTCCTCGTGACGGACGCCGCGCGGCACTCCGCGCTCTCCGCGGATCCTCGCTACGCCGCCCTGCCGAAGGACCAGGGCGAACGTTCCCGAGGGGACCTCGGCGCGTTCGCCGAGCACTGCGAGGACGCCGACTGCCGGAGCGATCTGCGCAAGGCGCTCGAATCGCCCGATCCGCCTGCGGAGTTTCGCGAAGCGCTCCGCCGCCATCCCAAGGAGGAGGCGCACTTTTTCCAGTTCAAGGAAAAGCGGGCCCGGGATCGCGCGGTCGAATGGGTCCGCTCCCACGGGATCGCTCAATAGGCGGCAGCCTCAGGATTCCGAATCTCTCGGGAACGTGGAAGTCGGGCGGGTCGGCGAGGGTCGGCGACCAGGCCGAGAACTCGTCGCGGTCGCCGCGGTCGACACGATAGAAGTTGGCGCGCCAGACCTGCGGCGGAGACTGTCCGTGGCACATCGGCGCCAGCGGAATCGTCAGCCGCGCGGACCAGAGACCCGGATGCCGCGACACCTTCGCGGAGAGGCCGTCGCACGTCCACCCCGTGTCGACCCGCATCGTGGCGCGGCGCAGGTCCGGCGACTCGACGCGCGCATCGAACAGCGCGCCGAGGGGATTGACCTCGAACTCGTAGTACACGTAGGCCGGATCCTCGGGGGAGAGGAAGACCTCGCAGACGTCTTCGGTCCAGAGGGGCGCGTCGCGCTCGGTCAACGTCGCTACGACTCCGTCGTCGCGCGCGTCGAAGCGCACGCAGAGCGCGCCGCCGCGCACGCCCGCGCGCACGGACGTGGACAGGCCAGGCCGGCCGCCCGTGGCCACGTCGCTCAGGCGAATCGGCGCCAGCGCCACGAGCCGGTCGGTCGGCGAAAGGAGCGGAACCTCCAGAGCGGGAACGGCCGCCATGCGCCGCGATTCTCTGTCATCCCGAGGAGCGGAGCGACGAGGGATCCGCGCTCGATGATCCGGGGATCCCTCGCTGCGCTCGGGACGACGCTTCAGGGCCGCTCACGCGGCTCGAAGCGTCACATCAGCTTCCACGCCCGATACAGGTTGAAGCCGATGTAGATGTTGCTGGCCTTCTGGTTCGGGTGGATTCCCGGAGTGTACTGGTCGACGGTCACGTAGCGCTGGTTTCCGGCGAAGAACGCGAAGCGATGCCGCAGGAGAGACTTTTCGACCGATACGGTCCAGCCGGTGCCCGCCGCGTCGTAGCGCGAGAAGCGCGGGTAAACCTCTCCGTGCACCGTGATCGAGTGTGTGATCGCGATTGAGGCCCCGAAGGGCACGTTCCATACCGGATCGTAGAGGCCCTTGCACTGAATCAAGCCGGTGTCTCCAATCGGCCGGCAGCTCGAGTCGTGGAGCGGCGGATTCGGGAAGCCGGGCTGCGTGGCGCTGTAGGTCTGGGTTCCTCCGTTGGTTCGCTGGAGGAAAGTCGGAACCGCCGTCAGGCGCACGTACTTTCCGAACGTGTACGATAGGATCGCCTGCGTGAAGAAGCTCGATTGCGGATTCCTGGCGGCGACATCGGTGCGCCAGTCCTCTCCGACGCGGAGCGACGCGGCGAAGCCCGCGCACTTGGGGAACTCGTATTCGGCCCCGACTTCGTAGATATCCATGCTCGTCTGAAGGGAGGACCGGAAGACGCCGAGTTGCAGATTCTTCACCGGCGTGAACCAGAGGCCGAAGCCCCACTCGTTGCCTTCGTCGAGCGTGAAGAAGTTGTTGATGTCGCCGTCCTGGATCGGCGTCGTGAACCGGTGCGTGACCATGAACTCGAGCGTCCCCTTGGGCGCCACCTCGACCGAAGGCAGGACGACGAGGCGGTTGGACTCGATGGGCCGAAAGACGATCTGTTCCTTTTCCTTCTTTTCGGCGTCGGGCGCCTCCGCCGGGGCCGGCGTCGGTGTCGGCTCCGGGGGCGGCGTCTCCTGGGCTGTCGCCGCGCGGGCGGC
>JBKOVK010000221.1:0-10321 GCA_046724475.1 Acidobacteriota bacterium | reverse complement strand
ATTGGGGATTTCGGCTCTGGCCGCCGTCGCTCTGGCGCAGGACTCTTCCTCGAACCAGAGCACGACGACGACCAAGCAGACGACGACCCAGGTCTCGCCGGACGGCGTGACGACGAAGACCACGACGATCGAAGGGAAGGTCGTCCGCTACGAGCCCGGCAAGACGATCGTGCTGGTCGGGCCCGACAACAAGGAAATGTCCTACGTTCTGACCGAAAAAGTGCAGGCTCCGGCCGACATTCAGGTCGGCCGTGAGGTCACGCTGACCGCCATGCCGTCCACGTCCGGCCCGGCCGTGATCACGAAGATCACGACGACATCCATTACGCCGGAAGGCAACCTGAAGACCGAGACCGAGACGCGTTCGACGAGCTCCGATCCGCAGGCGATGAGCCAGTCGCAGTCGGAGACGACGACGAAGGTCACGACCATCACCGGCACCGTGTCCGCCTATGAGCCCGGCAAGTCGGTGACGTTCGTCCTTCCGGACAAGAAGACGGTCGTCTACACGATCGAGCCGGCTTCCGTGGTCCCGTCGGACATCGCTGTAGGTAGCACCTACACGATCGAGACGACGACTTCGGGCGGCACCGTCGTGAAGAAGATCACCACCGTCAAGACCACCAAGAAGTCCACGACCGTTCAGCCGTAGCTTCTCCGAAGGATCCGGCAGCGTAAGGCTTGCCTGACACTGCCGGATCTTTTTTTGCCCCCATCGGCACGCCATAGAATCGAGGACAGCCGATGAACGAAGCGTGGCCGAGCCTCCCGCTGGAAGCCTGGAGCGACACCCTGGCGACACTCCACCTCTGGACGCAGATCGTCGGCAAGGTCCGGCTCGTGCAGACGCCCTGGACCAACCACTCCTGGCACGTCACGCTCTACGTGACGCCGAGAGGCCTGACGACCTCGCCGATTCCCCACGCAAACGGGTCGTTCTCGATCGACTTCGATTTCTGCGACGATCGACTCGTCATTCGCACGAGCGGCGGCGATACCGGCGGGTTCCGCCTCGAGCCCCAGTCCGTCGCGACGTTCTACCGGCGGCTCATGGAGGAGCTCGCGAAGCTCGGCGTCGACGTTCGCATCGACCCGTGGCCCAACGAGATCGCGGATCCCATCCGGTTCGACCGCGACGAGACCCACCACTCGTACGACGCCGAGTACGTTCACCGCTTCTGGCGCATCCTCGTCGAGACAGAGCGCGTCCTCAAGACGTTCCGGGCGCGGTTCATCGGCAAGTGCAGTCCGATCCACTTCTTCTGGGGCGCGGCCGACCTGGCGGTCACGCGTTTCTCCGGCCGGACGGCGCCCGAGCATCCGGGCGGAGCCCCGCATCTTCCGGACTGGGTGACCCGGGAGGCCTATTCGCACGAAGTCAGCAGCTGCGGCTTCTGGGCCGGCGGCGGCCCCGTCCCGTATCCCGTGTTCTACTCGTATGCGTATCCCGAGCCGCCGGGCTTCGCCGTGGCGCCTGTCCTGCCGAAGGCGGCGTCCTACAACACGGATCTGCGGGAGTTCATCCTTCCGTACGAGGCGGTCCGGCTGGCCCCGAATCCCGATGATGCCCTCCTGACGTTCGCCCAGACCACGTACGAGGCGGCGGCGAATCTCGGCAAGTGGGATCGGGGCGCCCTCGAGCGGGACCTGACGCCTCCGGCTCGCGTCTGATTCGTTGGCGATAGGATCCTCGTGCCCGCTCGGGCAGAACGAAACTCGAGGGACCGCATGGCGAGAATCGTCGGATCGCATTCGATCATCTACTCGAAGGACCCCGAAGCGGACCGTGTCTTCATGAGAGACGTGCTGAAGTTTCCGAACGTGGACGTCGGAGACGGCTGGCTGATCTTCGGGCTCCCGCCTTCGGAAGTCGCGGTGCATCCGTCCGAGAAAAACGACGTCCACGAGTTCTACCTGATGTGCGACGACGTCGAGGCGCTCGTCGCCGAGCTCCAAGGTCACGGGATCGTGTGCGATCCCATCCACAATCTGGGCTGGGGCCTGATCACGCAGGCCCTGCTTCCCGGTGGAGGGAAGCTCGGGATCTACCAGCCGCGGCATGCCCGCCCTCCCGCAATGGGCGCCTCCCGAGGAGCCCCTACGGCCGCGAAGAAGCTGGCCCGCAAGCCGGTGAAGAAGGCTGCGGGCGCCCGTCCGAAGACGAAGAAGCGGAGACGCTGAGACTCGACGCGGGTTTCAGCGATGTTCCGCCGGTCTCCAGGCGGCACGATTCTTGAAGTTTTCGGAGCGGGGGGACCGCATGGCCCTTTCGCTCGCTCCCGCTCACCTCAAGCGCTACGTCGATATCGCCCGTCTCTTCGTGAAGTACGGGCGCGGTCCTCTGGCGGAGGACCTCAGCCGCGATCTGCCGGACAGCGATCGGGAAGTCTCCGCCGACGGCGCCGACCCCGAAGAGCTGGCCCGCGACCTCGAGGCGCTCGGACCGACCTTCATCAAGCTCGGTCAGCTGCTTTCGACGCGCGCCGATCTGCTCCCGACGCCGTACCTCGAAGCCCTGACCCGCCTCCAGGATCGTGTCGAGCCGTTCCCCTTCGAAGAAGTGGAGAAGATCGTCGCCGAAGAGCTCGGCGTGCGCATCGCGAAGGCGTTCCTCGAGTTCGATCCCGTGCCGATCGCGGCCGCTTCACTCGGCCAGGTCCACCGCGCACATCTCCGCGACGGGCGGGCGGTGGCCGTGAAGGTCCAGCGCCCCGCGATCCGCGAACGCATCGCCGAGGACGTTGCGGCGCTGCGCGAGCTGGCGTCGTTTCTGGACAAGCATTCGGCGCTCGGCGCGCGCTACGAGCTGGAGAAGACCGTTGAGACCTTCGGGCGGGCGCTCGTCGCGGAGCTGGACTACCGGCGCGAGGCGAGCAACCTCTCCCTGCTGCGGGCGAACCTCGAGCGCTTCGAGCGCCTTCGGGTCCCGTTGCCGGTGGACGACTACACGACCAGCCGGGTCCTGACCATGGACTACGTCGAGGGCCGGAAAGTGACGGACGTGGATCCGCTGTCGGCGATGGACATCGACGGCGCGGGATTGGCGGACGTGCTGTTCCGCGCCTATCTCCACCAGGTCGTCATCGACGGTTTCTTCCATGCCGATCCTCACCCGGGAAACGTCTTCTTGACCGAGGACGGTCGGCTCGCGCTGCTGGATCTGGGAATGGTCGGCCGCATCCCGTCGGGAATGCGCGACGGGCTGTTCCGGCTGCTGATGGCGATCGGCGAAGGCCGGGGCGACGAGGCCGCCGATCGGGCCCTGGAGCTCGGCGAACGGCGCGACGAGCACTTTGACGAAGCGGAATTCCGCCGGCGCGTCGGAGAGATCGTGGCGGAGTGTACGCAGCAGCGGGTCGGAGACATCCAGATGGGGCGCACTGTCATCGCGGTCGCGCGCGCCGCGGGGGAGTCGGGAATCCGCATCCCATCCGAGCTGGCAATGCTCGGAAGAACGCTCTGGCATCTCGACGAGATCGGCAAGACACTGGATCCTTCCTTCGACCCAACAGTCTCGATCCGCCGGCAGGGCCCGATCCTGCTGCGCCACCGAATGGCCCAGCGCCTCTCTCCCGGCAATCTGGCGTCGGCCCTTCTCGACGCGAAGGAGTTCGCGCAGGAGATGCCCCGGCGCCTCAACCGGCTCCTGGACGTTCTCTCGCGCAACGAGCTGCGTCTCCACGTCGATGCCATCGACGAGACGGAGCTGATCGGAGGGTTGCAGAAGATCGCCAACCGCATTGCCCTCGGCGTCGTCCTAGCGGCGCTGATCGTCGGCGCCGCGATCGTCATGCAGATCCCGACGCGGCTGACGATCCTGGGCTATCCCGCTCTGGCGATCGTGCTCTTCGGGGCCGCGGCGATCGGCGGCATCGCCCTGATCGCCTCGATCGTGCTGACGGACCGCAAGGGCAGGAAGGCGTAGGCCGACCGGATGTTCCTTCCGGGTCGGGGTCTTCTCGCCGTTCTGACGGGAATCGCCGCGGTGTGGGCCTTGCCGCACCCCGCGCCGCGCTCCGACCGCACGCCTGCGGTCTCTGTGGATCCCGGCACGATCGTCCGGTGGTCTGTTCCGGGCACCCGCCGCTGCGGGATGCAGGGGAGGTCATGGAGCGCGATGGAAGAAACCTGCTACTACCCGATCGACGTTCTTCAGAAGGAAGGCGTCGTCGCCCTGGTCCGCCGCACCGACAAGGTGCGCGAGACCGCTCGCGTTGCCGTGGGACCGTCCCCTTACGGAACCGAGGAGATCGAGCTTCCGGACATTCCCCAGGCGCATCCCTCGACCGAGGACGAGAGGCGCAACGCCCGCGAGCAGGCTCGTGTCGCACGAATCTGGAAGCGCCGGGAGGGACCGGCCCGGTTCACGCTTCCCCTCGCGGCTCCGGTCCGGCCGCTTCCCGAGGGAAAGACGTTCGGCTGGAAGCGGATCTTCGACGGCGTGCCGGCGAGCCAGCCTCACATGGGCGCGGACTACGCCCTGACCGTTGGCACGCCGGTCTACGCCGCCGCGGACGGCGTCGTCGTTCTGGCCGAAGAGCTCTTCTATCCCGGCAACGCCGTCTTCATCGATCACGGAGACGGCCTCTTCACGACGTACTTTCACATGTCCGAGATCGCGGTCCGTCCCGGCCAGGACGTCCGGCGCGGCGAGAGAGTCGGCTCCGTCGGCGAGACCGGGCGCGCCACCGGTCCGCACCTGTTCTTCGGCGTTCGCTGGCACGGGGCGCGAATCGATCCGCGATTCCTTCTCGAGGATCCCGGAAAGATTCCTTCGGTCGAAAGGTTGGAGCCATGAGCGACGACGGGCTGGGGATCTACCTCCAGGATCATCTGGCCGGAGCAGCCGGAGCCGTCGAGCTCCTCGAGGCCCTGCAGAAGCGGCACGCCGGCGAGCCCGTGGCGGCGCTCGCAGCCGAGATCCTGGCGGAGGTCGAAGAGGATCGCGGCATTCTGAGGGATCTCGCCGAGCGGGTGGGCGGCGGATCGCATCCGGTCAAGGAAGCCGCGGCGTGGCTCGCCGAGAAGGCGACGCGCGTGAAGGTCGGCCGCGGAACCGCCGGTGAGCTCGGCGCGTTCGAAGCGCTGGAGGCCCTCGCCCTCGGCATCTGGGGCAAACGCTCGCTCTGGCGCGCCCTCGCGGTCCTCTCCGCGAGCGATTTCCGGGTTCAGGGCCTCGATCTGGATCGTCTGATCACGCGTGCCGAGTCCCAACACGCGCGCGTCGAGGACTTTCGCCTTCGGACGGCACCGAATGCTTTGCGGGTTCGCGTCTGAAATAGACTTCCGCGCGAGCCTCGCGGGCGGACCCGAGGCCGCATCTTCGACGAGTGAACCGGACAGACGGACCTTTCCGGCGAATCTACGCGGTGGTGGCCCGGGTTCCACGCGGACGCGTCGCGACGTACGGGCAGGTGGCACGGCTCGCGGGGCTGCCCGGGCAGGCGCGCATCGTCGGATACGCGCTCGCGGCGCTGCCTTCGGGGACACGCCTCCCGTGGCATCGCGTCGTAAACGCCCTGGGCGGAATCAGCCAGCGCGCCGACGGTCCGTACGGCCACATTCAGCGCGCGCGCCTGAAGAGAGAGCGCGTCCGCTTCGACGGCCGGGACCGGATCTCTCTGGAACGCTTCCGATGGAGGCCGGGTGGGAGCCGCGCGTCGTGAATCGCCTCGCATGACGATCGACAATCGCCTGTACGACCGGCTCGCGGGCTCCTGGTGGGACCAGCACGGCTTTCTCCACGCCCTGACCGCTTTGAATCCGCCGCGCTTCGGGTACATGCGCCGCGTACTCGTCGAGGACCTCCATCAGAACCCCGCGGACCTCGAAATCCTCGACGTCGGCTGCGGGGGAGGTCTCCTCGCGGAAGAGTTCGCGCGCCTGGGCTCATCCGTGACGGGCGTGGATCCGTCGATGAAATCGCTCGACGCGGCGCGGCGTCATGCCGAGGACGTCGGCTTGTCGATCACCTACGAGGCCGGCGTGGCCGAAGAGCTGCCGTTCCCCGACTCATCGTTCGACGCCGTCTACTGCTGCGACGTGCTCGAGCACGTCGAAGACCTGGACCGCGTCGTCGCCGAGGCCGCACGGGTCCTGAAGCCCGGAGGCGCATATCTCTTCGACACGATCAACCGCACGTGGCGGAGCTGGCTCGTGATCATCTTCCTGCTGCAGGACTGGAACTGGACGCGATGCATGCCGCCGAACCTGCACGACTGGCGCAAGTTCATTCGTCCGGAGCGGCTTCGAGACCTGCTCCTCGGCAACGGCCTCTGGCCGGGTTCGTTCCGCGGCATGGAGCCTCGCGTCGGTATCTTTCGGGTCCTGCGCGCGCTGCGGCGGCGCCGGCGTGGACAGATCTCGTTCTACGAGGCCTTTCGCCAGATGGAGCTGGGCGAGAGCCTGAACGTCGGCGTGCAATACCTCGGGTACGCGCAAAAACCGGCCTGAGCGCGAAACACCACTTCGCCGACTCCTCGGGGATTTCTTGGCGTTCGAATCGGCAACCGTGCCCACCATCCTGCGTATCACGGTCCGAGTGAAGACGCGCACGGTCGCCTGGCTGGCCATCGGAGCCCTGGCGTCGTTGGCGCTGTCAGGCGACGATACCGGCGGCCGCTACGAGAACGCCTGGCCGCAATGGTCTCCGGATGGCCGTCAGATCGTCTTCGCGTCGACGCGGAACGGGGGCGACTGGGAGATCTACCTCATGGACGCCGACGGATCGCATCCGCGCCGCTTAACCGACCGCCCGGGCCGTGACGCCCACCCGGCCTTCTCCCGCGACGGAAAGCGCATCCTGTTCCAGTCGCCGCGCCGAGGCCCCGTGGACCTCTACGCGATGGACCTGAAAGGCGAGCACTTGGAGCGGCTGGTGGCGACGCCGGACTTCGACGGCGTGCCCGTGCCGTCTCCCGACGGGAAGTGGATCGCATTCCAGCGGGGCACACCCAGCGGCGAGGCCTGGCACTGGGATCTCTTTCTCGTGGACCTGACCGGGCGAAACGAGCGCCGCCTCACCGAGAACGCCTGGAGCAGCCAGGTCCCCACCTGGAGTCCGGACGGGAAACAACTCGTGATCTTCGCAAACCCGGACGGCCACGACCAGCTCTTCGTGATGGACGTGGCGACGACGAAGGTGCGCCCGCTCTTGTCGAGCGCGTTCGACGACCAGACCCCGTCGCTTTCATCCGACGGCCGGTTCGTGGCGTTCGTGTCCAATCGCGACGGCGGGCGGGACATCTATCGGCTCGAGATCGGCACGGGAGCGGTGATCCGCCTGACGAACGGCATGGACGTCTGGTCGCAGCCGAGCTGGTCGCCGGACGGCCGGCGCATCCTCTTCTCGGGAAAGAAGACCGGCGGGGACGAGGTCTACGTCATGAGCGCCGACGGTTCGGGCCTGAAGCGGATGACGACGGGAACCGAAGGGCGGCGGTGAACCCGGCACGCGGGATGCAAAGAAAGACCCGTGGAGTCGACATGATCCGTAAGATGAAATCCGGTAAATACCGCCTCTACTCGCGCAAGAAGGATCCCAAGACGGGAAGGCGCAAGAACCTCGGCACCTTCTCCTCGCGCGCCGCGGCACAGAAGCACGAGCGGGCGGTCCAGTACTTCAAGCGCGCCTGAGATTCCCTCTCCCCCTCGGGGGGAGAGAGTCAGGGTGAGGGGGTCCGGCGCGACTGAGTTAGGATCTGCCCCGGTGACCCTGGCCCCCTTCCATCCCGTCGTCCGCCGCTGGTTCGAGGCGCGCTTCGGCGAACCTACGGATCCTCAGCGCGAGGGCTGGCCCGCGATCCTTCAGGGGCGAAACGTCCTGATCGCTGCTCCCACGGGATCCGGGAAGACGCTCGCCGCGTTTCTGGCGGCGATCGATTCGCTGATCCGGCAGGGAGCCGATCTGTCCGACGCGACGCAGGTCCTCTACGTCTCGCCGCTCCGGGCCCTTTCCAACGACGTGCGCAAGAACCTGGAGGCTCCTCTTTCCGAGATTCGCGCCATGGACGCCGGAGTTCCCGACGTCCGCGTCCTGGTCCGGACCGGCGACACGCCGTCGCGCGAGCGTACGGCAATGCTCCGACGGCCTCCGCACATCCTGGTCACCACACCCGAATCGCTGTACCTGATGCTGACGAGCGAGGGCGGGCGCGGCCTGCTCCGCACCGTGCGGACGGTCATCGTCGACGAGATCCACGCCCTGGTCCGGGACAAGCGGGGAAGCCACCTCTCCCTCTCGCTCGAGCGCCTCGAGGCGCTGGTCGGAGTCCCCCTGCAGCGGATCGGCCTCTCCGCCACGCAGAAGCCGCTGGAGGCCGTGGGCCGCTTCCTGGCGGGCACGGGGCGGGACTGCACCCTCGTGGACACCGGTACTTTCCGGAAGCTCGACCTCGGTATCGAAGTGCCTCCGTCGCCGCTCTCGACGGTCTGCTCGCACGAGCAGTGGGAGGAAATCTACGCCCGGATCGCGGAGCTTGTCCGCGAGCATCGGACGACGCTGATCTTCGTCAACACCCGGAAGATGGCCGAGCGCATCGCCGGCCAGCTCACCCGGCTCCTCGGGGAGGACGCCGTCACCAGCCATCACGGAAGCCTCTCGCGCGAGCGCCGGCTCGACGCCGAAGAACGGCTGAAGGCCGGGCGCCTGAAGGCCCTGGTCGCGACGGCGTCGCTCGAGCTCGGGATCGACATCGGCGACGTGGATCTGGCGATCCAGGTCGGTGCCACGCGCTCGATCGCGACGTTCCTGCAGCGTGTCGGCCGCGCGGGCCACGCGCTGAAACGCGTTCCGAAGGGGAGACTGTTTCCGCTGACGCTCGACGAGCTCGTCGAGGCGGCGGCTCTGGTTCGCTGCGTCCGCCGGCAGATCCTGGACCGCACTCCCGAGCCGTCGCGCCCTCTCGACATCCTGGCCCAGCAGGTCGTGGCCGCGTGCGTCGACGAGACGCGGCGAGAGTCCGATCTGCTGGAGCTGGCGCGTCGCGCGTGGCCGTATCGCGACCTTTCGCAGGACGAGCTCGAGCAGGTGGTGGCGCTGCATGCCGGCGGAAGGGGAGCCCTTCTGCACCGCGACGGCGTGCACGGCCGGGTCCGCGGCACGAAGCGCGCCCGGCTGACCGCGCTGCTCTCGGGCGGCGCGATTCCCGACACCGCCGACTACGTCGTGAAGCTCGAGCCGGAGGGAACGGTCGTCGGCACGGTCAACGAGGACTGGGCCATCGAGTCCAACGGCGGCGACATCTTCCAGCTCGGCAACGCGTCGTGGCGGATCCTGCGCGTCGAGCCGGGCGTCGTGCGCGTGGCCGACGCGAAGGGACAGCCTCCGTCTCTGCCGTTTTGGCTCGGAGAAGGGCCCGGGCGCACGCGGGAGCTCGCCGCGGAGATCGGCTCGGTGCGCGAAGACTGCATCGGAAATCCCGACGAGGCGGCCCCGCGGCTCCGTCAGGACTGTGGCGATGCGCTCCCCGACGGCGCCGCGCTCCAGGTCGCCGAGTTCATCGAGGCCGGCCGGAGAGCGCTCGGAACGGTGCCGACGCCGACCCGCGTCGTGCTCGAGCGCTTCTTCGACGAGAGCGGAGGCATGCAGCTGGTCGTCCACGCCCCGTTCGGCTCGCGAATCAACCGCGCCTGGGGCCTCGCGCTGCGCAAGAAGTTCTGCGTCGGCTTCGGGTTCGAGCTCCAGGCGGCCGCCAACGAAGAGGCGATCGTCCTTTCGCTCGGCACCCAACACGCGTTTCCGCTCGAGGAGGTCTTCGACTACCTGAATCCGGCGACCGCGCGCGACGTGCTCGTCCAGGCCCTGCTGGCGGCGCCCATGTTCGAGACGCGCTGGCGCTGGAACGCTCAGCGCTCGCTGATGCTGGAGCGCTGGAAGGGGGGCCGGAAGGTCCCGGCGCCGATCCTGCGCATGCGGTCCAACGACCTCCTCGCCGCCGCGTTTCCGCAGGTCCTGGCGTGCCCGGAGACGCTGCCGGGCGGCCCGGTGCAGGTTCCGATGGAGCATCCCATCGTCCGGCAGACGATCGAGGACTGTCTCCACGAGGCCATGGACGTGGACGGGTTCCTCGAGGTTTTGAAGGGACTGCGCGACGGCTCGATCGAAAAGATCGCCGTCGACGTCGTCGAGCCGTCGGCCTTCGCGCGCGGGATCTTGTCGTCGCAGCCCTACACGTTCTTAGACGACGCGCCGCTCGAGGAGCGCCGGACCTACGCGGTCTTCGCGCGCCGGGTTCTCGATCCCAACGCGGTCGACCAGATCGGCGCTCTCGACGCGGAAGCCATCGAGCGCGTGCGGGAAGAGGCGTGGCCCGCCCCGGCC
>JBKOVK010000145.1:0-5793 GCA_046724475.1 Acidobacteriota bacterium | reverse complement strand
CCGGAGTCTGTTGAAGCCGCCGGTAGGCAACAAGAAAGTCTTCGAGGAAGACGACTTCATCGTCATGGTCGTCGGCGGGCCGAACAGCCGCAAGGACTACCACATCGACGAGGGACCCGAGTTCTTCTATCAGCTCGAAGGCGAGATGGTCTTGAAGACGATTCAGGGCGGAAAGGTCGTCGACATCCCGATCCGAGCCGGCGAGATCTTTCTCCTTTCGCCGCGCATCCCCCATTCGCCCCAGCGGATGGCGAATTCCGTGGGTCTCGTCGTCGAGCGCAAGCGACTTCCGCACGAGAAGGACGGGCTTCAGTGGTATTGCGACAAGTGTTCGTCTCTCCTGTACGAAGAGTTCTTCACTCTCGAGAACGTCGAAAAGGACTTTCCGCCGATCTTCGACCGGTTCTTCGGCGACGAAAAGAAGCGCACTTGCAAGAACTGCGGCACCGTGATGCCCAAGCCATCTGCGCCCGGCGCCTGACTTGCTGAAGATCGACGTCCATACCCACATCCTTCCCGAGAGGCTGCCCGACTTCCGCAAGGTGCCGGGCGGCGAAAGGTTCGTCCAACTCGACCACCATGCGCCCGGCCGCGCGCGGATGATGGTTAATGGCTCCGTGTTCCGCGAGATCCAAGGCAACAGCTGGAACGTCGAGGCGCGGCTGGCCGAATGCGACGCGGCGGGCGTCGATGTACAGGTTCTTTCGACGGTGCCGGTCATGTTCAGCTACTGGGCGGAGCCGTCCCAGGCGCTCGACCTCGCGAGGCGCCTGAACGAACACATCGCCGGGGTCGTGGCCGAACATCCCGCGCGTTTCGTTGGTCTCGGAACGATCCCGTTGCAGAGCCCCGACCTCGCGATTCGAGAGCTCGAGCGCTGCGTGCGCGAGCTCGGTCTCTCGGGTGTCGAGATCGGCTCGAACGTCAACGGAGCGAACCTCGACGACCCGGAGCTCTTCCCGATCTTCGAGGCCGCCGCCTCGCTCAACGCCGCCGTTTTCGTCCATCCCTGGGAGATGGCCGGCCGGGATCGAATGACGCGCTACTGGCTCCCCTGGCTCGTCGGGATGCCAGCGGAAACTTCGCTCGCGATCTGCTCGCTCATCTTCGGCGGAGTGCTCGAGAGGCTCCCGGCCCTGCGGATCGCCTTCGCACACGCGGGCGGCGCTTTTCCGGCGACCATCGGGCGCATCGCCCACGGATACGATGTGCGGCCCGATCTGTGCGCCGTGTTCAACGACGTTTCACCTCGGGAATATTTGCGGCGGATCTACGTCGACTCGCTCGTGCACGACCCGCTGATGCTGCGCTACCTCGTGGACCTGATGGGCCCCGATCGGGTCGCCCTTGGCAGCGACTACCCCTTTCCGCTCGGCGAGGCTCGACCGGGAGAGCTGATCGACTCGTGCGGATTCCCGGAGAAGACCCGCGCGCGGCTGCTGCACGGCACGGCGCTAGAGTGGCTCGATCTTCCCGCGGCGCGTTTCGAGTGAACCAGCCGTTCCAGCCCGGCCGCGACTTCGCGGTTGCCCTGGATCGAGGCGACCCGCTCCTACGGTTTCGAGACGAGTTTCACATTCCCAGGCGCGAGAACGGCGCGGAGGAGATCTATTTCGCCGGAAACTCCCTGGGACTTCTCCCGACGAGGACTCAGAAGTACGTCGACGCGGAGTTGCAGAAGTGGAGCCGGCTCGCCGTCAAGGCGCATTTTGCGGGCGAGAACCCGTGGATGCCGTACCACGAGCTCCTGGCTTCGCCGATGGCCCGCCTCGTGGGTGCCCTACCAACCGAAGTCGTCACGATGAACTCGCTCACCGTCAATCTGCACCTGATGATGGCGAGCTTCTACCGTCCGACTCGCGAGCGGCATCGGATTCTCCTCGAGGAGCACGCGTTCCCTTCGGACGACTACGCGCTCGAATCGCAGGCCGGGTTCCACGGCTTCGATCCAGTCGAAGCGCTCGTGCGAGTGCGGCCCGCGGACGCCGAACGGGTGCTCGAAAGCGACGGTGCTTCGATCGCGCTGGTCCTTCTTCCGGGAGTCCAGTACTACTCCGGCCTGGCCTTCGACATCGAGGCGATCACGCGGCTCGCGCACGCGAAAGGATGCGTCGCGGGATTCGACTTGGCGCACGGGGCGGGGAACCTGATCCTACGCCTTCACGACTGGAACGTGGACTTCGCCGTCTGGTGCACGTACAAGTACCTCAACTCGGGTCCGGGCTCCGTGGGCGCCTGCTTCGTCCACGAGCGGCACGGCATGCGGAGGGATCTGCCGCGTCTGGCCGGCTGGTGGGGCCACGACAAGAAATCACGCTTCCGAATGGAGCCCGGGTTCCAACCGATCCCGGGCGCGGAGGGATGGCAGCTCTCGAACCCTCCGATCCTTTCGCTCGCGGCCATTCGCGCTTCTCTCGACGTCTTCATGGAAGCGGGGGGAATGGAGCCGTTGCGGGAGAAGTCGCTCCGACTCACGGGCTACCTCGAGTGGCTGCTTCTGCGGGAAATCGGCAGCTCGGTCGAGATCCTCACACCAAAGGATCCGCATCAGCGTGGATGCCAACTCTCGTTTCGCGTGAAGTCGAGCGTCCCGGGAAGAACCGTCCTCGAAAAACTCGAAGCATCCGGCGTCACCTGCGATTGGCGCGAGCCCGATGTGATCCGAGTGGCGCCCGTCCCCCTCTACAACCGGTACGAGGAGGTCTGGCGGTTCGTGGAGATTCTACGGAGCGCGGTGTGAGAACTCTCTCCTCACCCTGACCCTCTCTCCCCGCCGTGGAGAGAGGGGATGCTTCGGACGAGATCGCTCGAGTACGCGTTCGGCGCGCGGCGCTGACTCGTCATGCCGTTGCCTGCGGCCGGGCCACATCTCGCGCCCTGGCCTTGGACTGCTGAACGGCACTCGCAGCGTCACGAACGACGGCCAGGACCTTGTCGGGGTGCGACAGCATCGGGACATGGTCGCTGTCGATCTCGTAGGTCGTTGCGCCCATCCGCTTGGCCATGGCGCGCTCCAGATCGGGATGCACGGTGCGATCGTTCTTGCCGACGATGTACCAGCTAGGCTTCGACTTCCAGGCGGTTCCCCCGACTTTCGCCTCGAACAGGTCGGGTTTCGGCGCGCCCTGGGTCGCCCAAACGAGCTTCTGCTCCTGCTCCGAAAGGTCTCCGCAGAAATACTTCGTGCCCCCCGGACGCAGCCAGATGCGCCCGTCCACGACTTCGATGTGGGAGAAGACCTCGGTCTTCGGGAACTTCGACTGCTGGGTCTGAGACGATTCATCGGCGTCCGGAGCCAGCGCGCAGATGTAGACCAGCCCGGCGACGCGATCGTCGATTCCGGCGCCGGTGATTACGCTTCCGCCGTAGGAATGGCCGACGAGGATCACGGGGCTGCCGACACGGCCGATCGTCCTTTTCACCAGGTCGACGTCCTCCGCCGTCGTGTTGAGGCCGTGTTGCGGCGCAATGCATTCATACCCCTCCGCCTGAAGGGGAACGATCAGCTTGCTGAAGCAAGAGCCATCGGCCCAGAGTCCGTGACAGAACACGATGCTTGGTTTGGTGCCCATTGTCTCTCCTTTGCGAGAGCCAAGGGTGGACCGAAGACGGGTACAGCGTCTTGATCAATCACGCCGGTTTTGTCGCTTCCCGCCACAAGCGAACGGCGGGATCTCGTCGGCAGGAGGCTCGGCCGGTCAGGTTTGGCGAAGCCGTTGGTCGGCGTTGAAGCGCCGCCAGCGGGACGGACTCATGCGCTCGACGCGCGTGAAGGTTCGGGTCAGCGCAGGCTGGTCACAGAAGCCGGCCCGCTGCGCGACCTCGACGAGAGGCTCTTTGGTTTCCGCGAGCAGGTGTTTCGCGCGCTCGATCCGCAGTTGAATGAGCCGCTGATGCACGGAGATTCCCGAGCTCACTCGAAAACGCCGCGCAAAGTGACTTTCCGAAAGAGAACAAGCTTCGGCGAGCTCCTTGACCGTGATGTTTCGCTGGAGATGCGCTCGCAACATCTCCTCGGCTCGGAGCTTTTGCCAGGCCTCCAGGCCCGGTTTCGCCGAGACGGCGAATCTCGGCACACCGCAATGGGCCTGCAAGGTGTGGGCGCTGAGAACCATCGCGATCTGATCGAGCACTAGCCGATCGAGAGGTTCCCCATGGGTGACGGGCACGAGAATGCTCTTCGTCATCTGCGCCACGACGAGATCTTCCTCGAAGAAGACTTCCCGAAGCCGGAAATCCGTGGAGACGTCGTTGTCGAGCGCGATCCTCCTGAGCAGGTCACGGGAGAGGTAGTAGTGTAAATAGTCGAATGGCCCCCGGACCCACATTTCCATCGGGCAATTCAGGTCGAGGAACGTCGTGGCGAATGGGATCGACCGCGTGACGCCGACCCGCCGGCCGTCGTAGAGCGCCCGCCACTGGCCGACGGAAGCCGGCGTCAGGGACACGCAAATCAGCACCGAGTCATCAGGCGGGTACGCGGGCGCCTTTTCCATTTCTCTTGGCCCCGAGCGAAGCCGCGTGACGGCGAACTCCGGCCTTTGATTGGCGCCCAACACCCTGCAGTCGTAATCGGGTGTGCGGAACACGTCCGCCAAGGACGTGCCCAACATCGCCGCACTCCTCGGAGCTCGTCGCGGCGAAACAGCAGGACGACTCATAGGCTCGGTATCTTAACGATAGAGATCACCGCATGCCTTTACGAGGCCTGCCGGAAAGAATTTAATGACTCAGGGGTGAACCTATGAAACACCCAGGCCCCGAATCGCAAAACAAAGCACTCGTCCTTGCCGCCTTCGACACCCTGTTTAACAAGCGCGACTATGCCGCCGCCGAGCGATTCTGGTCGCCGAACTACATCCAGCACAGCGCGCACATCCCACCGGGCCGCGAAGGGCTGTTCAATCTCATCCGCAGCCTCCCGCCGACTCTGAAATACGAGCACAGCCTCATCATGGCCGACGGCGACTTCGTCATCGTCCACGGTCGCTATTCGGGACACGGGCCACCCGCGAACTGGATCGTTGCAGACATCGTCCTAGTGCAGGATGGGCTCCTTGCCGAGCATTGGGATGTCATCCAGGACGAGGCGACCCGGGAACAATCCAAAAGCAGGCTTCCGATGTTCGGCGACTCGTTCCCTGAGTACCCCTGAGACGACCGGCCCAGCGCTAAGCCCCTAGTAGTGGGCCGGTTACGGGCACGGCGGTCCGCCTCCATTAGATATCCTTGTGAAAAGAATCCTTAGATAAGGATAATGCATACGTCCCTTTGATCGCCGACGCTCGGCAGCGTCGAGACGCTGGCGGTCAAGGAGGACGGCACATGTTTCGCAGACTGCTCCTGACGGACGACAACCCGGCCACGATCATCCTGAGGCTCGGACTCGGGGTTGTCTTTTTTGCCCACGGCGCACAGAAGATGCTGGGCTGGTTCGGCGGTCCCGGATTCGCTGGAGCGATGGGCGCATTCACGAACTACATGCATATTCCTACACCCCTGGCGTTTCTGGCGATCTGCGCCGAGTTTTTCGGCGGCCTCGGATTGCTTCTCGGATTTTTCACACGAATTGCGGCCGCCGGGATCACGGTGAACATGCTCGTCGCCGTGGCGATGATCCACCACAACTTTGGCTTCTTCATCAACTGGACTGGCGCCCAGAAAGGCGAGGGAATCGAGTATCACCTTCTGGTGATCGCCATGACGGCTTTCCTCTTTATCCGTGGCGCGGGCGCGTTTTCGCTCGATCGCGCGATCACCGCGGCCTCACCCGCCGCGCAGTCACACCTCAGC
>JBKOVK010000023.1:0-6769 GCA_046724475.1 Acidobacteriota bacterium | reverse complement strand
AGGTCCGCGAGGGTGTCGGGCGAGAGCGCCGTCGCGGTGGTTCCGCTCGCGGTGTTGTGGGACCAGAGTCCCTTGGGGAGAAAGACCACGCCGGGCTTGAGCGCCCGCGACAGACGCGCCTTGCAGCGCACCTCGCCCATCGCGTTGTACACGCGGACGATTTCGCCGTCGCCGATGCCCCGGGCGGCGGCGTCGGAAGGGTGCATCTCCAGCGCGGCCTCGGCCCGGTGCAGCTCGCCCAGCGTCGAGCTGATCGTGCGATCCGTGGCCGGCGAGATCAGCGCCAGCGGGAACGCGGCGGTCGCGGGGTCCGAGAGATATGCGTAGAGCCCTCCGCGAGCTTCGGCGTCCAGGTCGGCCGGAACCAGGTGCACCTTGCCGTCGGATGTCTTCGGAAACGCATCCACGAACTGCACGGGGCTCACGCCCTCCGCCGGCGACGCCACGCCTCCGGCCGTCATCCGCGATGAAAGCTCCGTACCCCGGCCCGAGGAGGCGAGGATGGCGCGCGCGATGTCGTCGGCGGACTCGGCGTCCCCCTCGCGGAAGACCCCGGTCCGACGGCACAGCTCGGCGAAGACCTCGTGGTTGGGTCTGGCCTCGCCCACGGGAGAAATCACGGCGGGGGCGTCCTGCAGCACGAGGGCGCCGTAGCCGCGCGAAAGCTCGCGCCGCTCCAGAAAGGTCGCGGCCGGCAGGACGACGTCGGCGTAGCGGGCCGTGTCCGTGAGGACCGGATCGAAGACCACTGTGAAGAGATCGTCGCGCAGGAGCCCCTTCCGGATCTTCTCCTGGGCGGGTACCGTCATCAGCGGGTTCGCGTTGTAGACGAAGAGCAGATCGACGGAATCCGCGCCCGTCCATCCGAGCGCTTCGCCGAGGCGATTCATGTTGACGGTTCTGCTGGAGGGCGCATTCTCTCGAGCCGCCGCCAGCCCGTCGATGTCGCGCCAGGCCGGCGAGTTGCTCATCGTGTAGCCGCCGCCGCGGACGCCGAACTTCCCCGCGACCGCAGGAAGGGCCAGGATCGCCGCCGTCGCGGAGCCGCCGCTGCGGCTCCTCTCCACGCCCCAGCCGCAGCGAATCGCCGCCGGGCTGGCCTCTGCGTACAGACCCGCGAGTATCTCGATCTCGCCGGCCGCAACCCCCGCCGCTTCGGCGGCGCGCTCGAACGTCCAGGGCGCCGCCCGTCGCGCGAGCTCCTCCGCCCCCGTGGCGTGCGCCGCGAGGAACGCGCGATCGGCGCGGCCGCTCTCGAAGAGCCAGCGGATCACCGCCAGGGCGACCGGCAGATCCGCGCCCGGGCGGACCGCGAGGTGCAGGTCGGCGCGTTCCGCCAGTCGCGTCCGGCGAGGATCCACCACGACGAGCTTCGCGCCTCGCTTCTGCGCCTGCTGGATGTAGGGAAGAAGGTGAATGCCGGACACCGATGGGTTCACACCCCAGAGGACGATCAGCCTGGCAAGCGCGTAGTCGGGCAGCGCGATCCCGGTCATCTTGCCGTAGAGCCCTCGGGCCGCGGTCGAGGATGGTGCCGCGCAGACCGTGCGGGCGAGACGGGAAGCTCCGAGCCGGAAGAAGAGCCTCGCGTCCGTCGTGTCCTGGGAGAGGTAGCCGTTCGATCCGCCGTACGAGAACGGCAGGATGCCCTCTCCCCCGCGACGCTTCCGCACCGACGTCAGCTTCTCGGCGACGAGATCCAGGGCCTCGTCCCAGGAGGCCCGACGAAAGCGGCCCTCGCCTTTTCGCCCGACGCGAATACCCGGATGCGGGATGCGCCAGGGACCGTAGAGATGCTCCGGGAAGCGCCGGACCTTCGAACAGATGTAACCCGCCGTCACTGGGTTGGCGTCGGAGCCGCCGAGCGCCACCACGCGCCCGTTCTCGACGGTGACCTCGAGGCTGCAGGCGTCGGGGCAGTCGAGCGGACAGGCGCTCGTGAAACGCCCGGCGGAAGCGGCTGCCGGAGCCGAGGCGCTCATGGATGCACTCCCAGGATGCGGTCCACAGTGTCCACCGCAATGGGATGGTAACCCGGCCGGGCCTTTCGGTAGATCTCCAGGGCTCGCGCGCGGCCTTCCGGCGTCTTCACGAGCTCTTCGTAGAGCGGTTTGATGAACTTGCGCCGTCCGATCGATACCAAGAATTCCTCCAGACGGGCGTCGGCGGGAGTGTATCCGGCCCGAATCGACATCAGGAGCCACTGAAACGCGATTTCAGAGTTGCCGGCCAGGGTCAGTCCCAGGGCAGAGTCGAGCTCTGCCATACGATCGACCGGCATGGGGGACGGAAGGCTTCGAAGCAGCTGGAGCCTCTCCTGAGTCGTCCAGCGCGCGTACGGAAGCTCCGAAGCCGCGAGCCGCCGGCCGAACCAGGCATTTGCGGCAGAGTCCGCCTCTTCGAGCGCGTGGGAGGCGGGCCTCGGTGCCGACGCCGGAACACCCGGCCTCTCGATCCACTCTTCGAGAGGAACACGGCTCGCCTTCGCCGGATCCGAAGACAGCAGGTGCTCCCGGAGGTACGCAACGAAATCCGCGGTCACGATGCTCTGGAACGCGAACCGGTCGAAGTACCCCCTGAGAAACTCGTCGAACCGCTGGCGGCCGTACAGCTCTTCGAGGGCCCGCAGGAAGAGGGAGCCCTTCTCGTACGGCAGCCGCGTTGCGCCGTCGTCGGGATCCCGGCCCGAGAGGTCGATGTGCAGGATCTCGTCGCGGTCCTCGAGCCGGGCGATCTCGTCTTCGAGATCCTGCCGTCCGAGCGTGGCCTCCATGGCGGCCTTCTCCGACCCGAACACTTCTTCCACCAAGCGCCGCTCGATGTAGGTCGTGAAACCCTCATTGAGCCAGAAGTCGCTCCAGGTCGCATTGGTCACGAGGTTGCCGGACCAGGAATGCGCGAGCTCGTGGGCGATCAAGGAAACGAGGCTGCGGTCGCCCGCCAGCACCGTCGGCGTGGCGAAGGTCAGCCGCGGGTTCTCCATCCCGCCGAACGGGAAGCTCGGAGGCAGCACCAGGATGTCGTAGCGGTCCCAGCGATAGGGACCGTACAGACGCTCGGCGGCGCGCATCATCTCCTCGGTGTCGGCGAACTCCCGCGCCGCGCGCGCGACGACCAATGGCTCCGCATAGACGCCAGAGCGGTTGGAGATCGGCGCGAACCCGATGTCGCCGGCGGCCAGCGCCAGGAGATACGCCGGTATCCGCTGCGGCATCGAGAACCGGTACTTGCCTCCGCGTCCGCCCTCGGGATTACCGGCCGCGCCCATGACCGCCGAGAGCTCCAGCGGCGTGCGAAGCGTCGCGGAGAATGTCATCCGTACCTGCGGCGTGTCCTGGATCGGGACCCAGCTGCGCGCATGGATGGCCTGCGACTGGGAGAAGAGAAACGGATGCTTCTTCCCGGCCGTCTGCTCGGGCGAGAGCCACTGAAGGCCGGAGGCGGCCGGACCCGTCGCATACGCGACGCGAACCCGATCGACGCCGGCCGGCGCTTCGATCGAAAGTTTTGCCCCGAGGATCGGATCGGAAGGGCCGAGCTGGAACGGCACCGCTTTCCAGGATTCTCCGTTCAACGCCTCGACGGCGGCGACAGCGAGGCCTCGCGTGTCCAGGTCGAGCACTGCCGGGCCGGGATCTCGCCGCTCGAAGGAGAGCGTCGCCGTTCCCTCCAGGATGCGCCGGTCGAAGCGGATGTCCAGGTCGAGGTCGGCGTGGCGGACGCGCACGCGGTCAGGGTTGGCGTAGGAGTGAACGTCCCGGGGCGTCGGCATGAAGCGCAGAGATTAGCAGGGTGACCCGCGCCGGCGCCCGAAAGAAAAATGGCGCGCCGGGGGGATTACCCGGCGCGCCATAAGGGGACTCCCCCGGCCGGAGCCGGGAAGACTTACTGCTTCGGAGCCTCCGCCGCCGGCGTCGGCTTGGGCTTGGAAGAGTGCTTCTTCGAGGAGGAGTGCTTCTTCTTGGTCGTGGTCGTCGTCGTGGTCGTGGACGAGGTCGAGGACTTGGCATCCGCCTTCGGCGTCGCCGCAGGCGCCGGAGCGGACTGCTGAGCGAAGACCGCCAGCGGGAGAGCCAGGGCGAGCGCGGACAGGGTCACCTTCTTCATCTCTTCTCCTTTCGATCCGGGGCATCTGTCCCGAATCGGTGAGGACACGCTACGCGCCCGGGGATGAACGCAGGATGAACGCTCGCGGGTAGAATCCGCGGCGACGAAAATCGAACCCCGCCAGGAGATTTCATGCGCCGACACGTCGCCCTCGCGATCACCGTACTGGCTTGCCTCGCCGGACTGGCCGCTGCGCCGGCACCTCCGGAGCCTCCGGCCGTTCCCGCCACGCCCCGGCGCCCCGTGACCGACATGTATTTCGGCACCGCGGTCACGGACGACTATCGCTGGCTTGAGAACGGCAGCGATCCCGAAGTCATCGCTTGGAGCAACGCGCAGAACGCCCGGGCGCGCGCCGTGCTGGACGCCCTCCCTCACGTCGCGGAGATCCGGGAGAGGGCCCGAGAGATCGCGGGCTTCGCGTCGGCCTCTTACACCTCGCTGGAGAAACGCGGGCCATGGCTCTTCGCGATCAAGACTCTGCCGCCCCGCCAGCAGCCGCTCCTGGTGGTGATGACGTCGGCCGATTCCACGTCATCCGAACGCGTCGTGGTCGACCCCAATGCGATCGACACGAAAGGCTCGACGTCGATCGACTTCTACGTTCCCTCGCTCGACGGGCAGCTCGTCGCGGTGTCGCTCTCGCAGGGCGGCAGCGAGGCCGGATCGCTTCACGTCTACGAGACGGCGACCGGGAAAAAGCGGCCGGACGTCATCCCGGGGGTCAACGGGGGAACGGCGGGCGGCGACGTCGCCTGGAGCCCGGATGCCTCGGGTTTCCTCTACACGCGCTACCCGAGAGCCGGCGAGCGGCCGCCGCGGGACCTCGACTTCTATCAGCAGGTCTACGACCACCGTCTCGGCACAGCGACCGAGAGCGACGCTTATGTCCTCGGCAAGGAGTTCCCGAAGATCGCTGAGACGACGTTCGAGACGTCCGACGACGGCATGCACGTCCTCGCGGTCGTCAAGAACGGCGACGGAGGGGACGCGTCGCTCTATCTCGGGGGTCCGGCCGGGACGCCCTGGAAGAAAATCGCGGGCGACGCCGATCTCGCGCTCGCGGGCCGCTTCGCGCCGGACGGATCGCTCTATCTCCTCTCGCGGAAGGGCTCGGGACGCGGAAGCATCCGGCGCCTCGCGCCGGGCGCCACCGACTTTTCCTCGGCCGCCGTCGCCGTCCCCGAGTCCGACATCGCGATCGACGACTTTCGCGTGACGGCGAATCGCATTTTCGTCGCGGATCTCGCGGCGGGGTATTCGCAGCTCCGGGTCCTCGACCGCGACGGCCGCCTTCTCTCGAAGCCGACGCTTCCTCCGGCGTGCGCGATCGCCCAGATCGCCTCCCCTGGCGAAGACTCGCTGCTTTTCTCACTCGAGACGATGCTCGAGCCGGCTTCCTGGAAACGCGTCGGTCCGGACGGGAAGGTTTCCGCAACGGCGCTGGCCGGTTCCTCGCCGGTCGATTTCAAGGACGCCGAGGTCGTTCGCGAGTGGGCGGTCTCGAAGGACGGCACTCGGATTCCGATCGACATCCTCAAGAAGAAAGGCACTCGCCTCGACGGCAACAACCCCACGCTTCTCTATGGATACGGGGGCTACGCGGTCAGCCAGCGCCCGAGCTATTCCGCAATGCGGCGCATCTGGATCGCCCAGGGAGGAGTCTGGGCCGTGGCGGCGATCCGGGGAGGCGGCGAGTTCGGCGACGGCTGGCACCGCAGCGGCCGCCTGATGACGAAGCAGAACGTGTTCGACGATTTCGCCGCCTGCGCCGAACGCTTGATCGCGCTGGGCTACACGAAACCTTCCCGCCTCGGAATCGAGGGAGGTTCCAACGGGGGCCTCCTGATGGGAGCGATGCTCACGCGCCATCCCGAGCGCTTCCGTGCGGTGATCGGGCATGTCGGCATCTACGACATGCTGCGGGTTGAGCTCTCGCCAAACGGAGAGTTCAACGTCACCGAGTTCGGCACCGTTGCCGACGCCGCTCAGTTTCGGTACCTGTACGCCTACTCCCCGTATCACCATGTCCGGGACGGATCTTCGTACCCCGATGTTCTCTTCTTGACGGGCGCAAACGATCCGCGCGTGGACCCGATGCAGTCGCGCAAGATGACCGCGCGCCTCCAGGCGGCCTCGCCGGGTAAGCCCGTGCTGCTGCGCACCAGCAACGCCTCCGGCCACGGCATCGGCAGTTCGCTCGACGAAAAGGTCGGCGAATCGGTCGACGTCTATGCCTTCCTCTTCGACCGCCTGGGAGTGGACTACAAGCCCATGAATTGACGCCCCCCCTCTCCCTTGCCCTCACCCCCCGGTGGAGGGAGAGGGGATTCCTGAAGCTCCCTCTCCTCGTGAGGGGAAGAGGGTTGGGGTGAGGGGGCTCGGGACGTGCCCGGCTAGAAGCGGACGACGAGGTCCGCGCCGACGCCCCGCGGCGGCGCCACGAAGAACTGGCTGTCGCCGATCTCGCTCTCCGTCGTGTAAGGCCGCGAGTCCGTGAGGTTGCGACCGAACACCGCGAGGCGGAAGTGTTCGAAGTCCCACGACAGCCCCGCGTCGACCTGGTAGAACGACGGCGTGTAGAACGTGTTGCGGCGATTCAAAGGACGGTGGTTCTGGTGGCGCACCGCCACGAAGCCGCCCGGGCCGGACGGCGGCGCCA
>JBKOVK010000304.1:0-9340 GCA_046724475.1 Acidobacteriota bacterium | reverse complement strand
ATCAGGACGTACTCGACCAGGATCGTGCGCCGCGGCTCCAGCGGCCAGGCCCGCATCGCCGAGAGCAGTCCCGGCAGCGGATATGTCTTCGTGATCGGCATCAGCTTCTCGCGCGTTGCGGCGTCGGCGGCGTTGAAGGAGACGGCGAGATTCGGCCGACGTGGCAGCGCCGCGAAGCGCGCGAACGCCGGAGTGATTCCGGAAGTCGAGACGGTGACCCGCCGCGGAGGCAGGATCTCGAACAGGACCTCCAGCGCCGCCAGCACCCCTTCGGGGTTGAGAAACGGCTCCCCCATCCCCATGAACACGATGCGCAGACCCTCGGTCGTACGCCCCGCGTCGTCGAGGACCGCGTAAAGCTGTCCGAGAATCTCGCCCTCGGTCAGGTTGCGACCGCCGCCGAGGCGTCCTGTCACGCAGAACGCGCAGTCGACCGCGCATCCGGTCTGGGAAGAAAGGCAGACGGTGAACTTCTCGGTCGGCGGCGTGCTCCCGACCTGGGACCTGGGCCCTGGAACCTGGGACTTTGCTTCGATGCGCGCATCCGTGAACTCGTTGACGTCGGCCTGCGACGCCTCGCCCGGCATGTAGACCGCCTCGATCAGCGCGCCGTCTTCGAGCCGGAGACCGTACTTCACGCTGCCGTCGGAGGATGGCTCGCGGCGAACGATTTCGGGAAGCCGGATCGGGGCTTCTTCCGCGAGGCTGCGGCGCAGGGCCGCCGGCAGCTCGGTCATCGACGCGTAATCTCTCCGCCCGCTGCGATGGAGCGCGTCGAAGATCTGGCGCCCGCGATAGCGCGGGAGCTGCCGCTCCGTCGCGAACTCTTCCCACGCGGCCGGCGACGCGCCGAGCGGATCGAAGAACGCGCGCATTCGCGCAGTCTATTCGGTTGGAGAAACCGGGGTCCGGCTACTTCGAGGAGCGGCGGACCGGGGCACGGCGGGCCCGCACCTTGCGGGTGGGATCGATGCCGAGCGACTTCAGGAACCGGAGGTCCTTGAGGTTGATGCGGAAGGCCGCCCGGTCGCCGGAGGAGTGCTCGATCTCCTCGGGCTCGACGGACGCGCGGCGCGTTCCCCGAGCCTTCGCCTCACGCTTGTTGACGCCGACCTTCGCGTCGAGAACCATGTAGAGGTTGTAGCCCTCGTCGCGAATCTTCTGGATCGAGTCGTGCACGCGGCCCGAGCCGGAGATCGACTCGTTGATCGCCTGCCCCAGCTCCTTGAGCATCTCGCGGAGGTGATCCGAGAACTCCATGCCGCAGCGATTATCGCTCCCTCGAAATAAGAATCAAGAATCCTTCGCACACGAGAAAGGTGCTATCCTTCTGAGCCAGGTCCCGCCCGGTGCGCGCCGGCGATTGCCGCGGATCTGCCCGCGGGTATAGCGTGCGCCCATGTCATCCGCGTTCGCGCACCTGAACTGCACGCGCTGCGGCGCGCAGTACGAGCGCGACCGCCGCGTCAACGTCTGCCCCGCGTGCGGCGCCGCGCTCTTCGCGCGCTACCATCCCGTGCGCCTCGACCGCGACGCCGTCGCCGCGCGGCCGCACACCATCTGGCGATGGAGCGAGATGATGCCGGTCGAGGATCCATCCAACGTCGTCTCGCTCGGCGAAGGCGGAACGCCGCTGCTCGCGGCGGAGCGACTCGGCGCGTCGGGCGGCTTCTCGGACCTCTGGATCAAGGACGAGGCCGGAAACCCGACTGGCTCGTTCAAGGCGCGCGGCCTTTCCGCCGCCGTCTCGAAGGCGAAGGAGCTCGGCTACGCGAAGATCGCTCTCCCGACGGCGGGCAACGCCGGCGGCGCCGCGGCCGCGTACGCCGCGCGCGCCGGAATGGAGTGCCACGTCTTCATGCCCGCCGACACGCCGCCGACGTTCCGCGTCGAGTGCGAGCGCTACGGCGCGAAGGTCACGCTGGTGGACGGACTGATCGACGACTGCGGACGCATGGTCGCCGAGCGGGCGCCGCGGGAGGGATGGCATGACGTCTCGACGCTGAAGGAGCCCTACCGCGTCGAGGGAAAGAAGACGATGGGCTACGAGCTCGCCGAGGAGTTCGATTGGACGCTACCGGACGCGATCCTCTACCCGACGGGCGGCGGCACGGGCCTCATCGGCATGTGGAAGGCCTTCGACGAGATGGAGGAAATGGGCTGGATCGGCCCGAAGCGGCCGAAGATGTTTGCGGTGCAGGCCGAGGGTTGCGCGCCGATCCCGAAGGCCTTCGCAGAAGGGAAGGACGTCTCGGAGAAGTTCCCGAACGCGTCAACCTACGCGTCGGGCCTGCGCGTTCCCAAGCCCTTCGCCGATTACCTGATTCTGCGCGACGTGCGCGCGTCGGGAGGCAGCGCGATTGCGGTGACCGACGACGAGATGCGCCGCGCCTGCGACGAGATCGGCGCCTCGGAGGGCCTCTTCGTTTCCCCGGAGGGCGGCGCTGTCTGGGCGGCCGCCAAGAATCTGCTTGCTCGCGGTCTCCTAGCTCCCGCCGAGCGCGTCGTCTTGTTCAACACCGGGAGCGGGTTCAAGTACCTCTGACCCGGCCCCTCCGGTAGAATCTCCCGTTCCATGCGCTACCGGTCCCTGCGTCCTCTGCTCGATCCGCTCCTGCCGCAGGTGGAGAAGCCCGGCCGTTACATCGGCCTGGAGCGCAACGTCACGCGCAAGGACCTGTCGAAAGCCTCGGTGACGCTGGCGCTCGCCTTCCCCGACACCTACGAGATCGGGATGAGCCACACCGGCCTGAAAATCCTGTACGAGCTGGTGAACCGCCGCGAGGACTTCGCATGCGAGCGTGTCTACGCTCCCTGGGTGGACCTCGAGGCGAAGATGCGGGAGCGCGGGATCCCGCTCTTTTCGACGGAGTCCTTCGCGCCGGCCGCCGACTTCGACGTGCTCGGCTTCTCTCTCCAGGCCGAGCTGAACTACTCGAACATCCTGAACATGCTGGACCTGTCGGGCCTGCCGGTGTGGCAGAGGGACCGCCGCGAAAACGACCCGATCGTCCTGGGCGGCGGGCCGTGCACCGCGAACCCCGAGCCGATCGCCGACTTCTTCGATGCCTTCCTCGTCGGCGACGCGGAGGAAGCGCTCAACCGTTTTCTCGACGGCTACCACGAGGCCCGCGCGAAAGAGCTGTCGCGTCGCGAGCTCCTGGTCGCGCTCGCGCAGATCGAGGGCATCTACGTGCCTTCGCTCTACGACGTCACGTACTACGACGATGGAAGGATCGCCACAGTCGAGCCCAGCGACGCGCGCGCGCCGCGCCAGGCGAAGCGCACCTGGGTTCCCGTCCTGAAGCCCGACTACTACCCCGAGAAGCCGATGGTGCCCTCGGTCGAGATCGTGCAGGACCGGCTGGGCCTCGAGGTCATGCGGGGCTGCACGCAGGGCTGCCGCTTCTGCCAGGCGGGCTACTGGTACCGGCCCGTGCGGGAGCTCGACCCCGCCAGCGTCGCCGAGATGACGAAGACCTTCATCGCCGAGTCGGGCTGGAGCGAGGTGGGACTGCTCTCCCTCTCGACCGCCGACTACTCGCAGATCGAGCCTCTCGTGAAGTGCCTGGCGCCCGAGCTGTCCGATCAGCGCGTCTCGATCTCGTTGCCGTCGCTGCGCGCGGAGGCGTTCTCGGTCGGACTAGCCGACGCGGTGTCCGAAGTCCGCAAGTCCGGCTTCACGGTCGCGCCCGAGACGGGCTCGGACCGCCTGCGGCGCGTGATCAACAAGACCTTCACCAACGCCGACATGATCGCCGCCGCCGACGTGGCGTTCGCGAGGGGCTGGGACCTCATCAAGGTCTACACGATGATCGGTCTGCCGACGGAGACGCGCGCCGACCTCGACGAGCTCGTCACTCTGGTCGAAGGGATCCTGGCCCAGGGACGCAAGCACGGGCGCAAGAACGTCAACGTCTCGGTGGGCTCGTTCGTGCCGAAGTCCTGGACGCCCTTTCAGTGGGCGCCGTTTGACGGCGTCGAGACTCTCTCGCAGAAGCTCGCGTACCTGAAGGACCGCTTCCGCCGCGTCCGCGGCGCGAAGATGAAATGGCACGAGCCGAGGGAGGCCGAGATCGAGTGCGCGCTTTCCCGCGGCGACCGGCGGATGGGCCGTGTCCTCCACACGGCATGGAGATCCGGAGTCCGATTCGACGGTTGGGGCGAGCACTTCCGCTACGACCTGTGGATGAAGGCCTTCGAGGCCGAAGGCATCCCGAAGGAGTCGTACCTGCGCGAGTACGCGCTCGACGAGATCCTTCCCTGGGACGTGCTCGACGTGTCGATCAAGAAGCGCTGGCTCCAGATCGAGCTCATCAAGGCCAGGAAGGAGATGCGTACCGAGGACTGCAAGTGGGGGCACTGCTACGCCTGCGGCGTGCCGGGCAACGGCGAGGACACGGTGCTCGCGCGCCCCATGGGATCGAGCCTTCCCACGATCGAGGCGCCCGAGGCGGCGGACCCGGCGTCCTACCGCGACGTGGCCAAGGGCGCGGCGTATCGCCAGAAGGCGATGCCGGATCTCGCGCCGGCGTCACGCGAGCGCGGCCGGCAGCCGGAGAGCGTCTTCCGGCACCGGGTCGAGTTCTCGAAGACCGGCGACGCGCGGTTCCTCTCGCATCGCAACACGATGGACGTCCTGGAGCGCGCGATCCGCGCCGCAGGATTGCCGGCGCGCTACACGGAGGGATTCAATCCCCACATGAAGCTGGCGATGGGACCGGCTCTGGCGCTGGGGCTGGAGAGCCGGCACGAAGTGTTCGACGTCGACGGCAACGCGCCTTTCCCTGCCGACGCCGCCCATCGGATCAACGCGAAGCTCCCTGCCGGGCTCGAGGTCGGTACGGTGAGAGAGCTCGCCGCCGGCGAGCCGTCGCTGGCGAAGGCCGTGAAAGCCGCGCGGTACAGCGTTCGGCTCGACTCGGTCGCGCAGGCCGAGCGCGCCACGACCGCTCTCGAGTCGTCCTGGAAAGCGACTCTTCCAGCGCTGCGCGCCCTGTCGCTCGAGTCTGACGAGACCGGCATGCGGCTGACCTTCGAGGTCAACATGGATCAGGCCGCCGGCGAGACGGCGACGGCGAAGAAGGTCCTGGAAGCCGTCCTCGCCGTTCCGCCCGCCGAGCAGGCCTCGATGTCGGTCGTGCGCGAAGCCACCGTTCTCGGCTGATGGGCTGATGCCGTACCGCATCACGGTCGAGGCCCGCTTCGAGGCCGCGCACAACCTGATCGACTACGTCGGCGGACCCGAGCCCCTCCACGGTCACTCCTATCGGGTCGAAGCCGTCCTGGAGTCCGAGAAGCTCCAGCAGTACGACCTCGCCGTGGACTTCGTCGCCGCGAAGAAGGCGCTCGAAGCGATCGCCAAAGAATTCGACTACGGCTACATCAACGAGCACCGGGATTTCCGGGGCCGCAACACGTCGGCCGAGAACCTGGCCCGATACTTTTCCGAAAGGCTGGAGGGCTCCGGCGCCCTGGGCTGGAGCCGTGTGGCCGAAGTGACCGTCTGGGAAGGACCCGAGAACCGGGCGACGTTTCGGCCCCAACCGCGATAGCCTTTCCGGCCACGGAGGGCCTTTGAAGCCCCGTCTCGTCGCCGCCGGCCTCGCGCTCGCGATCTCGAGCGGCATCGCTCGGGCAGAGCAGCTTCCGCTGAAGACCTACACCACGGCGGACGGACTGCCGAGCGATCGCATCCACTGCATCCTCGCCGACTCGCACGGGTTCCTCTGGCTCGGAACCTCCGGCGGCCTGTCGCGCTTCGACGGTTACGGATTCCGTGCCTTCACGATCGTCGACGGCGTCCCGCCCGGAGCCGTACAGGCGATGGTGGAAGCTTCCGACGGCATCTACTGGCTCGGGACTTCCGAGGGCGTCGTGCGCCTCGACGTATCGCGGGGAGGCACGCGCCCCGCTTCGTTCCCGCAGGTGTTTCACACCGCCGAGGGCGGTCTCAGCGACCAGGTCGATTCGCTGTTCGTGGATTCTGCCGGCGTGATCTGGGCGGGAACCGAGGACGGACTGTTTCGTCTCGACCTCGCGCGGTCGAACGCGCGGCTGGAGCGCGTGCTCCTGGCCGCGGGCGTTCCCTACGGAACCGCCGTGAGCTCACTGGCGGCCGACGTCGACGGCACGCTTCTCGCGGGCTCCGAGGCGGGACTATTTCGGCGATACCCGGACGGTCGGATCCAGCGCATCGCCGACTCCCACGGCGCTCCGAGCGCCGTGCGCTGCATCCTTCGAGACCGCCGTGGCTCGCTATGGATTGGAACGCACTACGACGGCCTCTTCGAGCTTGGGGGCGCCGGCTCGCAGTCTCGTGTGGTCCGGCACATCACGACGAAAGACGGCCTCGCCGGCAATCATGTGACAGGCCTCTTCGAAACGTCCGACGGCGTCCTGTGGGTGAGCTGCTTCGGAGGCATATCCCAGATCTCGCGCGACCGCTCGGAGGTGCGAAGCTACGGGCGGGCGGAAGGCATTTCGGGACTCGGCATCTGGTCGGTTGAGGAGGACCGTGACGGGGATCTCTGGATCGGCAGCGACGACGCCGGACTCCAGCGTCTCGCGCGCAACGGCTTCCAGCGATTCGACGAGCGCGACGGGTTGACGAGTCTTCGAATCGTGTCGTTGTTCGAAGACCGCGAGGGTCAGGTCTGCGCCTTCGCCAACGCGCAGAGAGCCGATCAATACGAGGACGGCTATCTCCAATGCTTCGACGGTAGACGCTTCCACAGCCGGCGGCCGCAACTCCCCTCTGGCACGAAGCTGGGCTGGGGCTGGTCGCAGCTGACTTTCCGGGACGACCATGGTGAATGGTGGGTGCCGACGCTCTCGGGTCTCTTCCGGTTCCCAGCCGTTCCGTTCGAGAAAATCGACGCCACGGCGGCCATCCGCACCTACACGATGCGGAACGGGCTGCCCGACGACGGTCTCTACCGCGCCTACGAGGACCGAAGCGGAGATCTCTGGCTGGGTTTCAACGGCGGCGCCCGCCAGGGCAATCTCGCGCGATGGAGTCGCGCCTCCGACACGTTTCAGACCTTCCGCGCCGCTGACGGCGTCCCGGAGCGGGAGCCCATGGCGTTCGCCGAGGACCCCGGAGGCTCCGTCTGGGTCGGCTTTCGCGGCGGCGGGCTCGCGCGCTTTCGCGACGGAAAGATGGCCTGGTTCGATCGCGGCGACGGACTGCCGGCCGGATCGATCCGGTCGCTCTTCTGCGACCGGCAGGGGCGCCTCTGGATCGGAAGCAGCAGCGACGGCCTCGCGCGGATCGACCGTCCCGCCGATCCGACTCCGCGCTTTGCGAAGTTCGGCCTGTCGGAGGGCCTCTCGAGCCCGAGTGTGTCCTCGATCACGCAGGATCGCTTCGGTCGGATCTACGTGGGAACCGAGAAATGGCTGGATCGCATCGAGCCGTCGACCGGCAACGTCCAGCACTTCACGTCGGATGACGGACTTGCCCACGGCGTCGTCCAGTCGTCCCTGCTGGATCGCGACGGGAATGTGTGGTTTGGCTCCTTCGAGGGTCTGTCGCGGCTCTCACCCATCGCCGAAGCGTCCAAAGCGCCCCCTCCCGTCCGCATCATGCGCGCCCTCGTCAACGGCGTGCGGCAGCCTCTCTCCGACATCGGAGCCAGCGGTGTCGCGTTCCCCGGGCGCGTCGCCGAGCCCGTTTCGGTCCAGATCGACTTCGTCGCACTCGACTTCGCCGCGGGGGGACGGCCTCGCTACGAATACCGGATGGACGGGCTCGACCGGAACTGGAGCGCCGCCACCGCGCAGCCCTCGGTCGTCTACGCCCGTCTGCCGGCCGGCACCTACCGCTTCCGCGTCCGTTCCGTTTCCAACGACGGATCGATCGGCACCGATGAGGCCGAGGTCCGATTCGGCGTCGACCCTTCCTTCTGGAAGCGTCCCGAGGTCCTCGCGGGACTCTTCCTCGCCGCCGGCGCCGCGGCGTTCGCGCTCCACCGGGTCCGTCTGCGAAACGCCCTCGCCATCGAGCGCGTGCGGTCGCGCGTGGCGCGGGACCTCCATGACGACGTCGGCTCCGGGCTTTCCGAGATCGCGATCCTGAGCGAGCTTGCCGGCAACGGAAACGGCCGGCCCGAGCCGCGCGATCCGGCGCTGCGGGAGATCGGCGACACGGCGCGCCGCCTGGTCGACTCCATGAGCGACATCGTATGGTCCACGGATCCGCGCCGCGACGACGTCGCAAGCCTCGTGGCCCGCATTCGCCAGTTCGCGGCCAACACGCTGGAAAGCCGAGGCATCCGTTGGACGCTCGATGTTCCTCCGGACTTCGAAGGAAGAACTTTGGATCCCGAAACGCGGCGGCAGGTCTTTCTGATCGTCAAAGAGGCGCTGACGAACGTCGCGCGGCACTCGGCGTGCCGCAATGCGTCGCTGCGGGTCGTTCCGGGGCCCCGCGATGTCTCTCTGGAAATCGTGGACGACGGCTCGGGGATCGGGACGTCCCCCAACGGCGGAGGCCACGGGCTCGCAAACATGGAGGCCCGCGCCGCCGGTCTCGGCGGATTTTTCCGCGTGGACTCCGCGCCGGCCGCGGGTACCCGGATCCTCGTGCGCGTGCCTCTGGACCGTCCCGCGGGGGTCTCCTCCGCATGAAGATGCGGTTGCCGCCGGTCTCCGATCGAAGCAGGATGCGATGACGTCCATGCCCGCGCCCGACTCGATCCGCGTCGCCCTCGTCGAAGACAAACGCCTGATCCGCGAAGGGCTCGGCGCGATCCTCGATCGTTCGGACGGACTTCGATGCGTCGGGACCTACCCTTCGGTCGAGCAGGCCCTTCCGGCGCTCGAGCATGCGCCCTGCGATGTCCTGCTCCTCGACATCCACCTTCCCGGAATGTCGGGGGTGGAGGGCGTCGCGGTTCTGAAGGAACGTTTCCCCGACACGTGCATCCTGATGCTCACGATCTTCGAGGACGAGGAGAAGATCTTCGCCTCGATCCGCAACGGCGCGAGCGGGTATCTCCTGAAGAAGACGCCGCCGGCGCAGATCGCCCAGGCCGTCCGGCAGGCGCAGGACGGCGGCTCGCCGCTGTCACCCGAGATCGCCCGCCGGATGGTCGAGCACTTCCGGCGCAGCGCCGCCCCTTCGCGTCCCGAATCCTCGCTGACGGATCAGGAAAGAGAGTTGCTGAAACGTCTGGCGGAGGGCCACAGCTACCAGGCCTGCGCGGATCGGCTCGGCGTTTCGATCAACACGATCCGCGATCACGTGCGCCGCGTCTACGACAAGCTTCAGGTCCATTCGAAGTCGGAGGCCGTGAGCACCGCCTTGCGGCGAGGGCTCATCGAATAGAGACCGCGG
>JBKOVK010000258.1:0-2628 GCA_046724475.1 Acidobacteriota bacterium | reverse complement strand
GCGCTCCACGGCCTCGCCCATGAAACCGTCCTCCATCGGGGGAGGCCCGACGATCGTCGTCATGTAGACCGGCTTCTCCCTGCGGGTCACCGCGGTGACGTGAAAGACAGGGAAGTCGTCGTCGAGCGAGTAGAAGCCGGTGTGGTCGCCGAAGGGCCCCTCGCGCCGGCGCTCCTTCGGGTCGACGTAGCCTTCGAGCACGATCTCGGCTTCGGCCGGCACCAGCAGATCCACGGTCTTCGCGGGAACCAGCGGAACGCTCTCGCCCCGCAGGAATCCGGCGAAGAGGAACTCCGACAGTCCCGGCGGAAGCGGCGCGATCGCCGAGAAAACGGTCGCCGGGTCGCAGCCGATCGCGGCCGCGACCTCCATCCGGCGGCCCTCGCGCTCGTACCCTCGCGCCTGGCCCGCGCCGTCCTTGTGCTTCTGCCAGTGCATGCCCGTGGTGTTCCGGTCGAAGACCTGCATCCGATACATGCCGACGTTGGTCTTGCCGGACGCCGGATCCCTGGTGATCACCATGGGCATCGTGATGAAGCGGCCGGCATCCTGCGGCCAGCACTGGAGAACCGGGAGCTCGGAGAGATCCACGGCGGATCCCTCGCGCACGATCTCCTGGCAAGGACCGCTCCGGACGGTTTTCGGAAACACCGAGGCGAGCTCGGTCACCCGCGGAATCGCCTTGAGCTTCCCGAGAATCCCCTCCGGGGGCTTCGGGTCCAGGAAGAACTCGAGCCTCGAATCCCATTCGTCCCATGAGGCAAGCTCGAGCGCTTTGAACATCCTCTTGCGCGACGCGAACGTGTTGATCGCGACCGGGAACGCCGATGCTTCGACGTTTTCGAACAAAAGCGCGGGACCTCCGCCCTTCACGGCGCGATCGGCGATCTCGGAGATCTCCAGAACGGGCGACACTTTTTCCCGGATCCGCACGAGCTCGCCGTCGGACTCGAGGGCAGCGAGAAACGCGGACAGGTCGCGATACGCCACGACGCCTCTACCTCGCCGCCGCCCGGCGCTTCGACGACCCGGCGGCCTTTCGCGTCAGCGGGACCTGCGCCTCGATCCGTCCCACGTCCGTCCCGGCGGCGTTCGTGAGTCGCGGCTCCGCGTAAGAAACCAGTGCGCGCCGGATCGGCTCGGGCAGCTCTCCGAGTCGCTCGAGGATATCGAGCGTCGCGGCATCCCGCGCGCGCAACGAGCCATCCTCGATCTTGAAGGCGATTCCGATCGCGGGCCCTTTCGCCGGCGCCAGCCCGACGGCGTAGACACCCTCGGCGCCCTCCTTCCCGATCCAGCGTCCTCGCCCGGCCACGATGAAGTCGGTCGTAAACCGGCCCTCCCCCGCGACCATCTCGGGCCGGGCAATCATCGCCCGCACGACGCGGCGCCGGACCGCGGCGACGGCGCGATCCTCTCCCGCGACACGGTCGGCCACCAGGCGCGCGTACGCGAACGCCAGCGCGGAAAGCGGTATGCGGTAAACGGGAAGGTTGCAGCCGTCGACCGCGGACCCCATCGAGCTTTCGGCGACGTCGGCGTAGCGGGCGAGGAGCGTCTTGATGCGTTTGTGGAGGGGATGGCCCGGTTCGTCGTAGGCGGCGTGCGGCAGGTCCAGGATCCGACACGCGAGCAGGAGTCCCGCATGCTTCCCCGAACAGTTGTTGTGGAGCGGGGTCGGCTCCTTTCCCGAAGCGACGAGTGCGTGTGCCGCGGCTTCGCTCGCGGGAGCGTGCGCCCCGCAGCGAAGATCGCCGACCCGGAAGCCTCCGCGCTTGAGGATCGCCTCGGCCACCCGTGTGTGGCGTGGCTCACCGGCGTGCGACGCGCACATGAGCGCGATCTCTGGATCGCCGAGGCGGAACCGCTTTTCGCCGCCCGCGAGGAGCAGGGGCATCGCCTGGAACGGCTTGGCCGTGGAGCGCAGGTAGATGGGCGCCGCGTCGTCGCCCGCAGAGGCCACTGTCCGTCCTCGTTCGTCGACAACGGACACCGAGCCCCGGTGTGTCGATTCGACTCCCGAGCCGCGATACACCCGGGCAAACACCGGAGGCGCCTTGGTCATGGCGCCCATTATCCCGAATCAGTTATCCTGATTGAGCGCATGGCGCGGAATATTGGGCATGTCCCGACGGTTCGCTCGTCCGTGCGCTTGACCCTTCTCGCAGCAGCCTTTACAGCGATTCTTTGCTCGCCGGCGTTGGCTCAGAGCTCGGAAAAACAGGTGCCCGTTTTTCCGGATCTGGAATTCGTCGGTTCGGAAGGCGGAAGCATCCGCCTCTCGGAGCTGAAGGGGAACATCGTTCTGCTGAATGTCTGGGCGACGTGGTGCGGGCCTTGCAAGAAAGAGCTTCCGATCGTGCAGAAGATGTATGACACCTACAGCGACCGGAACTTCGTGGTCGTGGCCGTCAACGTCGACGCCGACCGCAAGCGCGTATCGCCCTTCCTGCAGCAGTTCAACATCTCGATCCCGGTCTACTACGCGGCCCCGGAAGACGCCGGACCGCTGACCGCCATGGGGATCCCCTCGACCTTCATCCTGGGAACCGATCGGACTCTCATCGACCGTTACGTCGGCTATTCGCCCGACGTCGAAGACCGATGGAAGAAGCTTCTGGACAGGAG
>JBKOVK010000193.1:0-10542 GCA_046724475.1 Acidobacteriota bacterium | reverse complement strand
CTTCCAGGGCAAGGACATCAACAACGAGTTCATCCAGGAAGTCGAGGTGAAGACGGGCGGCTACCAGGCGGAGTACGGCCGCAACACGGGCGGCGTGGTCAACGTCATCACCAAGTCGGGTGGTAACGAGTTCCACGGCGGAATCTTCGGCTACTACAACGACACCGGTATGCGCGCGGACATCAAGATTCCGCAGACGGCGCCCTTCTCCGAGACCGGCGACGTCCAGCAGGTTCCGGCCGGCGGAGGCCCCAACTTCTTCAACGAGAAGGACGTGCGGCAAGAGTACGGCGCGGACCTCGGCGGCTTCATGATCAAGGACAAGGTCTGGTTCTTCGGCGCGTACGACCGCGTCAAGGTCAATCAGAACATCCAACCGGTCGACGGGCCCCGCACCGGCGAGGACTTTCCGATCGGTCTCACCCAGAACAAGTACTCGGGCAAAATGACGCTGAACCTCTTCCAGGGCACCTCCATCGTAGGCAGCGTCTTCTCCGACGCCCAGACGCAGCTCGGAGCTCTCCCGCCGCCGGCGCCCAACGGAAGCAATCCGTTCTCCTACAACGGCCGCCGCGATACGGGCGGACCGGACTACGGCGCGCGGTTGAACCAGCTCTTCGGATCCTTCGGCATCTTCACGTTCCAGTACGCCCAGCACAAAGACCGGTTCACCACCAAGCCCGATGGCATCGACGTTCCGTCCATCCGGGACTACACGACGGATCCGACCGGAACGGGAACCAACTTCACGCAGCTCGGGGGCTTCGGCAACGTGTTCGGCCCGACGGTCAACAACTCCTCCAAGCGCGAGAGCTACGGCGCGTCGTTCACGGCCTACGTGCAGAACCACGAGATCAAGGTCGGCGGCGACTATCAGAAGGACGCCACGTTCGGGACGACGTACTTCACCGGCAGACAGCGTCTCCGCATCCGCCCGTGCCTGAACTCGGTCCAGAACCCGGGCGACACGAGCTTCTGCGACCTGGCCGTGGCGCCGTTCTACACGAACGAGAACGGTCAGACGCAGCAGGTGTTCTACCAGCACGACCTGCTGGCGGACGGAACCTCCGACAACTTCCAGATCATCCCGGAATCGCCGTTCAACACTCCGACCAAGCGCTACAGCGCGTACCTGCAGGATCAGTGGAGGGTCATCCCGACGCTGACCATCAACTTTGGCGTCCGGTATGACACGGAGTCGTTCTACGGCTTCTCCCCCGACCCGACGATCGGCGAGTTCAAGGCTTTCGCGCTCAACAACGAGTGGGCGCCGCGCGTCGGTTTCACGTGGGACTTCATCGGCGACGGCACGTCCAAGCTGTACGGCTCGGTCGGCCGCTTCTACTTCTCGCTGCCGACGGACCTGAACGTCCGCGTGTTCACGGCCAACTCGGCGATCCAGTCGTTCAACTACTCCGCGACATCCACCGACCAGGATCCCAACGCGCCGCGTGCTCTGAACTTCCAGGGCGGCAGCGCCTCGGGCGAGCCCGTGGACGGCTGGACGGACGGACAGCTCAACGGGACCCCGCGTGTCAGGGCTTCGTATCAGGATGAGGCCACGATCGGCGTCGAGAAGGCGATCGATCCGAGCCTCTCGGTCGGCCTGAAGGGTACCTACCGCACCCTCGGACGGACGATCGAAGATCGCTGCGACTTGAACGGCGATGTGGCTCCTTCGACCTGCGCGCTGTTCAACCCGGGCGGCGACGGGCAGGCGGCGTCGGGCTTCTTCCCGACCTGCAACGGCTCCGCGAACCCGACGGACCCGACGGCGGGCCAATGCTCTTCGACGGGCGTGCCGGTGGGCGATGCCAAGCGCATCTTCCGTGGCATCGAGTTGACCGCCCGCAAGCAGTTCACCAACCAGCTCTGGGCGCAGGCCTCGTTCCTGTACTCGTCGCTGCGCGGCAACTACTCCGGCGCCATCCGTGAGGCCTCCGGCCAGACGGACCCCGGAATCAACGCCGACTACGACTACTACCAGTTTTCGCAAAACGCCTACGGCAACCTCGAGCTCGACCGGCCCGTCCAGGCGCGCGTCGACGCGGTGTACAACACTCCGTTCGGCCTCTCGGCCGGCGCGCAGTTCTACGTCCGCAGCGGGCTGCCGATGTCGCGTCTCGGCTTCTTCAACAATTTCTACCCGGACCTGCTCTACCTCGATACGCGGGGAACCCTCGGCCGCACGCCGACGGACTACGATCTGAACCTCTCCCTCGGCTATAACCTCGCCGTCGGACCGGTGACGATCACCCCGCAGCTCTACCTGCTCAACGCCCTCAACCGGCAGACGGTCACGGGCTTCGACACCAACTTCAACACCGCCGGCAACTTCGTGACGGATCCCTCCAGCCCCTTCTACGGCCAGGCGGGAGTCAAGCCGGGCGACCCGATCGGCGAGGGCGGACCCGTCTGCCAGTCGGCCACGCCTTGCGCGGACAACCCGGACTACTTGAAGGCCTTCACGCGCAACAACCCGCGTCTCCTCCGGGTCGCGCTCAAGGTCACCTTCTAGCCCTCCGTTTTTCGATCCCCCCTGGGCGGCTTCGGCCGCCCCTTTTTTTTTGATTTTCGAATCGAAAAATTGAAGCGGCGCGCGAGGCCTAACTCTCTGCTCCGAAACGCGTAAGAAGTCGTATGATCGATTCGTTCCGGAGGTCTCCGATGCGGCGATCCATACTGGCCTTCTCGCTCCTCTTCCTCTCTTCCCTCGCTTTCGCCGGCAACGAGTGCATACAACTCTTCCTCAAGGCGAAGGAGCAGTTCCGTCTGAGCTCTTACGCGCAGTCGCTGGAAACTCTCGACAAGCTCGAGGCCGAAAGCCAGAGTCCCGGAAACGAGGCCTATCGCGCGCAGCTGGCGCCGAGCCTCGCGTTCTATCGCGGAGCCAATCTCGCGGCGCTCGGGCGTACCGACGAGGCACGGCCCTACTTCCAGGCGTATCTGACGTACCAAGCCAATGCCTCTCTGGATCCGTCGGCGTACCCGCCGAAAGTGATCGCGGCCTTCGAACAAGTGCGCAAGGAAACGCGCACGGCCGCCGAAACTCCGGTCGAATCGGGCGCACTGGCCACGTCCTACCGGGCGTTTCGCGCCACGGTGTCCAACCACGCGGAGGAGGCGGGGGAGGATTGGGCCAATGGTCCCGTCGCGTATCTGCTGACGAGCGAGCAGAAACGCGACTTCACACGCCTTTCGGATCCGGTATCACGATCGGAATTCATCACGGCGTTCTGGAAGGCTCGCGATCCGAAGCCCGAGACCGAGGAGAACGAAGCCCGCGACGAATTCGAGCGGCGCGTGGCCTTCGCGGACTCCCGTTTCGCGCAGTACGAAACGCGGGGGAGCATGACGGACCGGGGGATGGTCTTCATCCTGCTCGGTCCCCCCACATGGATCGGCCGCAAGCCCCTCTCGACCGGCGACGATCGGGACGATCCGGCCGGGATGTCGTTCTATACGGACTCCCAAGTGAACGCGGCCTTGAAGGGCATCGGCTCTTCGGCGGCGTCGGCGATCAAGTACGACCACATGACCGGGCCCAACAACAAGCTTCCGAGCTCCGACGGCAACTACCGGGAGGTCTGGCACTACCGGAGGGAGCTGCTTCCGACCGGGATTTCCTTCCAGCAGGTCGACGCGGAGTTCATCACCCGCCAAGGCTACGGCCGGAACGTCCTGCAGCGCGAAGCGCGGGTGCTGACGACGCTGGAGACCGCGCGCGCGAACGTGCGCACAGGCACGTTCACCCGCGCCAGCGCGCACTGACCGTTTGGGGAGTCGAGGCGGGAGCATTCCTTCGAATCGCCGGAATGACCGGATCCCGCCGGGGACAAACCTCCGCTCTCGTCGGCGCGTCTCCAGCGCGATCAAGCGTCTCGCGGCGGCCGCCGCGTTCGCTCTCGTCACGTCGTTCTGCGCGTCTCCGGATCTGCGCGTGGAGGTCCAGCCCGCAGACGCCGTGAACTCCACGCCTCGGCCGGGCCCGTTCAACGCCGAGGAGCTCCTGTCGCGCGGGGAGTATCTCGAAGTCGAACGGCACTTCCGCGAGATGCCCCGGCCGGAGCTCGAGGAGAATCCGCAGGCCCTGGCTCTCTATGGCCGCGCGCTTCTGGCGCGAGGCGACCTCGACGACGCGGCCGTGCCGCTGTCCCGTGCCATCGCCGCCGAAGCACGGCCGGCGCGCCGCGCCGATATCGAGTGGGCGCTGGCGCAGGGGTACATATTCTGGGACGAGCCCTCGCTCGCGCTGGAGTACGCTTCCGCCGCGCGGCGGGACGGGTTCGGCCTGCTTCCCGGATTCCTGCGGTTCCTCGAGGCCATCGAAAACCTCGATCTCTACGCGGGCCCGGCGTTCGGCGAGAAGCACGAAGCCGAGTTCTCGATGTCGGGTTTCGACCTCATCCGGCTGCCGGTGAAGATCAACGGCTCGGATTCGGCCGCGATTCTGGACACCGGGGCCGCCTACACGATCCTGACCCAGTCCTTCGCCAAACAGGTCGGCGTGCGGGAGATCCCCGACTCGAAGGCCTTCGGCAGGGGTCTCCATACGCGTGAGTTTCCTCTGACGTTCGGCATCGCCGACCGGCTCGATTTCTGCGGGTTCGTGGTTCGCAATGTGCCGGTGATGCTGATGCCCGACGACGCCCTTCTGTTCGAGACGTCACGCGGCGAGTTTCCGGTCCCGATGGTGCTCGGCCTCCATCTGATCAAGCAGTTCACCGTGGCGCTCGACTATCGCCGGCGTTCGATCGAGATGACGCGCACGGATTTTCGCGGCGAGAAGAACAATCCCGATCAGAATCTCTTCGTGGCTCGCGGACGCATCTTCGTCCGGGCGTCCGTAAACCGGACGGGGTGGTACGCGATGCTTCTCGACACCGGCAGCGAGCCGACGATGATGACCTCGGGAGGGGTCAAGCGGGCGGGTCTGCCCGCGTCCAACAAGTTTTATCCGCGCAAGCTCTACGGCCTCGGGAAGTCGGAGGCCGCGTGGTCTCGCGTGGACGCGGTCACGATCGGCATGTCGGGGTTCGCCGTGCGATTTCGCAACCTCGTGGTCAAGGAGGACGACGGCGCCCTCGAAGACGGCGTGCTCGGCAACTCCTACCTGAAGAACTTCCACATTCAGATCGACTTCCGGCAGATGCGCCTGGTCCTCATGCCCAACGCTGCCCCGGGAATCCTGTAAGGCCGTCGCCTTCACTTGCTCGGAGACCTGCCCTGCGGGCACCGGGCCGCGGCTCGCGGGACACGCTCGACCGCGGCCCTGGTCTCCGCGCTGCGCTCCGGCTCCCGCGGCGTGAACCTCCTCCCTCCTCCGGTCGGGAGACTATTCGCGCCGCGAACGACAGCCACACGGCCTCGAAAACGGAAACCCCTTCTCGACGATTGGATACGCATGTGCAATTCTCGGAATCCCCCGTGCAGCCCCGGGAATCCTGTAACCCCCTGCCCGTGTTAAGGTTGCCCGAATGCGTCGGACACTGTTCCTTTCTCTGGTCGTGCTCGCCGCGGCGGCCGGCGCCGAAGGCGCTGCCCCCAACCGCGATCGGGTTTCCCGGTACTTCGAGGGCTGGTACTCGTTCTGTCCGGGCACACAGGTCACGGTGACCGACGCGGCCGATGTCTCCATCACCGGCTACGAGGCGTACCGGGTGGAGCGTCACTGCGAGCTGAAAAACCGCAACGAGATAAACGTCGCTCTCGTGGATCCCGCGAAGAACGAGATCTTCGTCGGCGAGGTCCTCTACGACGCCTCGCGCCGGGGCAAGCCTTTTTCGCCGGCGACCGACGCGCCGGCCATCGAGAGCGTGCTGACCGAGGCTTACGGGGTCCCGGCGTCTCTCCACGTCGAGACGGGCTCCCGCGGGCCGCTGCTGCCCATCCGGGTGTCCCTGCAGGAGGCACCCCGCGCGACGGCGAAGTTCTCGGGTTTCGTCTCCGAAGACGGAGCCGCGCTCCTGCTCGGAGAGTTTCGCCCGCTGAACGTCGACGCCGCGGCATACCGCGAGAAGGTCATCGCGGAATCGAAGGGCGTGCGGCCGCCGAAGGGCAAGTTCTACGTAACCGCGTTCATCGACTTCCAGTGCGAGCGCTGCCGGCAGCGAACTCCCCAGATCCGGGACTTCGTCTGGAGCCGCGGCGGCGGACTGGAGATCCGGTTTCTGCCGCTCGTCAAGGTCCACGACTGGTCGTTCGCGGCGGCGGAAAGCGCCGCCGCTCTCTCCAACGTGTCGCCCGAGCTCTATACGAAGTACGAGGACGCCGTTTTTCCGAGGGCCGCGTCGATGAACGCCGAGTCGGCTCGTCAGGTCGCCGCCGACGTGGCCGACGCGGCGGGAGCTCGCCCGGCCTATGAGGCGGAGCTCTCGAGCGGACGCGCGAGCGAGCGGGTCATCCGGGACATCGAGATGGCTCTGCGGCTGGGCCTCTCGGGGACGCCCGCCTTCTTCTATCGGGGTCAGTTCCTCACGGGCGAGAAGGGACTGGCCGAAAAGGCCATCGAGAGCGGGATGGCGAATCCGGCGCCGGGCGCGACGAGCCGATGAGCCGCCGATTCCTCACGTGCGCCGCGGCCGGCATGGCCGTGCTGGCGTTCCTCTCCTGTGGCCAAGGCCGCGAGTCCGCGGGACGCGCCACCCCTGCCGCGCCGGCCTCGGCGCCGGCGGCCGCGGCCCCGGCGGTCGCTGCCATCGAGAGCTCCGACGTCAGCGCGCGGACGAAGCGCGCGCAGGGAAAGTTCACGCCGATCATCTGGCTCGGCTTAGACGGGCTGGATTGGGAGCTTCTCGACCGGCTCTCCGCCGAGGGCCGGATGCCGAACTGGAAGCGGCTGACCTCGGAGGGGTACACCGGCAAACTCGCGAGCTTCATGCCGGTGCTCTCGCCCGTGGTGTGGACGTCCGTCGCAACCGGTGTGACCCCGGACGTGCACCGCGTTCTCGATTTCCAGGAAGCCAATCCCATGACCGGCCAGAAAGAGCCGATCTCGGGTCTTTCGCGCGCCGTACCCGCCGTGTGGAATCTGGCCTCGGCATCCGGCGCGACCGTCGGCGTCGTCGGATGGTGGGCGACGCATCCGGCCGAAGAGGTCAACGGTTTCTTCGTGACGGACCACGCGAGCCCGATTCTCTTCGAGGGGCTCTCGCGCGCCGGCGTGGCGTATCCGACTTCGCTCGCGCCCGGCGTCGAGCAGGTCGTGTCGCGCGACGGCCGGGTCGCCGACGCGGATCTGACGCCGTACGTCGGGCTTTCACTCACCGAGATCTCCGAGGCGCGCGCGAAGGGAGGCGGCCTGACGAATCCCCTCGTGGCTCTGGCCTCCATCATCGGCGCCACCCGCGTCCAGCAGCGCATCGCGCGCGATCTCTACGACAAGAACCAGCCCGACCTGATGATGGTCTACTTCGAGGGCCCCGACGGAATCGGCCACGTGTTCGCCTCCTACGTTCCGCCGCGGATGTCGTGCGTCGCGGAGGCGGAGTTCGCGAAGTATCGAAAGACCGTCGACGAGTACTACGCCATGCTGGACCGCCTCATCGGACAGTGGATGCAGCGGGCCGAGGAAGACGGCGCGACTCTGATCGTCAACTCGGACCACGGCTTCAAGTGGGGAGAAGACCGCCCCTGCGAGCGCTCGTCTCTCAATCCGGCGACGGCGGCGTACTGGCACCGCATTAACGGCGTTTTCGCCGCCTGGGGCAAGCGCGTCCGCCGCGGTCTGCCGCGCGGCGACGCATCCGTCTTCGACGTGGCTCCCACCGTGGCCGCGCTCCTCGGGCTTCCCCAGGAGAAGAGCTGGAAGGGAACCCCGATCAAGGCCGCCTTCGAGGACCTGCCCGCGCCGCGAAAGGCGGACCTCTTCGGGACCGTCGCGGTCCGGCGCGTTCAGGCCGCCGCGCCGTCGGCGAAGGACGCGAACGAGTACGCCGCGCGGCTACGCGCACTCGGGTACCTGTCTGGCGGCGAGCCGGCCACGGTCGCCACCGAGGGCGGAACCCGTCCCGGGTTGACCGAGGGCGGTTGGAACAATCTCGGGATCTACCTGCGCGACACACGGAAGGACCTGCCCGCGGCGGAAGCCGCGTTCCGCAAGGCCCTCGCGCTGCGACCGACATACGCATCTCCGGTCTTCAACCTCGCCGTGCTCTATCGCGACCGTGGCGACGACGCGAAGGCGATCGACTGGCTGTTCCGTTCTCTCCAGGCGGGACACGCCGATCCCGAGGGAACAGTCCTGCGATGGTTCGACGAGTACAACGAAGGCCACAAGGCTCCACAGGCCCGGGAGGTTCTGGAACGCGCCGCCCGCGCCTATCCCCAGAACGAGGTCATCGCCCGAAACCTGGGTCTGCTGCGTTTCAAGACCAAGGACTGCCCGGGCGCGCGGGAATCCGTGGCTCGTTTCGAGGCCTCGACCCAGGATCCGGACACGCTGAACAGCCTGGCACTGTTCGACACGTGCCTGGGCCGGCGGGACGAGGCGATCGCCCTGTTCCAGCGGTCCCTGGCCCTCAAGCCCGGCCAGACCGGCGTCATCGAGTCGCTGAATCTGCTACAAAAGGTCCCGCCACCGGCTCAATAGCCTCAATTGCTTGAAAGGGAGTCGATGAAAACGCGTGCATTCCGACTGTGTCTCGCGGTGATCCTGGGATGCCTCCTGGCCGGATGGGTGGCGGCCCAGACGAAGCCCCCCGCTCCGGCGGCGGCCCCCGCTTCGGGCGTGGAAGCGCGGCTGCAGACCTACCTGGTCCAGTACCTGTCGTTCGACCCGGCCTCCAAGGTCACGGTCGAGAAGGCGCCCGAGAAGCTCGCCGGCTTTCAGTCCTACAAGATCAAGCGCACCGGCAAGTACGCGAAGCTCAACGTGGATAAGACGGTGTGGGTCTCCGAAGACGGGAAGTGGTTCTTCGACGGCGAGATGCTCACCAATCCCAGCCCCAGGCCGGTGCAGACGGCGATGGACCTGATGTGGCTGGAGAAGAGAACGTCCGATCTCTACCGCACGCGGGCAAAGGCCTTCCTCGTCCCCGAGCGCGACGCCGGGGGGCTGAAGGCCGTCGGGATCGCGGTCGAGTCGGGATTCGGCCCTGTCCGCGTTCCGGGTTACGTGACGCCGGATGGCACGCGCTACCTCGGAGGCATGCTCTGGGATTTCCAGATGGACCCGCGGGAGGAACGCAAGAAGGGCATCGACCTGTCGCAGGGCCGGTTCGAAGGCAAGCCCGACGGCAAGATCATCATGGCGGAGTACGCCGACATGGAGTGCGGCTACTGCCGTTACCGCGGCCTCCAGATGGACGCCTTGCTCGCCGCCAACCCCGGCCTTTCCTACAAGCGCTATTACAAGTTCTTCCCGCTCTGGTTCTCGCACGCCTGGTCCATGAAGGCGGCCTCCGCCGCGGACTGCATCTGGAGGTTCGCCAAGCAGCAGATGTTCGAGTTCAAGAAGCAGGTCTACGCGCAGCAGGCCGTCATGACCGTCTCGGGGATCGACGAGTTGGCGGTGACGTTCGCCGAGGCCGCGGGCATTCCTCGCGCGGACTTCCTCAACTGTTACCTGCGCGACGAGAGCCTCGCCGACGTGCGCAAGGACATCGAAGAGGGTCAGCGTCTCGGCGTGAAGTCCACGCCGACGTACTTCGTGGACGGCACCGAGATCACCTGGATCGAAGACAAGGTCATGGAAGAATTCCTGCGGACCAAAGACCCCAACATCAAGTCGATCGAGTACCAGAAGCCGTAGGGAGCAGTCCCTGGCCTACGGCTCGAACGGGATGGGTACGGTCATCCACGTCCGCACCGGGACCCCGGCCTTCGTCGCGGGCGTGAACGTCCAGCGCCGTACGGCGGAGACGGCGGCGTCGTCGAGTCCTCCGGGCGCGCCGCGAATGACCTGGACCTCCAGCGGAGCGCCCTTCTCCGACACCAGGACGCGCAGCACGACGATTCCGCCGATCCGTGCCTTCAACGCCATGCGCGGATAGACGGGCTTGATGATCGTGGCGATGCGCGGAGGGGAATCGATCTCCTCGAACGGCACGAGCGCGCCTTCGCGCACCGCCACGCGGGTCGGCAGGGGCACGGCCGTGGGAACGACGTGCTCCGCCTCCACGGGCGGGGCCGTCGGGACGGAGGTCGGCGCGAGCTCCACGAGTGTCGGCAGGGCCTCGGGCTCCTGCGCCGCGCGCGTGAAGGGGAGGGTCGTGGGAAGCTGCGGCGCGGGCGTGGGACGCGGGCGCATCTGGGCCTCGAGCTTCTGGACCTCGAGCGCGAGACGGCGCGAAACTTCGTCGCGGAACTCCCCCTCCGACATCGTGGTCGTGGGGCCTGCCGGTGTCGGCTGCAGCTCCGGGAGCAGCGTGGGTGTCGGCCGCACCGTGGCTTCGCGCGGCGGCGCCGCGGCTGGATCCGCGCCGCCCGAGGGCCGGCGCAGAACGACGAAGATGCCGCCGGCCACCGCGGCCGCGGCGAGAACTCCCACGACCAGCGCCCCGGGTCCGCGGCGGCGCGGCGCCTCCAGGCGCAGATGCGGCC
>JBKOVK010000342.1:0-29981 GCA_046724475.1 Acidobacteriota bacterium | reverse complement strand
GCTCGCGACTCTGCAGAAGAAGAAGTAGACGCGCCGGGCTACGCCGGCTCGATGCGGAAGTCGTAGCAGCCGGCCGGCGTGTCGCGAACCAGAACGTAGTCCACGTCCGGCCGCGCGAGCATCCGGGCGACCGTCGGCTCGGCGTCAGCGCCCGTGGCGCGTTCCTCGGCCCGCTGGTGCCGGCCCTTGCCGTAGGCGACCAGTGTGAGGTCGTGGCCCAAGATGTCGGCGGGGAAGCCGGCGTCCTCGGGATACCGGGGGCACTCGTCTTCGTGGACGAAGACCGGTCCGGGAAGAGGGAACTCCTCGATCCCGAAAAACGGATCCAGGGTAAAGAGAAGCCGGCGCTCGACGCCGATCTCGAAATCGCGCAGGCACGACCGGCAGGGACCGTAGCCGGTGGCGACCTCGGCGTGAACGGGATGCCCGTAGCCCGGAGACTTGCGCGTCTCGCGGACCTTTCGGGCGAGCTGTTCGCTGACGGCCAATACGCGGTACGGGATCATTGCGTCCTCCCGCGGCCCGAAACACGGCCCCGCGTCGGAAGGTTGCAGGCGGGAGGGGAATTAGTTGACAAAAGCAACTAATTGCGAGAGGCTTTTCATGTGGACTTGGAGCTCGACCGCCGGATCGCCGCGGTGCGGCGCTTCAATCGCTTCTACACGCAGGAGATCGGAGTCCTCGAGGACGGGCTTCTCGCCAGCCCGTACTCGCTGACCGAGGTCCGCATCCTGTACGAGCTGTCGGTCCGCGGGAAGGCGACGGCTTCCGAGCTGGGCGGCGATCTGGGGCTGGACGCCGGTTATCTGTCCCGGATCCTCAAGGCGCTCCGGCGCGACGGCTTGATTGCGCGCCGCCGGTCCGAGGAGGACGGCCGCCGCGGCGAGCTCTCGCTGACGAAGAAAGGCAAGGCGACCTTCGCGCCGCTCGACCGGCGTTCGCGCGACGCGGTCGCGCGGATGCTGGCGCCTCTTTCCGACGCCGAGCAGGATCGCGTGGTCTCCGCGATGGGGACGATCGGGAGCGCGCTCGGAGAGAAGCCCGCGTCGGCCGGGGAGCCGATGCTCCGACCGCCGCGCCCGGGAGATCTCGGCTGGGTCGTCCATCGCCACGGCGCGCTCTACGCGCAGGAGTACGGCTGGGGAGAGGATTTCGAGGCGATCGTCGCCGAGATCGTGGCGAAGTTCGGCGCGAGCCACGACGCCGCGGCCGAGCGCTGCTGGATCGCCGAGAAGGACGGCGCGATCGTCGGATCGGTCTTCCTCGTGCGCAAGTCGAAGACCGTCGCCAAGCTCCGCCTTCTCTACGTCGAGCCTGCGGCGCGGGGCCACGGGATCGGCGGACTCCTGGTCGACGCGTGCGTGCGCTTCGCGCGCGCGGCCGGATACCGGCGCGTCACACTGTGGACGCAGAGTAACCTCGCCGCGGCGCGCCACATCTACGAGCGCGCCGGCTTCGTTCTGACGCACAGCGAGCCCAACTCCATCTCCGGCAAACCGACCATCGCCGAGACGTGGGATCTCGCGCTGTAACTCTTCGAGAACCCCAGCCGGCGTGGCATAATCGCCGCAAGCACTCCATGGGCCCTCGATGAGCACGAAGCCTCCGTCGCAAGAAGGCCACGTCGACCCGTTTCCCGAAGACGATCTCGAGGGATTCCATTCTCCCGAGCCCTGGAAACAGGACGGGCGCTACGTGCGCGACGCCTCCGGGGCGATCGTCGTCCGGGGACGCTCGTTCGCCGACGCGCGGCGCATCGTCGCCGCGATCAACGCGACGCGTGAGATTCCCACCGACGCGCTCGAGCACTGGCGCGCCGAAGACGTCTCCGACCCGCGTACGCGCCCTCCGCTCGAGGTCTTCGAGGAGCTCGACCCGGTCCCGTCCCGTTTCGCGGTGACGCCGCCCGATCGCCGCACCGGCGAGCGGCGCAAGGGCGAGCGGCGAAAGGAGGCGCCGCCCTTCGAGGATGGCGCGCTCCCGTTCGACCGGCGGGTCATGGACCGACGGATCGCGGAGCGGCGCGTCGCACCGGCCTGACGGGCTGCGGCCGCGTCAGCGCGAGGCCGAGATCGACTGGCGGACCGCGCCCAGATGGTACGCCGCGTGCGCGATCGCTCCGATCGTCGTGGAGAGCTCGACTCCATTGGCCGACGGCTCCTTCTCGATCGCCTCGAGGAGCGACGCGTACTGTTTGCGGAGGTTCCGGCGAAGGGCCGCCCAGGCCGGCTCGTCCACCGTTTTGACCTCCCAGCTCCTGTTCCAGTCTCGAGGCTCGCGGTCGCCGCGCAGCCACGCGCTCGACATCTCGAGGTGGAACCCGGCGTGGTGCGCGTGACCCGCGACCGTGGGCCCTCCCGGACGCATCGGCCGGGACGCCTCGGCCGCGGACAGCGTGTCGAGGACGGCGAAGAAGCCGGCCTTCGGATCGTTGTCGATGAAGTAGGTCGAGGGGCCGCTCGGTCCCTCGAAGGTCTCACGCAGCAGGGTCGTCGTGGCCGAGTCGATCGTCGTTGGAGCGGACATGGGTACCTCCCTGAGCCGAAATAACACCGCTCTGGGTCGAATGGTTGCTGAGGCTGTCATCCCGAGGCCGGCAGCCCGAGGGATCCCGTGCTCGACGAGCCCAGTGGCGATCAAGTGCAGTATCCCTCGCTGCGCTCCGGATGACGGCGTTGTGAAACCCTCGGCGGACGGGCCTTCGAGGGGCCACCGCGCATCGGGTATCTTGACGGCAGAGGAAAGGGGGACTCGATTTGATCAGCCGAGCTCTGTTCGCATCGCTCCTCGTCGCCGGGGCCGCCGCAGGTCCCGTCGCCGCCGCCGAGAATCCTCCCTCGCTGTTGGAAGCCGGCGAGTTCGTGAAGATCTACGACCCGAGCGTGGGGGAGCATGAGAAGTGGTACATCAACGACCACTGCTTCATCCGGGGCCAGGACGGGACCTGGCACCTTTTCGGCATCACGCACGCCGAGCCCTCCGACGCGCTCGACGAGGACAACTTCGCCCACGCCCGCGCGCGAACCCTGACACAGCAGCCCTGGGAGAAGCTCCCGTTCGCGCTGTCGGTCGCGCCGAAGGCGCCGTGGCGGGAGGAGCATCTCTGGGCGCCCCACGTCGTCTTCCACGACGGCGTCTACTACATGTTCTATTGCGCCGGCGCGAAGGACCACACGAAGTACAAGATTCACCTCGCCACGTCGCCGGACCTGGAGACCTGGACGCGCCACCCGAAGAACCCGATGGTCGTGGATGGATTCGACGCCCGGGATCCTTTCGTGACGCGCATCGGCGACGAGTGGGTCATGTACTACACGGCCACGAGCGCGCCGTCGGGGGGCCATCACGTCGTCAAGTACGCCACGAGCCCGGACCTGACGAGCTGGAAGATGCGCGGCACCGTGTTCACGGACCCGAGCCAGGGCAAGTACGGCGGCCCGACCGAGTCGCCCTTCGTGGTACACCGCGGCGATCGCTGGTACCTCTTCATCGGCCCGCGCGACGGCGACCGGGACGTCTTCGACGGAACCGACGTCTTTGCGAGCACCGACCCCTTCCACTTTCGCGTCGAGGACCGCGTCGGCCACATCGCGGCCCACGCCGCCGAGGTCGTCCAGGACGTGGACGGGAGGTGGTACGTCAGCCGCTGCGGTGCGCAGCGCGGCGGCGTGTACCTGGCGCCCCTGACCTGGAAGGACGGTCCGGCGGCGAGCGCCCCGGCGCCGCCGGCGGGTTTCTCGGAGCAGGTCGACCGCGCCGTCGAGGAAATCCTGGCGTCGTCGGGCGCGCCGAGCGCGTCGGTCGCGATCATCGAGGACGGGAAGGTCACGCACGCGCGCGCCTACGGGAGGGCGCGCCTCGAGCCGGCCGCGGCGGCAACCCCCGAAATGCGCTACGCCATCGGCTCGGTCAGCAAACAATTCACGGCGTCCGCGATCCTGATGCTCGCCGAGGAAGGCAAGCTCTCGCTCGACGATCCGGTCGCGCGGTTTCTCCCCGAATTGACGCGCGCGCGGGAAGTGAAGATCCGGCAACTGCTGTCGCATACATCCGGATACCAGGACTACTGGCCACAGGACTACGTACCGCTCTTCATGCAGAAGCCGGCGACGGCCGCTGAGATCCTGAGCCGCTGGGCCAAGCGCCCGCTCGACTTCGAGCCGGGCACGCAGTACCAGTACAGCAACACGGGCTACGTCGCCGCCGGCCGCATCGTCGAGAAAGCGAGCGGCATGCCCCTCCTGAAGTTCCTCGCCACGCGGATCTTCGTCCCGCTGAAGATGGAGAGCGTGTGGGACGTGGATCAGAGCGGCCTGAAGGACCCCGACCCGGTCGGATACATGCGGTATGCGCTGGGCCCCCCGCGCGTCGCGCCCAAGGAGGCGCCGGGCTGGCTCTTCGCGGCCGGAGAGCTCGCGATGACGGCGCAGGATCTGGGACGCTGGAACACCGCGATGCTCGAAGGCAAGCTGCTGCGTTCCGCGTCGTGGCGCCAGATGCAGCGCGAGGTCCTTCTGGCCAACGGCCTCGGGACGGGATACGGGCTGGGCCTGTCGATCGGCAGCGAGGCGGGGCACCGCATGCTCTCCCACGGAGGCGAGGTCTCGGGATTCACGGCGTCCAACTCCGTGTTCCCCGACGATCACGTCGCGGTTACGGTGCTCATGAACCTGGACGCGAGCGACGCGACGTCGGATCTGGCCAAACGCGTCGCGAACCTGGTGTTCGCGAAGAAGGAGGGATCGACCTCGGCCGAAGCGCGCGCCCGCTCCGTGTTCGAGGGTCTCCAGCGCGGAACGCTGGACCGGTCGCTCTTCAGCGAGGACGGCAACACCTACTTCGACGAGACAGCGGTCCGCGACTTCGCCGACAGCCTCGCGCCGCTCGGAGCGCCCACCGCCGTGAAGCAGACCAACCGCCGTGAGAGAGGCGGGATGACCTACCGGAATTTCGAGGTCGAGTTCCCCAACAAGACGCTTCAGATCTGGGAGCGCGATCTTCCGGACGGACGGATCGAGCAGTTCCAGGTGATGCCGAAAGCGACGCCCTAAGCCGGCAGGCCCGACAGGATCTTCTGGAAACGCGGCGTCCCGCGGAGGCTCTCCAGATCGTCGTCCGTCTCGATCAGGCGCCGGTCACGGAATCCGGAAGCCACGGCGCGATCCAGCCAATCCAGCGCCTTGTCGGTTTGCTTGAGCACCGCATAACCGCAGGCCACGTTGTAGAGGTCGATGGGCGAATCCGCGCCCATGGCCACGGCCTTCTCCAGGTTTTCGGTTGCCTGGGCCGCCTCGCCCGAGTAGGCCTGGGAGAGACCGAGGCGCATCCGGGCGGTCGCGTCGTCGGGATGGGTCTTCGCGTAGTCGGCGTAGGCCTTCGCCGCGGCGCCGTACTCGCGGCCGAACCAGTACGCCAGCGCCTGGCGCGCCGGGGCGGGCGTGGGAAGTGCCGGCGGCGGCGCGAAGACGAGTCGCACGAACTCGACGGTGTCCCTCACGATCCGGCGGCTCTCCTCGGTGTCGTCGAGGACGTCGAAGGCGTGATGCGAGGTCGGCGCGTTGACCATGATCCAGGGAGCTCCGGCGGAGACGGCGCGGGCCCAGAGCGCGTCGATGCGCGCGTTCAACCCCGGATTGTCCTTGCCGGCGCGCGCGTAATAGATCGGCAGGTCGGTTCGGATCCTCACGTCCTTCGCGTCGCCGTAATAGACGACGGCGCCCTTCACGCCGGGATCCGCGCCGTCCATCAAAAACGGCAACCCCGACACGACGTTGCCCGAACAGACCCAGGCCGCGATGCGGTCGGCGTCGACGCCGAGCCGGGCGCCGTCGCTCCGAAGAAACCGGAAGAGGTCGGCGATGTCGATTCCGGACTTGTCGAAGGGGCCGCGGGCGTCGAAGGTCACGGCGATCCAGCCGGAGGCGGCCATCAACCGCGCCCACGAGCGATAGACCGGCCAGTTCTTCAGGTGATTGTCGGGCTGATCGCCCACGCCGTTGATGAAAACGACCGCCGGAAGTCGGGCGCCCTCCCGGAAGTCGGCAGGGTAGTAGACGTCGAGCTTCAGCTCCCCGGCGTCGGTCTTCTTGTATGGGACCCCGGGCTTGACGGCGACCTTGTCCATGCCCGGGACCTGGTAGACCAGCTCCTGGTCGGTCACGTTGTGCTCGGGGCGAGGCGGCGAAGGCAGCGCGGCGAGAGTGGAGGCGAAGAGGGCGGCGAACCAAACGACGCAAACGGCGCGCATGGGAACCTCCGCCGATTTCTTACGGCGTCGGCGGAGTCGAGTTTTCATCGGGGTGTTTTTGGCGTACGATTGCCGGCGCCAATCGAAAGGAGACATCTCCGTATGCGTCGTTCCGGAGTCCTCGCCGCGGCAGCTGTGTGCGCGGCGCTATGGTCGGTATCGAATCTGGAGGGCCAGACCTCGCCGAAGAAGGCGAACGCCCCTTCCGCGAAGAAGGTCGAGCGCGGAATGTACCTGGTCACGATCCTCGCGTGCACGGATTGCCACACTCCCAAGAAGATGGGGCCGAACGGTCCGGAAGAGGACCCCACCCGCTTCCTGAGCGGCCATCCCGAGGGCACGAAAATCCAGCCGCTCCCGAAGCTGGCGGACACGCCATGGATCGCCGCGACCAACGGTGACATGACCGCGTGGACGGGTCCCTGGGGAGTGAGCTATGCGATCAACCTGACGCCCGACGAGAACACGGGCATCGGAAGCTGGTCGGAGGCGACGTTCATCGGCGCCATCAAGACCGGTAAGCACATGGGCGCATCGCGGCCGATTCTGCCGCCGATGCCGTGGCCGGCGTATCGGAATCTGAGCGACGAGGACCTCTCCTCGATCTACGCGTACCTGCGCACGATCAAGCCGATCCGCAACCGCATTCCGGATCCCGATCCGCCCGCCGCGCCGCCTGCGGCTGCCGCGAAGCCGGCGCGGTAGACACGCACCGCCCCCTCACCCTTACCCTCTCCCCCCGTAGGGGGGAGAGGGAATGCTTTAGAGATCCCCTCTCCGCCAGTGGGGGAGAGGGCCAGGGAGAGGGGTCTCTACGGCCCCTCCAGTTTCTTCAACGCCTCGACAGAAGACTGAAGCTTCGGATCCAGCTCGACGGCCTTGCGATAGGCGGCGATCGAGGCCTCCCTGTGGCCGGCCTTCGCCTCGAGCTCGCCTAGGCTGTCGTAGAGGTTCGCCGCCTTCGGGTGGAGCTCGGTGGCGAGGTGCAGGGTCTGTATCGCGGCGTCGAGCTTTCCCGCGCCCGCCAGCTGGTACGCCATTCCGTTGAGAAAGTCCGCGCTCGTGTAGCGCTCGCCCTCGTCTAAGGCGCGCGCGTTCTACAGGGTGGTGCGCGCCTGTCTCGTCTCTCCGAAGCAGAGCTGCGTTCCGGCCAGTGAGGCCGCCGGCGCTGCGGCGCCGGGGTAGAGCGCGGCATTGAGGCGCGCGGCCTCGAGGGCCGGCTCTTTCCGGCTGTTCTCGCAGTTCGCGCGGGCGACGTCGGCCAGCTCCGACGAGAGATCCGGATAGATTGAGGCTCCGGCGAAGGTTTGACGCAGCCGCCCCGCGTCGACCGGCTCGAAGAGCGTGACTGCGGTCGTGCGGGTGTAGTCGTCGAACGTGCGCGGCCAGTCCCGATTCCATAGCGCGACTTCCTTCTCGATTGCCGGAGAGAAGCGATACGCGCGAGGGATCGCGGCGTCCCGGCGATATGCCGCGATGTAGTCGGCGAAAAACGCCGCCGGTCCGCGCGCGTGATACGCCTCCAGCGTCCCCGGGCCCCCGCGCGCGGCGAGCACTTGCGCCATCGACGAGCCGACGGCGGTGAAGGGCTCGCCTTCGGAAGGTTGGATCCCGCGGCCGCACTTGTCGGCCGGCGCGCCGGCCTTCCGAGGTTTCGGCGCGGCGCAGGCGTTGAAGAACAGAAAGGCCCGCTCCAGCGACTTCGCGTCCCGCGCGGCAGCCCCGTCCTTCTCGTACTCCGAAAGGCCGTACACGTACGTGTCGCGCAGGGCCGTGAACGACGCGCGTGCCGTCCGGTCCGCAACGTAAGCCGCGGAGCCGTTGGTGAAGTCCCAGCGTTCGCCGAAGACCTGGGCGACGAGGGCCTGGACGTACCAGTAAGGCCGGCCGGCCTCGAAGTTCGTGGCCAGGGCGATCGCGGCGTCGCGGCCGGGGATGACGGCCACGAAGGTCCGCGTCTCGTTCTGCGATCCGCTGTGGGAGAACATGTACCGGCCGTTCTGCGGATCGACGCCCCAGCCCATGCCGTAGTCGGTGAGCGTCCCGTCGGCGAGCCGCATGGGGGTCGTCATCTCACGGACGCGCGCCGGGGAGACGAGCCGGCCGTCCGTGAAGCCGCGCGCAAACTTCAGGAGGTCCAGTACGGTCGAGCGCGTGCCCCCTCCGGCGAACCGGCTGGAGACATCCACGAACTCCGAGTTGCGCAGCGTTCCGTCCTCCCAGTCGTAGCCGCGGACGCGGTTGGGGATGATGGCGGCGGGATCGTCCATCCGCGTGTCCTTCATGCCCACAGGCTCCCACACGTGCTCGTGCATGTAGTCGCCGTAGCTCTGGCCGGACGCGCCCTCGACCGCGGCGCCGAGCAGGTTGAACCCATACGACGAGTACCGGTACTTCGTCCCCGGCTCGGCCACCAGGTCGTAGTCCTTGAAGATGTCGATGGCTTCGCGCGTGGTCTTGTGCTCCTTGATGTGGAGCTCCTTCTCGAAGTTCTTGTAGTGCGGGATCCCGCCGAGGTGGCCCAGCAGCTGCCGCACCGTCACCGGATGGCTCTTGCGCGGGAAGTAGGGCACGTAGGTCTGGATCTCCGCGTCGAGATCGATCTTCCCGGCGTCGGCGAGCTGGACGATCGCCACCGCCGTCATCGGTTTGGTCACCGACGCCAGTCGAAACGACGCGTCCGGCTTCATCGGCACGGCGTTCTCAACGTCGGCGTACCCGAACGCCCGGGCCCAGATTTCGTCTCCGATCCTCAGCGCGATCGCCAGCCCCGTCGTGTGCGTGGCCTCCATCTGCTTGCGGGCGAGGTCCTCGAAAGCCGCGAGCCGCGGACCGTACTTCTCCTCGAGGGACTGTGCGCGGGCGGAAGCGGCGCTCGTCAACAGGGCGAACAGGACGAGGCCCAGGGTCGACGATCGGCGCATGACCACCCCTTTTCGGCAGGAGACGATACTTCGGAGCGCCGGATTTCCGGTATTGGGCCTAAACGGGCAAGCCCCTTGCACAGTCTGTCCTCGGGCTGAGTGTCCTGCGGTGGGCCCTCGCTTCCCCAGAGTGAAAGGACTCGACGGCATTGCCCTCACAACGAGCGCAGACGGGTATCCGGGGCCTCGACGACGTCCTCACCGGAGGTCTTCCCCGAGGGCGCATCTATCTATTGAAGGGGGCGGCGGGCGCCGGAAAAACGACGATGGGCCTGCAGTTCCTGTTGAACGGCGCGGCGCAGGGAGAGAGTGGCCTGTACGTCGCGCTCTCCGAGAATCGCGCCGAGCTCGAAGAGGTCGCGCACTCCCACGGCTGGGACCTGAACGCGATCGAGGTCCAAGAAATGGTGGATTCCGGGGAGGTCCGTGTCGAGGATGACAACACTCTCTTCCTGCCCGCGGAAGTGGAGCTCGGCGAGACGACCCGGAGGATCCTGGAAGCGGTCGAGCGCACCGGCTCTTCGCGCGTCGTCATCGATTCGCTGTCGGAGATCCGCTATCTGGCGGGGACCGAAGTCCGGTACCGCCGCCAGGTCATGGCGCTCAAGCAGCTCTTCATGTCGAAGAACTGCACGGCGTTTCTCGTCGACGACGAGGTCGAGGGACAGGGAAGCACGCTGCTCGAGTCGATCGCACACGGCGTGCTCCTGCTCGAGCAGATCTTTCCCAAGTACGGTCCGGAGCGGCGTCAACTGCTCGTCACCAAGCTCCGCGGAGTCAAGTACCGCGGCGGCTTCCACGACATGCGGATCAAGACCGGCGGGCTCGCCGTGTTCCCGCGTCTGATCCCGGAGGAGCACCGCAAGCCCTTCCCGCCGGAGGCGCTGTCGAGCGGCCTCTCGGAGCTCGATCGGATGCTCGGCGGCGGGCTCGACCGGGGGACCACGACGCTCGTCATGGGTCCGGCGGGAACCGGCAAATCGGTGTTGGCGACCCAGTACGCCACGGCGGCCGCTCTGCGGGGCGAGAGTTCCCTGTTTCTGATCTTCGAGGAGAGCCGCGAGACGCTGTTCGCGAGGACGCAAGCCCTCGGAATTCCGATGGTCGAGCAGGTGGACGCCGGACGCATCCGTCTGCAGGCGATGAACCCGGTCGAGATCACTCCGGGCGAGTTCACACAGATCGTGCGCGACGCCGTCGAACAACACGGTGTGCGCCTGGTGGTGATCGACAGCCTCAACGGCTACTTCAACGCGATGCCCGAGGAGAAGCTGCTCGAGCTCCAGCTCCACGAGCTCTTCCGCTACCTGCGACAGCTCGGAGTTTCCGTGATCCTGACGCTCGCGCAGCAGGGCGTCGTCAACACGGTGACGGCGGGACCCATCGATCTGTCCTACCTCGCCGACACCCTCGTCCTCCTGCGGTACTTCGAAGCCGCAGGCCAGATTCGCAAGTCGATCTCGATCCCGAAGAAGCGCGGCGGCCGTCATGAATCCGCGATTCGAGAACTGGCGATGGATCGCCTGGGACTCCACGTGGGAGAGCCGCTGACCGCGTTTCGCGGGGTCCTGACCGGCCTTCCGGAGTACACGGGAGCTCCGGCCAACGACCTGATTCCGGAGCCCGAGCAGCCCCACTCTGGAGACCGATGAACACCGCCGAAGGATCCGAGCTGCGCGTCCTGGTCCTGGCACCGGTGGGCCGCGACGCCGCCCTCGTCTCGGAAACCCTGGGCGACGCCGGCGTCTCATGCCGCGTCTGCCCGGACCTGGAGGTGCTGCGCCTGGAGATCGCGGAAGGCGCCGGCGCCGTCCTCGTCACCGAGGACGTGCTCATGCCGCGAGCGGTCAAGGAGCTGGGGGAGATGTTCCGAGGGCAGCTTCCCTGGTCGGACCTGCCGCTGCTGATCTTCTCGGCCGGGAGGGACGGGGACGCTCCGAGCGCCCTCGAAGAGCTCAAGAAGCTGGCCGCGTACACGCTGATCGACCGTCCGACCCGAAAGAAGACGCTGATCTCCGCGGTCCAGACCGCGTTGCGCGCGCGCCGGAAGCAATACCAGGTCCGAGACCTTCTCGTGGAGCTGGAGAAGAACGTGCGCTCGCGCGACCAGTTCCTGGCCATGCTCTCGCACGAGTTGCGCAATCCTCTCGCCGCGATCCTGACCGCCGTTCAGCTGATGGAGCGGCGCAATCCGGCCATGTTCGTTTCGGAGCGGGGAATCGTCCAGCGCCAGGCCCGGGTACTCGCGCGACTCGTCGACGACCTGCTCGACGTCTCCCGCGTCACGCTCGGAAAGATCGTCCTCTCGCCCGGCCTCGTGGACATGGGGGCGCTGGTGGAACGGTGCGTCAAGGCTCTGTCGGGAACGGCGGGCGATCTCGGGGTCGCGGTGTCGCTCGAGCCGCCGCCTTCCTCGTTCGTCGTGGAGGGAGACCCCGTGCGGCTGGAGCAGGTCATCACGAATTTGCTGACGAACGCCTTGAAGTACACCCCGCGAGGCGGGCACGTCGACGTCTCGGTCCAGTTCGAGGAGGGATCCGGGCGCGTTCGCGTCGCCGACGACGGGGTGGGCATCGACGCGGAGGTGCTTCCGCGCATCTTCGAGCTGTTCGCCCAGGACGACCAGACGCTCGACCGCTCCCGGGGAGGCCTCGGCGTCGGATTGACGCTGGTGCGAAGTCTGGTCTCGTTGCACGGGGGAAGCGTCGTCGCCGAGAGCGAGGGCCGGGGTAGGGGCAGCGTCTTCACCGTCCGGCTGCCCCGCGTCAACGGAAAGGCGAAGGCCTCGCCGCGCTCCCAAGAGTCCGCTCCGGCCGCCGTGAAACCGCTGACGGTCCTGATCATCGACGATAACCACGACATTCGCGTCGGGCTCGGGGATCTGTTGCGAAGCGCTGGCCACGAGGTCCTGGTGAGTCCCCGCGGCGAGGACGGAATTGCGCTCGCGCTCGAGCGCAAGCCCAACGCCGTGCTGATCGACATCGGCATGCCCGGGCTGGACGGCTACGCCGTGGCCCGGCGGCTGCGGAAGGAGTTCGGCGACTCGGTGCGGCTGGTCGCGCTGACGGGTTACGGTTCGACGCAGGATCGGAAAAAGGCGTTCGAGGCCGGGTTCGACCAGCACATCACCAAGCCGACGACCCTCGCGGTCTTGAACCGCGTCCTCTCGGAGGCGCCCGTCCGGGCGTCGGCCGCCGTCAACTCCTGACGGGCGATTCCGATCCGGCGGCGGCGGGCCGCGCCTGGATCTCGGCGAGCCGCTTCTCGTCGGTCAGGTCCAGCCGCAGCGGCGTCAAGGAAATCCATCCGCGCTCCACCGCCCAGCGGTCGGTTCCCTCCTCAGGCGCCTCGAGTGGGCGGATGCTGAACCAGTAGACCGGCCGTCCCTTCGGGTCCTCCATCGGAACCACGGTGCCGTCGTAGTGGCGAACCGACACGCGCGTCCACATCAACCCGTGCGGAGCCTTCGGAAAGTTGACGTTGACGAGCTTGGTCGAGGCGTCGGGCAGGAGCGTTTCGAGAACGCGCCGGATCCAGGGTTTCAGCGGCTCGAAGTCATACTCACTGTCGACGGGCGCCGAGAGTGCGACGCCGCGCAGGCCCAGGAGAGCGGCCTGTTTCGCCGCCGCCAGCGTGCCGGAATGCCAGATCGAGTTGCCGAGGTTGGGTCCCAGGTTCACGCCCGAGAGAACCACGTCCACCTTCTCTTCCCAGTGGTGCGCCCCGAGCGCGACGCAGTCGGCGGGCGTGCCGTTGACGCGATACGCCGTCAGGCCCTTCAGCTGTGTGACGCGATAGGTCAGCGGACGCGATGCCGTGATCGCATGTCCCATCGAGGACTGCTCGACGTCCGGAGCGACGACGCGCACCGTGCCGAATTCGGAAGCGACCTCCGCCAGCGCGCGGATGCCCGGGCTGTACACGCCGTCGTCGTTGGAGACCAGAATGCGCACGGGAGCCTTCGAGTGCAACTTGGCTGCCACCGCTGGCTCGGCCCTTGCACTTGCGCAGCGCGTGAGAGTTTCTCTGCTCCACAACCCGTCCGCTGGCGGCGGCGCGCCGTTCGCCGAGGTCGTAGCCGAGCTCGAGCGCGCGGGCTACGTGGTGGTGCGCGACATCGAAAAGTGCTCCGACTTCGAGCGCGGGTGCGAGGAGCCGGTCGATTTCGTGGTGGTTGCGGGCGGCGATGGCACGGTCCGCGAGGCCGCGCGGGCGCTCGCCGGAAGCGGCGTTCCGCTCGCGATCCTGCCCATCGGCACGGCCAACAATGTCGCGAAGAGCCTGGGTGTCGAGGGAAGCGTGGCCGAGAACGTCGCGCTCTGGAAGAACGCGAAGCGAGTTCCCTTCGATCTCGGGATCGCCCGCGGGCAATGGGGCGAGAGCCGGTTCCTCGAGAGCGTGGGAGCGGGCCTCGTACCGGCCGGGATCGAGACCGCGCAGGAGAACCCCGCGCACAAGACCGAGGATGCGCAGGCGGAGCTCGAACGCGCGATCGAGGGCTACGCCGACGCTCTCGAGCGCCTGCAGCCGCGTGCATGGACCGGAACGGTCGACGGCCGGCCGATCGACGGCGAGTTCCTGCTGATCGAGATCCTCAACATTCCATCCGTCGGCGCGAACCTCGTCCTCGCCGGCCGCGCCGACCCCTCCGATGGTTGCTTCGACGTCGTGACGGCGGGAGAGGCCGAGCGCGGAGCAATTGCGGACTACCTGCGCGCGCTCCGCGCGGGAAAGGAAGCCACGCTCACGCTGCCGACGCGCCGCGCCCGCCGCGCCGAGATCGCGGGGTGGGACCGGATGCACGTCGACGACGAGGTGCGGCGGATCGCCGAGGCCGGCAAGGTCACGATCGAGGTCGAGCCGGGGGCCGTCGCATTCCTCGTCGGCGCGTGAATTCTTAAAGGGCGCGCCGGGAACGGCGGAGCTGGCATATGTTGCGCCGAGGAGGAGGACTCGATGCCAGCCCCATCCTTCGTCATACCTCAGGAAACACTGGATCGCTGCTGGGAGAGAGCTCCCGGATACGACCGGGAGAATCGGTTCTTCGAAGAGGACTTCCGCGAGCTCAAGGAGGCCGGTTATCTGCGCCTGGCCGTGCCGAAGGAGCTCGGCGGCCTCGGCAAGTCGCTGGCCGAGACGTGCCGCGAACAGCGGAGGCTGGCGTATTTCTCGGCGCCCACCGCTCTCGCCGTGAACATGCACATCTACTGGACGGGTCTGGCCGCGGACCTCTGGCGCCACGGCGACAAGTCGCTCGAGTGGCTGCTTCGCGCCGCGGCGAAGGGCGAGGTGTTCGCCGCCGGGCACGCCGAGTCGGGTAACGACCTGCCCGTCCTGCTTTCCACGACGAAGGCCGCGCGCGTGAAGGGCGGCTACACATTCACGGGGCGCAAGTCCTTCGGAAGCCTCGGACCGGTGTGGACGTATCTCGGCCTGCACGGAATGGACATGTCGGATCCGGCGAACCCGCGCATCGTGCACGCCTTCATGAAGCGCGATGCGAAGAACTTCAAGATCGAGGAGACCTGGGACGTTCTGGGAATGCGCGCCACCAAGAGCGACGACACGGTGCTCGAGGAGACCTTCGTTCCCGACGAGAACATCGCGCGCGTCGTTCCGCCGGGCGCCGGAGGCGCCGACCTGTTTGTGCTCGGGATCTTCGCGTGGGCCCTCCTCGGCTTCGGCAACATCTATTACGGCCTGGCCCGTCGGGTCTTCGACATCACCGTCGAGAAGGCAAAGTCCAAGAAATCCCTGGGGGTCACGCGGACGATGGCCTATCACCCCGAGGTGCAGCACGCCGTCGCCGAGATGGCGATCGCCCTCGAAGCCATCGAGCCGCATCTGGAACGGATCGCGGAGGACTGGTCCTCGGGCGTCGACCACGGGGCGCAGTGGCCGGCCAAGATCGTCGCCGCGAAGCATCACGCGGCCGACGCATCGTGGCGCGTCGTCGACACGGCGATCGACGTGGCGGGCGGGTTCGGCATTTTCCGCAAGGCGGGGCTGGAGAGACTCTTCCGGGACGCGCGCCTCGGCCGGATCCATCCGGCCAATCCTTTCCTGACGCGCGAGATCGTCGCGAAGACGGCGTTAGGGATCAGCCTGGATGAGTCGCCGAGGTGGGGCTAGGGTCTCCGCGCTACCCCTCCGCTAAAGCCTCCGTCGGCTGAACCCTGGTCGCGCGCCACGCGGGTAGCGCGCAGGCGGCGAGGGCGACGAGACCCAGGAGAACCGCGACGGAAGCGAAGGTCGCCGGATCCGTCGCCGGGATGCCGAAGACCAGGCTCGACAGCGTCCGTCCCAGCGCGAACGCGCCGGCCAGTCCGATCGCGAGCCCGAGCAGCGCCGGCCGCATTCCCTGTGCGACCACGTGGCGCTGGACGTCGCGGGCGGTCGCGCCAAGCGCCATCCGGATTCAGATCTCGCGCGTCCGCCGGCGCACGCTGTAGGCGAGCACGCTGTAGATCCCGACCGCTGAAAGAAGCAGAGCAAGCCCGGCAAACGCCGCCAGCAGCAGCATGTTGAATCGCTGGTGCGCGAGGGAATCGCGCAGATGTTCCTCCATCGTCTGGATCTCGACGACGGGCTGTTCGGGGTCCACGGCGCGCACCGCCGCCACGAGAGGCCGGACGAGGCTTCGCGGATCGGGCGCGGTGCGCACGAGGAGGTAGGTCCAGCCTCGCGGCATCTGGTTCATGGGAACGTAGAGGGCCGCGATCGGTTCGCGGTAACCCAGACCGCGCAGCTTGACGTCCGCGACGATCCCGACGACCTCGCGCATCGTGCCGGGAGCGAACGTCATCTCCAGACGCTTGCCGAGCGCGTTTTCTCCCGGCCAGAACTGTTTGGCCATCGTTTCGCTGATGAGCACTGCGCCCGGAGACTTGTCCGTGTCGGTGTCGGTGAAGTCGCGCCCGGCGACCAGCCGCACGCGCAGCGCCTTCAGGGTGCCCGGCGTCACGATGCGCACGGCGACTTCGGGCTGCTCCGACATCCTCGCCGCCGGCCGGCCCTCGATAGCGATCGGCTGCGTCGATCCGCCGTTGGTCAGGGGCAGCGTGCTGATGCCGCCCGCGGCCTCGACTCCGGGAAGCGCGCGCACGCGCTCGAGTACCTGCTGGTGGAAGAGACGCTGCGACTCGGGAGTCTTGTACTTCTCGTCGGGAATCGCGACGAGCGCGGTCAGGGTGCGGCCCGGATCGAAGCCCGGATCCACGCTGCGCAGTCGCGCGAGGCTCCGCACCAGGAGCCCCGCTCCGATCATCAGCATGAGGGCCAGAGCGACCTCGGCCGCCACCAGAGCGTTGCGGATGGCCGGACTGCCGGTGTCCGCGTCGGCGCGGCCTCCCTGTTTGAGGGCCTCGTTGGGGTCGGCGCGTGTGAGACGCCAGGCGGGAAGCGCGCCCGCCAGCGCGCCGGTGACGAGCGAGATGCCCAGAGCGAACAGGAGCACGGGCCCGTCCACGCGGATCTCGGAGACCCGGGGCATCTGGTCGCCCACGGCCGCGACGAGGAGCTTGACGACGAAGCGCGCGGCGAAGACTCCCAGGGCGCCGCCCGCGAGCGACAGGAGGATCGTCTCGACGAAGAGCTGCCGCACGATGCGTCCGCGGCTCGCTCCCAGCGCGGTCCGCACGGCGATCTCCTTACGCCTCCCGAGCGTGCGCGCGAGGACGAGGTTGGCGACGTTCGCGCAAGCGATCAGCAGGACGAACCCGACGGCGCCGAGAAGCACCAGGAGCGCGGGCCGCACGTCGCCGACCATGGACTCGTGAAGCGGGATGACCGCCGCGCCCCAGCCCTTGTCGTCGGCGGGGTACTGCGCCGCCAGCCGCGCCGAAATCCCATTCATCTGCGCCTGTGCGGTCTCCACGCGGACCCCGGGCTTCAGGCGGGCGAGCACCAGGAAATCGTGGATTCCCCGGATCGCGCGCTGCTCGGGGGTGAATACGATCGGGATCCAGAGCTGCGTGTCCGCGGGATACGTCAGCCGAGCGGGCAGGACGCCGATGACCGTGTAGCTCTGGCCGTCCAGAACAATCGTGCCGCCGACGGCGGCCGGGTTCGCGCCGAAACGCGTGCGCCAGAGTCCCTCCGAGAGCACGGTCAAGCGGTGGCCGGGCTCGTCGTCTCCCTCGGCAAAGAGGCGTCCGACGAGGGGCCGGGCGCCGAGAACCGAAAAGAACTCGGAAGAGACGACCCCCGCCGACATCGACTCCGGCTCGCCCAGACCCGTGACGCTCACGACGCCGTCGGTATAGATCGTCATGTGCTCGAAGACGTCGTTCTGCGCCTTCCAGTCGTAGTAGTTGGCCGGCGAAACCGCGAAGGTCTTCTGGCCGGGGAAGATGTCCTGGGGGGGAGTGTGCGGTACAGAAACGATTCGCTCGGGCTGCGGGAAGGGCAGGGACTTGAGCAGCACCGCATTGACGACGCTGAAGATCGCGGTGTTGGCGCCGATCCCGAGCGCGAGCACCGCCGCCGTGACGGCGGCAAAGCCCGGATTCTTGCGGATCAGACGAAGTCCGTGCCGAACGTCCTGTACCAGCGTTTGCATGGTCGTTCCCCCGCCACCAGATACGCGCGAGGGCGCCGGGGGTTCCCCGATGAAAGCTACAATCCGCTCGCTTCCATGCCGATTGCACCCGGTACTCGTTTCGGACCCTACGAGATCCTCGCGCTCGTCGGCGCCGGGGGCATGGGAGAGGTATACCGGGCGCGCGATCCCCGGCTCACCCGCGAGGTTGCGATCAAGGTACTGCCGGCGACTTTTTCTTCGGACCCGGAGAGACTGCGTCGGTTCGAGCAGGAAGCCCGCGCGGCCGGAGTCCTGAACCATCCCAACATCACGGCGGTCCACGACCTCGGAACGCATGAAGGATCTCCCTACGTCGTCCAGGAATTGCTCGAGGGAGAGACGCTGCGGTCGGTTCTCGCGAGCGGAAGTCTCTCGCCGCGAAAGGCCACGGACTATGCGATCCAGATTGTGCGGGGCCTCGCCGCGGCGCACGAGAAGGGAATCGTCCACCGGGATCTGAAGCCCGAGAACGTCTTCGTCCTCAACGACGGCCGGGTGAAGATCCTGGACTTCGGCCTCGCCAAGCTGACGCAGTCCGACGGCGCCGTCTCCAACGCGACGAACCTTCCGACCGAGACCCGGGCCACCGAGCCCGGCGTCGTGCTGGGGACGCTGGGCTACATGTCGCCCGAGCAGGTGCGCGGCAAGCCGGCCGATGCCCGGAGCGACATCTTCTCCTTCGGCGCGATCCTTTACGAGATGCTGTCGGGCAAGCGTGCGTTTCACGGCGACTCGGCGGCCGACACGATGTCGGCGATCCTCAAGGAAGACCCGCCCGAGATCTCGCTGACTAACCAGAACGTGCCGGCGGGTCTGGATCGGATCGTCCGGCACTGCCTGGAAAAAAATCCCGAGCAGCGCTTCCGCTCGGCCCACGACCTCGCATTCGACCTCGAGTCGCTGTCCGAGGTGTCCGCTCCGGCGCGTCCCCTGACCGCACCGGCGGAGAGCCCGGCACGGCGGAGGTGGGCGGCTCCCGCGCTGGCTCTCCTCGCGCTCGCGGCCGTGGCGACCGCCTATCTGCTGGGCGTCCGAAAGGGGGCGGGGACGGTGCCACCCGAGCCCGCTTACACGCAGCTGACGTTTCGGCAGCAGCCGATCTTCAACGCTCGCTTCGCGGCGGACGGGAAGATGATCGTCTATAGCGCGGCGCCTTTCGGAAACGCGACTGAGCTCTTCACGGTGCGCCCGGACTTCCCCGGCGGCATTTCGCGCGGCCTCAAGAACGTCCACCTGCTCTCGATCTCGTCGAAGGGCGAGCTCGCCGTGTTGACGAAGGCCCGCTTCCTGCAGCACTCGGTCTTCACCGGGACTCTGGCCCGGATGCCGCTCGAGGGTGCCGCTCCGCGCGAGATCCGCGACGACGTGCGCGAGGCGGACTGGAACCCCGAAGGAACCGAGCTCGCGCTGATTCGCGACGTCGGGGGGAAGGACCAGCTCGAATACCCGCCCGGCAAGGTGCTGGCGACGACCGGAGGCTATTTCAGCAATCCCCGGTTCTCCCGCCGGGGCGATGCGATCGCCTTCTTCGACCATCCGTCGCGGTTCGACGACCGGGGCACCGTCGCGATGGTGGATCTGTCGGGCAAGAAGAGAGTGCTCTCCGAGGGGTACTGGGGCCTGGAGGGGCTGACGTGGTCGTCTTCCGGGGACGAAGTTCTCTATTCCGGCGGGACCGCCTACAACAACTTCCGCGTCTATGCGGTGGATCGATCGGGCCGGCGTCGCGTGGCGCTCCAGAGCGCGGGCGGTCTGACCGTCCACGACACGCGCCCCGACGGCAAATGGATCGTGACGCGCGACGACTTCCTGCGCTCGATGCCGGTCTTCCTGCGCGGCTGGCCCGCGGAGAAGGAGATGTCGTGGCTCGATCTGTCACAGCCGATCGCGTTCTCCACCGACAACCGCGCGCTCGTCTTCACCGAGGAAAGCGGGATGCTCGGCGCCAACTATTCCGCATGCATCCGGTCGACGGAGGGGTCCGACGTGGTGCGCCTGGGCGAAGGCTTCGCGCAGGACATCTCTCCCGACGGGAAGTGGGTGCTCTCCAACGTGCCGGTCAATCCCATGTTTCTCGCTCTGTACCCCATCGGTGCGGGCGAGCCGCGGCGCCTCGAAGGGGGCACGATCACGAGCCACGAGCTGACGCAGTTTTTTCCGGACGGCCGCCGCATTCTGATCACCGGCAGCGAGCCGGCTCGCGCCACGCACTGCTGGGTGCAGGATCTCGCGGGGGGAAAGCCCGTGCCGGTGACGCCCGAGGGAACGACGGACTGCTTCCCCTCGCCGGACGGTAACAGAATCCTCGCCCGGAAGTCCGAGGGCCTGTGGATCTATCCGGTCGGCGGAAGTTCGCCGGTGCCTGTTCCGGGCACTCAAGGCACCGATCGGGCGGTCCGCTGGGGTCGCGACGGCAAGTCGGCGCTCGTCTTCACGCTCGGGGAAGTGCCCGCTCGCGTCGAGCGGCTGGATCTCTCGAGCGGCAAACGCGAGCCCTTCGCCACGCTCGGTCCTCCGGACCTGACGGGCGTGACGGGCATACTGCCGATCGTCGTCAGCCCGGATGAGACCGCCCACGCCTACACGACTCGGCGTATGATCTCGAATCTGTTCCAGGTGGATGGAGCCAGGTAGGCCTCGCCCCGTCCCGGCACGTCTCGTGCAACCCCTGGAACCGTGATCCCATGAAGCTCGAGTACACGCCCGTTCTTTCGACGCAGCGCGAGTTGTACCGGTTCGCTCGCGGCGCCGAGACCTTTCACGAGTATCTCCGGACGCTCATCGATCCGGCCGCGACCGAGCTGCTGCTGCCGCTGCCGGAGATCACGGCCGAGCGCACGCACCTGCCCCGGTTTCTCGACGCGCTCGCCGCGATCGGCGCCGACGCGGTCGGCGCGCGCGCCACGGCGGAGGCCGAGGCGGCGCTGTCCACCGAACCGGGAGCCTATCGCGTCACGCTCGTGGCCCACGACGACGTCGGCGGAGGATGGGCGTACCGCGCGAAGAGCGAGCTTTCGCATCGGCGCGGCGAAGCCGGTCTTTCCCGTCGCGGCTGGATCACCGGCGTCCTCTGGGCGAGCGAGTCCTACACGGCCGCCGGCGTTCGCGAAGAGGTCCTGACCTGCATCTTTCGCGCGGCCTACGTCCAGGCGCGAGGCCCGGCGCGCACGCTCCGTGAGCTCCTCATCCAGGAGGGGAGCGCGATGCGCCGCGCCGGCGCGCGCAATCCCGTGCTCGATCCGGGCCGCCTTCTGGCGACGCGGCAGATCCTGCGGCCGCTGCTCGATTGCGACGACCTGCCGACGCTGACGGCGGCGGTCTTCGGCGATGCCGCCGCGCGCGAGCTCGGATACCCGGTCCTGGGCCTGCCGGCGCGGGCCGGGCTCGCCCTCGCGCTGTACGGCAGGCTCGAGCCCCGCGACTCGCGCTCCTCGCACGGCGGCTCGGGGCATCGGGCCAACCCCTAGGCGATCACTCCCCGCGCAGCGCCTGCATCGGCTCGAACCGCGTGGCGCGATAGGCGGGAACGAAGCTCGCGAGCAGCGCCACCGCGCCCAGCAGAAGCCCGGCGCCGGCGAAAGTGGCCGGATCCGACGGCGCGACGTGAAAGAGCAGGGCCCGAAGGAGCCGCGTGACGAGGAGAGCCGCTGCGAGACCGATGACGACACCGGTCGCCGCGAGCACGAGCCCCCGCCGAACGACCATCGCGAGGATGTCTCCGCGCCGCGCGCCCAGCGCCATGCGGATGACGATCTCGCGAGTGCGCACGGCCACGGCGTAGGCCAAAACGCCGTAGAGACCGATCCCGGTCAGCACCAGCGCGACTCCGGCGAAGAGCGAGAGCAGCAGCGCGTTGAAACGGGGCTGGGCGATCGACGCGAAGACGTAGTCGCGCAGCGTCTGCACGCGAAAGACCGGGACGTCCGGGTCCAGGGACGCGACGATCGCGCGAGCGTCGTTGGCGAGGACGCGCGGGTCGGCGTCCGTCTGGGCCACGACCGTCATGTCGGCGATCGAGAGCTGCCGATAGGGGATGTAGTACTCGGGGGACTCTTCGACCCCGAGCCCGCGGTGCCGGACGTTGCCGACGACTCCCACAATCTCGCGAGTCTTGGGTTCGCCGTCGCGGGCCACGCCCGGCCGGATTCGCCGGCCGAGGACGTTTTCGCCCGGGAAGTACGTCCTGACCAGAGCCTCGTTGACGATGATCACGGGCGGCGCCTTCGTGTCGTCTCTGTCCGTGAAGTCGCGCCCGGAGAGGAGCGGGATTCCCATCGTCTGAAAGTAGCCCGGGCTGACCTGGCGATACTGCGCGGAGGGCTCGTCGGCCTTGGGGACGGGGCGCCCCTCGATGGTGAACGTGATCCCGATGTGGCTGTCCCCGAGCGGGATGGGAAAGATCGCCGCAGCGGAGCGCACGCCTTCCCGGCTGCGGACGCGATCGAGCAGGTCGTCGTAGAAGCGGACCTGCCGCGCCTCGTCGTACTTCGCCTCGGGCAGGCTCGTGTGAAACGTCGCCACGTCTCGCGCGGAAAAGCCCGGGTCCACGCTCTGGAGCTTGCGGAAGCTTTCGACGAGGAGACCCGCTCCGGTCAGCAGCACGACGGCGATCGCGGTCTCGGCGATCACCAGCATCGAGCGAAAACGGTTGTGGCCCGCTCCTCCCTCGGACCCGCGCCCTCCTTCCTTGAGCGCCTGCGAGAGATCCGTCCTCGACAGGCGCAGGGCCGGAGCGATTCCGAAAAGGATCCCGGTGACGAGCGCGACGCCAAGGGTGAAGACAAGGATGCGCGGATCCAGACCCGCGTGCTCGAGCCTCGGGATGCGGCCCGGCGAGAACTGGAGGAGCAGCCGCTGACCCGCCAGCGCCAGCAGGAGACCGGCGGCGCCGCCGACCAGCGCCAGGATCAGACTCTCGGTCAGGAGCTGGCGAAGAACGCGACGGCGGCCCGCGCCCAGCGCCGTGCGCAGCGCGAGCTCCCGGTGGCGCGCCGTGGCGCGCGCGAGGAGAAGGTTGGCGACGTTGGCGCAGGCGATCAACAGCACGCAGCCCACGGCGCCCAGGAGGACCAGCAGCGGGGTCCGGACGTCGCCGACCACGCGGTCGAGCTCCGGAATGACCAGGACCTCGTCCCGGTCGCGGTCGGTGTCCGGGTATTGCCGCGCCAGGCGTTTCGCGATGCCGATCATCTCGGCGCGGGCCGCGGCGAGCGAGACGCCGGGTTTGAGACGGCCGATGACGTCGAGCGCGGTCAGGTCGCGGTTGGACGTCCATGGCTTCTCGCCTTCGGCGTCCATCGAGGCGGACATCCAGAACTCCACCCCGTCCTCGTCGACCGGGAACTGGAAGCCGGCCGCCGCCACGCCGACGACGGTGTAGTCGTGCCCGTCCAGGCCGATGGCGCGTCCGAGGATTCCGGGGTCTCCGCCAAAGCGCGACTGCCAGAGGCCATGCGACAGGACGACGACGCGTGTGCCGGGCGCATCGTCCCCGGGCACGAAGCCGCGGCCCAGAGCCGGCGCGACTCCGAGCACGAGGAAAAATTCGCTGGAGACGACCTGGCCTCGCACGTATGCCGACGGCGTGACTCCGGTCAGCGTCATGCCGACGCCCCGGCGGCTAGCCATGGCCGTGAAGGAGCGGCTCTGCGCGCGCCAGTCGAAGAAATCCGGATAGGAGGCGGCGGCGGGCGAGCGTACCGGGCGGGTGACCAGGGGACGCAGCGAGAGGATTCGTTCGGAGTCGGGGAAGGGCAGCGGACGCAGCAGGACGCCGTTGACGACCGAGAAGATCGCGGTGTTGGCGCCGATGCCGAGAGCCAGGACCGCCACGGCCACGGCCGTGAAGCCCGGGGATCGCCGCAGGAGCCGCAGGCCGTAACGCGCGTCGCGCAGGATCTCCGCGAGCGTGGACCATCCCCACTGTTCGCGTGTGACTTCCTTGACGAGCCCGACGTTGCCGAACTCGCGCGCGGCCGATCGCGCGGCGTCTTCGGCCGAAGCTCCTCCGGCCGTCTGTTCCTCGCCCGCCATCCGCAGGTGTGCCGCGATCTCCTCGTCGAGCTCCCGCTCGCGCCGCCGCCGTCCGAAGAGGCGGGCGAAAGGGTTCATGCCTCGCTGGGGCGTGCCGCGGCGTCGAGGATTCCGGCCATCGCCTCTCGCAGACGATCCCAGCGCGAGCGCTCCAGCGTGAGCTTGCGCCGGCCCGCGGCGGTGAGCCGGTAGACCCGGACGCGCTGCTTGTTTTCGGAGACCTTCCACTCCGCGGCGACGGCTCCCTCGCGCTCGAGACGGTGGAGGGCGGGGTAGAGCGACCCGGTGTCGACCTGCAGGGCGTCGCGAGAACCGGCCCGGATCGCGCTGGCGATCCCGTAGCCGTGCTGCGGCCCCCAGGTCAGCGTCTGCAGGACGAGGAGGTCGAGGGTCCCCTGGAGGAGCTCGATCGGATTCTTGTACGGCTCGCGGTCAGGCATGTAGGCAGCCTACACCCATGGGTGTCGGATGTCTACATCCTCAGGCACTACATCTTTAGGCCGTTCGTTTCCGCGAGGTCGCGTCGGGCGGAAACGGAATGACCGGCGCCCTCGGCGGCTGCCGCAGGCTCTCCAGCACCTCCTCGTCGTCGGTCGGATCGAAGTCCACGTACCAGCGGCTGACGGCGCCGAAGGGTTGCGGAGTGATCGGACAGAAGACGGCGTCGGCGACCGAACGCAGGCTCTCGCACGTGTCGGGCGGAGCCACCGGCACCGCCACGACGATACGAGCCGGCCGTCCCTGCTTCAGGGCGAGCACGGCCGCACGCATCGTAGACCCGGTCGCGAGACCGTCGTCGACCAGGATCACCGTCTTTCCGTGGACGTCCAGCGTCGGACGGTCGGATCGATACACGCGCTCCTGCCTCTCCAGCTCCAAGCGCTCGCGCAGGAGGATCCGGGCCATCTCCCGTTCCGTGACCGCGTACATCTCGAGCAGCGGCAGGTTCAAAACGCGGAGTCCGCCGCTGGCGAGCGCGCCGGCCGCGATCTCCTCGTGCCCCGGCAGCCCGAGCTTGCGGACCAGGAAGACGTCGAGCGGAGCGTGCAGGGCGTTCGCGACCTCGGCCGCCACGGGAACGCCGCCCCGCGGAAGGCCGAGGACGAGAACGTCGCTCCGGTTCGCGTAGTGCTGGAGCTTCTGGGCCAGGATGCGGCCGGCCTCGCTCCGATCTCTCAACATCGCTCCTCCCGATAGTTCACGTCCGCAAGATCCTTGCCAGCGCGCGGCGGGTCTCGCGGGACTCCCCGGTCCCTTTTCGGTGCGCCACGGCCACGATGCGCGGCGAGTCCCGACGGAGGGGCCGACGATCGAAATCGCCCCACAGGGCCGCGATCTCGAGCCCACAGTCGCCGAAGAGACCGCGCATCGTCGCCCGGTCCCAGGCGCGCGCGAGAAACGCGGCGTCGAGCGTCCGCAGGGTCCCGTCTTTTCGCCGGTCCCGATAGTGGTAGCGGGCGCGCCAGAGATTGCCTCCGCCGACCGGAAACCATGCCTCGTCGATCTCGAGGACTCCCTGCGCGTATCGAATCGTCCGACGGGGATGCGCAACTTCGGACCGCCGCCGGTAGAGCCCCTCGAGCACGAAGATCCCCGGCGGCGACAGCTGCCGCGCGACCGCGGAGAGCGCGAGCCTGCGATCGGAGCTGGTGGTCATATGCGAGATGGGATCTCCGGGCGCCACGATCAGGTCGAAGCACGCCGGGAAGGCGGCGCGTCGCGCGTCCGCCGCCACGAAATGCGCGCGTCCCGGGCGCCGCCGCGCGATCGAGAGCATCTCGAGGCACACGTCCAGCCCGGTCGCCGGAGCTACGCGCGCGAGCTCCGAGGTGATGCGGCCCAGCCCCGCTCCGATCTCGAGGATCCGCTTCGGCCGGGCTGCCTGCGCCATGGCGCGCCAGAACGCCAGGTGCGCCCGCGCCAGCGACTCCTTTTCGTAGAAGGGGAGGATGCGCCGGTAGTACTCGCGCGCGGAGGAGATCTCGCCCGACGCGGGTCGGGTTAGAGTCTCGGGATGCCGAGCCATCTTTCAGCCTTCGCGCCCGCTCTGCTGCTCATTCTCTCGGGCCTCGCTCCGCCCAATCCCTCCGAGAGCGACGCGGATCTCCTGCGGCGGCAGACCAAGGAGCTCATCGACGCCATTACCAACGGCACGTCCTCGGTCTGGGACCGGTACCTCGATCCGGAGGCCCGTTACATCGATGAGAGCGGCGACGTGCAGACCAAGAAGGACATGGTCGGCGGGATCAAGCCTCTTCCCGAAGGCGTCTCGGGATCGATCGAGATCCAGGACTTCGACGCCGTGGTTCACGGAGACGTCGCGGTGGCGACGTATGTCGACGACGAGAACGAGGTCTTTCACGGTCACAAGCTGCACTGCAAGTACCGCACCACGGAGACCTGGAGGAAGACGAAGGACGGCTGGCGCCTGGTCGCCGGCCAGATCACGGCGCTGCGGACCGATCCTCCCGCGATCTCTCTGACTCTTGCCATGCGCGAGCAATACTGCGGCGAGTACGCGCTCACTTCCGCGATCCACTACGAGGTGCGGTGCACGGGGGACGGCCTCGAGGGCCAGCAGACCGGCCGCAAGCCCGAGACGCTCCGCGCCGAGGCGCCCGACGTGCTCTTCGTTCCGGGCAAGCCTCGGTATCGCTACGTCTTCCTGCGCGACGCCTCCGGAAAGATCACGGGCTTCGCCCAGCGTCGCGAGGCCTGGGACCTGGTCTGGGAGAAAGTCGCGAAGCCGACAACTTAGTCGGCGACCGTCGCGCTGTAACGAAAAAACGCCGCGAGGACGGCCGCGTACCAGTCCGGCGCGGCGCCGGGCTGGCCGATGTGCCCGCCGAAGGGCGTCTCGATCAGGTGCACGCGCGGATTGTCGCGCCCGGCGCGGGCGAGATCCCCGATCGAGGAGACGGGGATGATCGGATCGTTGGACGTCACGAGGATCAGCAGCGGCCGCGGCGAAGAGGCCACGGCGCTCGACGGATCCGCGCGCTGCAGGAGCTGTTGCGGCTCCGGGCCCAGTGCCGGCATGACCGCGGCGACTTGCCGCAACGCGTCCTGAAAGGTGCCGTCGCTCTCCACGCCCAGCTCCTTCGACCGCTTGCGCAGATACGAGTGGAAGCCTTTTCTCATCGACTCGGTGAAACCCGAGTCCGCGAAGAAGACCTTGGCGTCGAGGTACTGAACGACTCGAGGAAGATCCGCCGCCGGACAGACCGCCACGGCTCCCGCCGCGAAGACGTTCGCCGCATCGGGTTCTCCCATGGCGTGCAGGATGCTCAGTCCGCCCAGGCTGAAACCGACGAGCCCGATCGGGTGGCCGGGATAGTCGCTCGCGATTCGCTTCGCCCACGCGGCGAGGTCCGCGCCCTCCTCCACGCCGAGTGTCGGCAGCCATTGCTTGGAGAGGAGACAGCCGTGGAAGCGCATGTCGGGGATGACCACGCCGAACCCCTGGCGCCGGAGCAGATCGCCCGTGACCTGGACGTAGCTCGTGTTCTTGCTGTCGAACATTCCGTGGACGACGAAAACGATCGGGCTCGAATCGCCGGCGGGTGGCGCCACGAACGCGACGAGCGGCGCGCGGCCGGACAGCATCTCCAGACGCTCCTGCGTGAATCCCGTCGGCGTCGGGCCCTCGCAGGCCGAGGGGAGCGCCTGGTCCTTCTCCTTCCGCGACACGTCGGAGACGCGGAGCGTGCTGGTGAAGGCGCTCTCCGCCCGATCCTGGCGCGGGATCGCGTCGATGCACTCCCACAGGGCCGGAGCGGTGACCGGGGCGCAATCCGGCGTCTTCGGATCGGGAAGGCGATGGAGCGTGCAGCCGGCCAATAGCGTCGAAGCGAGGAAGCCGAGAGTCAACGACCGGTGGATCGGCCGGTTCACGGGACCATGTTGTCACGGGAGTTCGCGGGGCGAGCGCCGTCTCTGCGACAATTCACCGCAGTGGCGTTCGTCAAGTCGGCGGCAATATCCGCCGTCCTGTATGCCGTCGGGTTCGCGGCGGCGGCCGTCCTTCTCTTCTTCCTCCTCGGCGTCTGGCGCTCTCCCGAAGAGAGCCTGCGCGAGAACCTGGCCATGGCCGGCTGGATGCTCGCCATGACGGCGGTTCCCGGGGCCGTCGGGTTCGGGCTCGCCACGTCCTGGTCGCGTCGATGGCAAACGCTGGGCCGGCCACTGCTGGCCAGCCTGAGCCTGTCCGGGGGCGCGCTGACCCAGCTTCTCTATCTCACCGGGCTGGCCTTGCTTCCCGGGCACCTCCTGATCCCCGGAGAAACCGGAGCTTTCACCGTCGGTTTGAAGGTTCTGCTGCCCGGCGTCCTGGTGGGTTTTCTGGAGCTCGGAATGGCGCGGCTGCTTCGGCCGCGCGTCGTAAGCTAGACGAGTGGCGAAGCCGGTCGAGGCGATCACCGAGGCGCGGTGGCCCGTCATCGTCGCGATCGTCGGTCTCACGGGTTGCTCGCTCGCCCTTCCGGATGAGCTCGTTCTGGGCCCGCGCTGGGCCGTGCCGGTCCTCGTCGGCGTCCTGGTCGTGGCTACGTACTCGGCGCATCGTGCCGGCAATCACCGTCTGGACAAGACGGGCGGCTACGCGATCAGCGTGATCGTGACGCTGGCGCTGATCTACGCGATCGTTCGCCTGCTGATGACGCTGCCCTCGAAGACGGAGCCTCCGGCCGTTCTCTTGAAGTCCGCCTCCGTGCTGTGGGTCACCAACCTGCTGGTGTTCGCGCTGTGGTACTGGCGGCTGGATGGCGGCGGCCCTCACGCTCGCGAGAAACGGGGTGAACACACGGAGGGAGCCTTCTTCTTCCCCCAGATGATGCCCGGTGGGAACGTTGCCGGGGACGACAACTGGATGCCGAACTTCGTCGACTATCTCTTCGTCGCGTTCGCGACGAGCGCGACGCTGGGCCCGACCGACACCGCGATCATGTCGCGCTGGGCGAAGGTCCTCACGATGGTCCAGTCGTTGATCTCCCTGGTCTGCGTCGGCGTGCTGGTGTCGCGGGGGATCGGCCTCCTGTAGACCGTCGCGGGAGCTTGCTCAGAATCTGGCTCACGCCACCGGCGCTCGGCTCGCCATACCGGGCTCGACCGAGCGCCTGATCCTTCGCCGCGCTCCCGCTCCCGCGGCGCGAGGCTCCTCCCTCGGTTACTTCGGGAGACTCCTCGCGCCGCGACGGGACGAGACCTGAGGCTGTCCGGGCCGACTCTTGACTCGTCCAATCATTCGCCCGCAGACCTGGAGGTCGCGGCACCGGCAGTCGAGGAGCTTCGTCAGCAGCGCCGCCATGGCGCGCAGGCGCTCCTCGGAAGCCCGGATCTCGGCGAGCTTCGTCTCCGCGAGCCCCCGCCAGCGGTCCCGTCCGAAATCGTTGAGCAGGCGGCGGATCTCCGCGAGCGTGAAGCCGGCTTCCCGGGCGAGCCGGACGACGGCGAGCTGCGCGACCACGTCGTCCCCGAAGACGCGGCGCGTCGCGACGCGGGGAGGGGAAGGCACCAGGCGCTCCCGCTCGTAGTAGCGGATGGTCGAAGACGGAAGGCCCGTCCGCCGGGAAAGCTCGCCGATCGTCATGGCGAAAATCTCCTTGACTTAAAGTGTACTTTAAGTCCTAGAAGGGACGGCGAAAGGAGATTTCGCCATGCGCATCCCACCGATCGCCTTGTCCCTGGCCCTCATCGCCGCCGCCGCCGGAACCGCCCAGACCGCCGAGCCTCTCGCTTGCCGGCTCGACGCGCTCAACGCCTCGCAGCGGGAGAAGCACGAGGCTCTCGGCAAGAAACTGATGAGCGCCGTCGTGAAGACCTCGGAGCTGCCGGACGGGTACGCCCTGTCGCTGGACCTGAAGAAACTCGGCGTGGACGCTCGGGGAGAGCCCTGGTGCGTCGTCGAGGTCGCCCAGTGGGCGGAGCTGGAATCCCGGTGCTGCCCGTTCCTCGACTTCGGGATCGAGCTCCAGGGAAAGGGCGCACTCGTCACGCTGCGCCTGACCGGAGGGCCCGGCGTCAAGGACTTCCTGAAGACGGAGCTGGGCCTCAACGCCTCCTAGCGCGACCCGACCGACACCATGTCCTCGTGAACGAGCCAGGCGCCGTTCTCACGGCGCAGGAGCGCCTCGCCGTAGAGGTTGTCGATGACCGCGCCGGTGCCGTCGAAGAGCACGACGGCGCGGTCCCCTTCGAC
>JBKOVK010000084.1:0-15031 GCA_046724475.1 Acidobacteriota bacterium | reverse complement strand
CCGTGATCGTCAGCGACGAGGTGTTCGAGCAGAAGATCGCCTCGCGCTTGCAGATCCCGTCCAGCGCCTTGTACGTCTCCTTCTTGACGTCGAGGTTCTCGACGATGGCCTCCAAAACGATGTCGCAATCGGACAGGTCCTCGAGCTTCGTCGTGGAGGAAATTCGGGCTCGGGCAGCGTCCCTCTCGCCCGCGGGGAGCTTGCCCTTCTCCACCGCCTTGCCGAGCGAGGCCTCGATTTTCCCGATGCCCTTCTTGACGAGGTCCTCGCTGACCTCGCGGACGACCGTCTCGTAACCCGCCTTCGCGCAGACCTCGGCGATGCCCGAGCCCATCAGGCCCGCGCCGAGGACACCGACTTTACGAATCCCCATCGCTCTTCGAATCCTCCTCTTTGCGAGCCGGAGCTCCTGGCGCGATCTCGATCTCGTTTTCGGCAACCTCGGGCTCGCCGCAGAAGTTGCGCAGCGTCAGGGTTCGTACGAAGGCCGGTCCCGTCAGGGCCAGGGTCGGCGTGGACGGAGCCACCACGATCCAGCCGTTTTCGGTCCAGTGGCGCAGCGCCTGCCGGCAGAGGCCCCCTTCGTTCAATGTCGTCATCACGGCGTTCAAGTCCCCCGTTCCACGGGCGCGCAGGTCGCGCAGGAAATCGTCGACGGCGGCCGCACGCACCGGAAAATCGAGGATCCGCTCGGTCCAGTTCATGAATGTCGAACGCGCGATCGCCGAATCAAGCCGCGGATTCGACCACCACGGCGATGCCCTGTCCGCCGCCGATGCAGGCTCCTGCCAGGCCGTAGCGCACGCCGCGGCGTCGCATCTCCTTGAGCAAAGTCAGCGCGCAGCGCGTCCCGGTCGCGGCGAGGGGATGACCGAGAGCGATCGCCCCGCCGTTGACGTTGAGGATCTCCCGGTCCAGACCGAGCTCGCGGATGACGCCGAGGATCTGCCCGGCGAAGGCCTCGTTGATCTCCCAGAGACCGATGTCCTTCTGGGAAAGTCCGGCCCGCGCGATCGCCTTGCGCGCCGCGGGAGCCGGGCCCAGACCCATCAGCTCGGGCTCGACACCCACGACGGCCCACGAGACCAGCCGTCCGAGGGGTTTCTTCCCGCGAGCCACCTCTTCGGACGCGACGACCACGGCGGCCGCTCCGTCGACGATGCCCGAGGCGTTGCCCGCCGTGACGGAGCCGTCCTTGCCGAAGGAGGGAGGCAGCGCCGCGAGACCTTCCAACGTCGAATCCGGACGCATGTGATCGTCTTTCTCGACGCGGACGGTCTTGCGCCCCGCCTTGACCTCCACGGGAACGACCTCTTCCGACAGCCGGCAGGCCGACCAGGCCGCGGCCGCGCGCTGCTGAGACGACAATGCGTAGTCGTCCTGTTCCGCGCGGGTAATGTCGTACTTCGCGGCGACGCGATCCGAAGTCTGCGCCATGTAGAGGCCGCAGTAGGAGTCCATAAGCGCCACCATCAGCGAGTCTTCGAGCTGCCCCTGACCGAGCCTCAGACCCTTGCGCGCGCCGCGGATGACGTGAGGGGCCTGGGACATGTTCTCCATGCCGCCGGCCAGAACCGTCTTCGCCTCTCCGAGGAGAATCCGTTGCGCCCCCTGCACGATCGACTCGAAACCCGAACCGCAGAGGCGGTTCACGGTCAGGGCCGGGATTTCTTTGGGCACGCCCGCCTTCAGCGCAACGTGGCGGGCGCCGTAGATCGCGTCGCCGGAGGTCTGGAGGGCATTGCCGAAGATCACGTGGTCGATGGCGCCGGGCTCGACACCGCTGCGCGCGAGAGCCTCCCGGGACGCGTGCACCCCGAGGTCGATGGCCGAGACGTCCGAGAAAGCGCCGTTGTACTCGGCCATCGGAGTCCGCGCGCCTTCCAGAATGAGGATGGGCTGGTCTGCCATGGAGCCCGGCAGTCTATCGCAATCCTGCAGGAAACAGACTCAACCCAGGCTCTCGTATGCGACGCGGTGAAAGCGCTGGCGCACCTCGTTGAACGGGATCTCTTTGACCTCGGGATGAATGCGGTTGGTCAGGAGCACGAGAATCCATTCGCGAGCGGGATCGATCCAGAGCGACGTGCCGGTGAAGCCCGTGTGGCCGAAGCTACCGGCGCTCATCTCCGGGATTGCCGAGCCCGCGCCGCGCCGGCCCTGCCACGAGAGACCTCGGGCCTCCGGAAGCTCCTTCGTGCGATCGGCGCCGAAGGCGGCGAGCCGCGGCGATAGCCACGCGAGGGCGAGCTTCCAGACGTCGCGTGCCGTGCCGAAGAGACCCGCGTGTCCGGCCACGCCGCCTCGCCGGAACGCGTTTCCGTCGTGGACCTCTCCGCGCACCACACCGTCCCGGAAGCCGGCGTAGGCGAGCCCCCGGGCGGCGACCATCGCACGCTCGAATCGATCCCCTTTTTCCGTGGCGGCGAAGGCGGCGGGCGGCGCCGGAAGGAACCTCGCTCCGGAGCCTGCGGGCGAGGCGACGGTCTCGAGGAAGAGCCGGTCCAGCGGCGCGCCAAGAGCGGTTTCGAGAATCTCGCCCATCAGAAGGAAGTTCGGGTCGCTGTAGATCACTCGCTTGCCGGGAGCCTCTTCGGGTTCGAGCTCTCCGAGCGCGCGGCGGTACGCGGCCGGGCCCTCTCCCCGAACGTAGAGCGGGAACCACGCGGGCAGGCCCGAGGTGTGCGTCAGGAGATGCGCCAGCGTGATCCCGTCGTAGCGCGTCCGTTTCCATTCGGGAAGGAAGCGCCCCGGCGATGCATCCAGCGGAAGAGCGTCGCCCGAAGACGCGAGGATCGCTCCGGTCGAAAGAGGCTTGGTCAAGCTCGCCAGGTCGAAGAGCGTGTCCGGTGTGACGGCCTCGGTTCGAGGCTCCACGATCGCACTGCCGGCGACCTCGTCGGCCAAGATCTCGTCGCCCCGCGCGACGAGAGCGGTGGCTCCCGGAAACGAGCCCGCCATGATTTCCTCCTCGAGAAACCGGGCCAGCGGAGTCACGGTCCGGCGGATTCGAGCTGCGCGCGCCGCGGAGCGATCAGCGCCGCGTTCTGGGCGACTCCGGGCAAGAGGGGCTCGGTCCGCCGCGCCGCCGTGCGTTCGCGCTCGAGGGCCGCGATCTCGGCGTCCAGCCGCGCCGAGGTCCTCGAATCGCGGCTGACGCGCCGCGCCTCGCGCAGGGCGGCGATCCCCTTCGTGTACGACTCGACCGCGGCTTCGCGAACGGCCCTGGCGTCGAGGGCCTGGAGCGCCTCCGCGATCCGGCTGCGCGTCCACTGCACTTCCGCGGGATCGACTCCCAGCGTCCGAGCCGCCTCCACTTCTCCTCCCGGCCCCGCGCCTCGGAGCTTCAGGTAGAGATCGGCCTGTGCTTGAGTCAGCCTTCCGTCTTCCGGCGGCCGAAAGCGAGGCTCGACGCTCTTTCGAATCGCGCGGACCGGGTCGAGAGCGGTCGTCTTCTCGCCGCCGCCGCACGCGGTCCCGGCGAGAGCAAGGGCCAGCGCGGCGACGGCCGTTCGAGTGCGCACCGAAACAGTGTACCTAGCACAAGCCTCTGCCTGCGAACGGTTTCGGACGCTTTCGAGTTCGATTAAACTGGGTGTTCGCGGGGCGCACGGATGCTCGACAAGATCGGAAAATACGAAGTCTCCGAGCAAATCGGGGTAGGCGGGTTCGGCGCCGTCTACAAGGGCCGGGATCCGTTCATCAAGCGCACCGTCGCGATCAAAACCTGCCAGGTCAACGACGAGGAGATCAAGCACCGGTTCTTCCGGGAGGCCGAGCTGGCCGGGAACCTTCACCACCGCAACATCACCACGATCTACGACTTCGGCGTCGAGAACGGCATCCCCTACATCGTCCAGGAGTTCCTGACCGGCGAGGACCTCGACAAGAAGATCAAGCGGGGAGAACCGATCGCAGCGGCGCGCAAGGTCGAGATCGTGATGGCGATCGCCGACGGCCTCGGTTACGCCCACAATGCCTCGATCGTCCACCGCGACGTCAAGCCCGCCAACGTCCGCATCCTCGACGACGGCACGGTGAAGGTCATGGATTTCGGCATCGCGAAGTCCCTCCAGACCGAGTCCAACCTGACCCAGACGGGCATCACGCTCGGCACTTCCGCCTACCTCGCGCCCGAGCAGATCCGCGGAGAGGCGATCGACCGCCGGACCGACGTGTTCGCTCTGGGTGTCCTGGCCTACGAGTTGCTCGCCTACCGCAAGCCGTTTCGGGGAGAGCATCTCTCGACGGTTCTCTACAAGATCCTCAACGAGACGCCCGAGCCGATCGCGGCCGTCGCGCAGGATGCGCCTCCGTCGCTCGCCGCGGCGGTCGATCGTGCGATGGCGAAGAACCCGGCCGACCGATACCCGACGATGGAGGCGTTCCGCAAGGACCTCCAGGCGGTCTTCCGCGAATTGACTGGAGCCTCGGGCATGTACCAGGTCCGCTCGAGCGACTCCGCCACGGTGCGGACGCCTCGCCCCAACGAAGAACTCGAGACGACGCTGGCAACGCCGTCGAGCGGCGTGTCGGCCGCGCGCGCGAACATCACGCCTCCCTCCGGAGCCCTCGCCCGGGTGCCGGCGTCCGACAAGACACCGGTCTCCGGATCGATATCCGGCAGCCGGCCGGCGCTGGAGCTCGTCAACTTTCGCGACCCGTCCGCCGCCGAAGTACCGGCGGAAGACCAGCCGACCCGGCGCACCAGCGACACGGAAGTCGCGACGGGTGTCGGGAAGACGCGAATCGCGATCTTCGGGGGACTCCTGGCGGTCATTGCCGCGGCCGTGGGCGCGTATCTTCTGATGCAGCGACGTCCCGAGGCGGCGAAACCGCTTCCCGCGCCTCCTCCACCGGCGGCCGTCGCTCCCACGCCGGCCATGGAGTTCCCGGAGCCCAAGCTTGGAAGCGGCGAGCCCGCCGCTGTTCCGACTGCCGCTCCGGCCGTGGCCCAGGCCGTGCCCACGTCCCCCCCGGCTCCCGCCGTCGTGCCTACGGAGATCCCGCCTCCACCCAAGAAGGTCAAGGTCCAGTTTTCCTCGGTCCCCATCGCAACGCTATCGGTCGACGGGAAGACGATCGGCCCGTCGATCCCGGCGCGCACAATCACGCTCGAAGAGGGCGAGCACACGGTGCGCTTCGAGGCCAAGGATTTCCCGCCTCACGAGCGGAAATTCAAGGTCCAGGCCGGAGCCGAGAACCGCATTCACTTCCAGTTCCCGGTGTCCATGCTGGTGATCGAGGCGCCCGGCTGGGCCGGCGCGCGCGTGCTCGTGGACGGCAAGTACAAGGGGTCTCTCCCCGACGCCGCTCGCCTGAAGCTTCCGCCCGGCGATTACAGCATCACGCTCTCCCGTGAGGGCTCCAATCCCGTGACTGAGAAAGTCACGGTGCCCGAAGGCGCTCCGAAGACGTGGAATGCGCCGCCTCCGTCGCCGGCGCCGTCTGGAGGTGCATCCTGAGACGCGTTGCCGCCCTGGCCCTCGGACTCGTTCTGATCTCCGCCGCCCTTCCCGCACAGGACACATCGAAGCTCGAAGCCGACGCCAAGAAGGCGTTCGACTCGGGCCGTTTCAAGGAGGCCGGAGACAAGTACGCGAAAGCCGCCGAGGCGGCGGGTCTGACCCCGGATCGCCAGGCCGACCTGCACCTGCAGAGCGCGTGGTCGTACTACATCGCCGGCAGCTCCAAGAGCGCGCGCGAGCAGCTCAAGTCGGCCCTGACCGCGCGGCCCGACCTCCAGGTGATCCCCGACTTCTACAGCCCCGACTTCGCCAATCTCGCCGGCGCCGTCCGCGCCGAAGTCGCCGGCGCCAACGTGCCTCCGATCGACGTCGAGGAGCTCAAGCGGTCGGCCCGCGCGAAGCTCGCCGACGGAAAAGCCGAGGAGGCGCTCTACGACCTCAAGCGCGCGGGCAACGTCAACGATCCCGAAGTCTTCCGTCTGCTGGCCGAAGCCAACGAGCGTCTGGGGCGTACCGCCGACGCCGACGCCGCGCGCAAGCGCATCGCCGACATCGAGAAAGGATCGGTCAGCTCCACGCCGATCGGCGCCGCACCCCTCGAGACCGCAGGCACGGGGACCTCCCTTGCGGTAGCCGTCGGGCCGCTGATCGAAGACGCCGAGTCGGCGCTGGCCAAGGGCGACTTCCGCACCGCCGGCGCGCTCGCGCGACAGGCCTCGGAGGCCGATCCCCGCAACGCCGAGGCGCACCGGATCGCCGGCGACGCGGCGCTGGCGGGCGGCCAGGACGTCGACGCCGAGCGCGAATACAGCGCGGCCGTCGTTCTCGACTCGGGCAATCCGAAGGCGGAGCTCGGGCTCGGAGTCGTGGCCGAAGCCCAGCGGAAGTGGAACACCGCGGCCAGCCACTACCGCCGCGCTCTCGAGCTCAATCCCAAGAGCGTCGCCGCCGCGCGCGGGCTCGGGCGCTCCATGCTGGAGCTCGGCGACAAGAGCGCGGCCCGGATCGCTTTCGGCCGGGCTATCGAGATCGATGCCACCTCCGCGGACGCGCGCAACGACTTCGGTGTCTTCCTCTATCGTTCCGACGAGCTCGACCGAGCCCAGGACGAGCTGATCGAAGCCGTGCGACTGGATCCGGGTCGCGCGGTGTTCCACGAGAACCTGGGACGGGTGTTCCGGAAGAAGTCGATGTGGAAGGAGGCCGCGCGCGAGCTCGCCGAGGCCGCCCGCCTCGACGGCAAGGAGGCTTCGGTCTGGACCGCGCTGGGCCAGGTCCGGATCCAGGAGAAGAAGCTCGACGACGCCGCGGCCGCGTTCACGACTGCGCTCTCGCTGGACCCGTTGAGCGAAGAGGCCGCGACCTCGCTGGCCTCGACGCTCGCGGCGCAGGGCAAGCTCGCGGAGGCCGAGGCCGCGCTGACGAGGGCCATCGAGAACAACGCCAAGTCCCCGGCGCTCTGGAACGACCTGGGCGTCGTCCGCGTGCGCCGCGCGAACTACCCGGGAGCGACCGAGGCTTTCCAGAAGGCGCTGGGCCTCGACGGCAACTTCGAGCCGGCCAAGGCGAACCTCGCCCGCGCCGGAGAGATCGCCTCGCTGGAGAAAGCCGCGTCCTGACCGCGGCGCGGATCCCGGTGTCGGCCTCGCTCGTCCTTCTCTCGGCCATGCTCGTGACGCCTCCCACCGACGCCGCCTACACCGATTCGATCGCGGCGTGGAGGGCGGCGCGCGTCGCCCGGCTCACCGCCGAAGACGGGTGGCTCTCGGTGATCGGCCTCTGGTGGCTGGATCCCGGCGACAACACCGTGGGAAGCGCCGCCGGGAGCCGCGTGGCGCTTCCTTCGGACCGCGCTCCCGCGGAGCTCGGGACGATCGTTCTATCGGACGGCGCGCTGTCGTTTCGAGCGCGCCCCGGTGCCACGGTCGCGGCCGACGGGCGCCCCGTGACGACGACTCCGCTGCGGTCCGACGTCGACGGCAACCCGACGATCCTGGCCCACGGCTCGCTGCGGTTCTACGTGATCGAGCGGGGAGGCCGCTTCGCGGTCCGTGTCAAGGACTCCGCCAGCGAGGCGCGCGGCACGTTCCGAGGCATCCCGTATTTTCCGACGAACCCGGCGTGGCGCATCGAAGCGCGTTTTGAGACGTACGATCCGCCCAAGTCCATCCGGGTGCCCAACGTGCTCGGCCACGTCGACACCGAGACCTCGCCGGGAGCCCTGGTCTTCGTCCACGACGGCAAGTCCTACCGCCTCGATCCCGTGCTCGAGCGTGGCGAGACCGACTACTTCGTGATCTTCGGAGACCGGACCAACGGCACCGATACCTACGGCGCCGGCCGTTTCCTCTACGTGGCGCCGCCCGTCGACGGGAAGACATTCATCGACTTCAACAAGGCCTACAACCCGCCGTGCGTCTTCACGGCGTACGCCACGTGCCCTCTTCCCCCGCCGCAGAACAAGCTTCCCTTCCGCGTGGAGGCGGGCGAGAAGGAGTATTCGCACTAAACCGTCGCGGGAGCTTGCGCTCCCGCTCCCGCGGCGCGAGGCTCCTCCCTCGGTTACTTCGGGAGACTCCTCGCGCCGCGAACCAGGGCGATACTGCTCACCTAGGTTGTCGGCAGCCAAGAGTCACCGCAACGCGTCGAGGAACTCCTTCAAGATACGGGCAGTCACGCCCCAGATCACGTGGTCGCCGTGATGGTAGAAGAGCACGGGCTCCTCGCGCCCCGGCAGCATCCGGGTCTCCAGCACCTTCGGGTCCAGCAACGTTGCGACCGGAACCTCGATCAACTCGGCGATCTCGGCCTCGGCGACGCGGAAGGGATACGGGTTCGGGATCGCTCCGACGAAGGGCTCGACGTAGAAGTTCGTGACCGTCGTCAGGGGCGACAGAGTACCGAGGGGCTTGACGTCCTCCGCGCGCACTCCGATTTCCTCGTCGGTCTCGCGCAGCGCCGTCTCGAGGGGCGAGTCGTCGTCATCCTCGGCCGATCCTCCGGGAAACGAGATCTGCCCGCGGTGATGCTCGAGGCTTTCGGTCCGCCGCGTCAGGAGCACCCACAGCCCCCCGTCCTTGACGAAGAGCGGAACGAGGACGGCCGCCCGACGGATGCCTGGCGAGGGCGTCGCCACGACCGGCTCGCGCGCGGACAGCCGGTCCCGCACGTCGTCCATCCACGACCGCGCCGGCGGCGGCGCGGTCGGGCTACTCGGCACGGGCGCGGCCGCCTTCGGCGGCGGACTTCAGGTACGCCTCGATGAAGGGCGTCAGGCCCCCGTCGAGAACTCGATCCGTGTCTCCGGTCTCGTGCCCGGTCCGGTGGTCCTTGACCATCCGGTAAGGGTGCAGGACGTACGAGCGGATCTGGCTGCCCCACTCGATCGCTTTCTTCTCGCCGACCCGCTTCTCTTCCTCGGCCTTCCGTTCGTCGAGGGCGCGCTGATAGAGCCGGGCCTTGAGCACGCGCATCGCCATCTCGCGGTTGCGGCCCTGGCTGCGCTCATTCTGGCAGGTGACGACGATCCCGGTCGGCAGGTGCGTGATGCGGACCGCGGAGTCGGTGACGTTGACGTGCTGTCCGCCGGCGCCGCTCGATCGGTATGTGTCGACGCGGATGTCTTTGTCCGCGATCTCGATCTCGATGTCCTCGTCGACCTCGGGCGCGACGAAGACCGACGCGAAGGAAGTGTGCCGCCGCTGCGCCGAGTCGTAGGGAGAGATGCGGACGAGACGATGAACGCCCATCTCGCTCTTCAGGTACCCGTAGGCGTGGTCTCCGATCACGTGGAGAGTCGCGCTCTTCAACCCCGCTTCTTCGCCGTCCTGCCGGTCGATCAGCTCGGCCTTCCAGCCACGCTGCTCCACGAAGCGCATGTACATCCGCAGGAGCATCTCCGCCCAGTCCTGCGACTCGGTCCCCCCCGCTCCGGCGTGGATCGAGAGCCACGCGTTGTTGGAGTCTTCGGGGGCTCCCATCTTGACCGCCAGCTCCAGCTCGTCGGCGAACGCCCCCGCCGCGGCGAGCGACTCCCGCGCTTCCGCCTCGGCCGGCTCTCCCTCCCGCAGGAGCTCCTCGAGTGCCGACAGCTCGCCCCGCAGAGCGTCGAGCCGTTCCGCCGTCTCCAGCCGCTTCTCGAAGCCCCGGATTTCGCGGAGGACGCTCTGGGCTTCCTCCTGGCGGGACCAGAAGTCCGGTTCGGCGGCCTTTTCCCTCAGGCGGGAGAGCGCGCTGCGCGCCGCGTCCAGATCAAAGATAGCCCCGAAGCGCGGCGAGGCGCTCCGAGGCAGCGGCGAGAGAGGCCAGAAGGTCGTCGCGTTCGGTCATGGGGAGGTTTTGCTTTCCACTCGCGGCGCCCGGCGCCGGAGCCGGAAGAGGCCGTAGAGTAGCACGACCCCGGCCGCGATGTCGGCCGCGGTCGGCAGCGCCAGTCCCCAGCGTGTCCAGGCCGTTTGCTCCCGGACCAGCCGGACCGTTCCCGTGAGGATCGTGCGCTCGTCCGCCGGCGACTCCCGGAGAATCCTTCCCCGATCGTCCACGATGCCGGAGATCCCGGTGATCGCGGCGCGCATCAGGTAGCGCGAATTCTCCACCGAGCGCAGGACCGCGCCCGCGAAGTGCTGCTCCTGCGCCCCGGCGCGCCCGTACCACGAGTCGTTGGAGATTGTGGCCAGCAGATTCGCTCCGCCGGCCACCTCCCCGCGGACGAGCGAGGGGTACAGGATCTCGTAGCAGACGCCGACGCCGATCACGAAGGGACCCGCCTTCAGCAGCTCCGGCTCGGGCGCGGCGCTGAAGGCGCCGATCTCGCTGGAGATCTGGCGCACGAAGAAGAAGACCTTCGGCAGGGGCACGTATTCGCCGAAAGGCACCAGGTGGACCTTGCGGTAGGAGGGGTGCGCGATGCCTTGGCTCGTCAGCAGGCGCGCGGAGTTGTAGTAGCGCCCGTCGGGATCCTCCTCGACGTCGTTGAAAAGAATCGCCGGTCCGCGCATCGCGACCGTCGCGAGGTCCTGCCGCAGTCGCTCGCTCCGCTGCCAGTAGAGAGGAAGGGCCGATTCCGGAAGGACGATCAACGCCGGCAGCTCGTTGCTGGCCTCGTCGGCCTGCGCGAGCACGGACTTGTATCCGGCCGCGGCTCCCGCGCTCGACGCGCGCATCTCCTCCGTCAGGTTGGGCTGCAGGAGCGCGACAGCGAGCTCTTCGCTTCCGGGCGCCGGCCGCGCGATCCGCCACGCGCCGAACACGCCGGCGCCGAGGACGAGAGCCATGGCCGCCGTGGCGGGCACGAGAGTCCGGGCGGCGATCGTCCGCGCCAGGAGCACGGCGACGGCCGCGACGAGCGCGCCCACGCCGAAGACGCCCCAGAGCGAAGCCGTCTGCATCCAGATCGGGTGACGGAACAGGGCGTGTCCGGTCAGGTTCCACGGGAAGCCCTTGTAGACCACGCAGCGCAGGTGCTCCGAGGCGGACCACAAGAGCGGGAACAGCGCGAGCCGCCATCCCGATGCCGGCGGCGCGACCGCCACCGTCGCAAAGGCCACGAGCGCCGGCCACTCCGCCAGGATCAGCGCCAGGAGGACCAGGCAGACGACCCCCATCGGAGCGTTCTGGCCGCCGTAGTGGGTGACGACGTAGACGATCCACGGGATCGACGCGCACCAGTACACCAGGCCGAAAACCACGCCGGAGAGCAGGGCACGCCACGGGCTCTCCTCGCGCGACAGGGCGATGAGCCACGGGATCAACGCCAGCGGCAGCAGAAGGACGAGGCTGTACGGCGGGAACGCCAGCGCGAAAAGAAGCCCGGAAAGGATCCCCGCCAGGACCGAGCCCCAGCGCTCCCAGCCGTGTCGCACGCGTTGGTCTACGCCTCGCGCCCGGCCGCGGCGAGAGCCTCCTCCGCCCGATAGGAGGATCGGACGAACGGGCCCGCGAAGACGTGGCGGAATCCGAGACTCTCCCCCGCCAGCCGGTAGCGCTCGAAGACGTCGGGATGGACGTACTCGACCACCGGGAGGTTCTCCGACGACGGCCGCAGGTACTGCCCGATCGTGACGATGTCCACGCCGGCTTCACGCAGCGCTTCCAGAAGCGCCCGGACCTCGTCCTCGCGCTCCCCCAGCCCCAGCATGAAGCCCGACTTCGTCGTCATCTCCGGGGCCATCCGCCTGGCCGCGGCAAGCAGCCGGAGCGAGCGCTCGAGGCGGGCTCCCCGGCGCACCTGCCGGTAGAGTCGGGGAACCGTTTCCACGTTGTGGTTGAAGACGTCGGGCTCCGCCGCGAGCACGGTCTCCAGCGATTCGAGCCGTCCCAAAAAGTCCGGCGTCAACACCTCCACCCCCGGGACCGGCTCGAGCGTGCGCACCGCGCGAATCGTGTCGGCGAAATGCGCTGCTCCACCGTCGGGCAGGTCGTCGCGATCCACCGACGTCAGCACGACGAAGGAGAGTCCCATGCGCTCGACCGCCGCGCGCACCCGCCAGGGCTCTCCCGGATCCACCGGCCGCGGCTTGCCGTTGGCGATGTCGCAGAAGCCGCACGCGCGCGTGCAGACGTCGCCGAGAAGCAGGAACGTCGCCGTGCCGCGCGCGAAGCACTCGCCGCGATTCGGGCAGCGCGCCTCCTCGCACACCGTGTGGAGACCATTGGCGCGCATGACCGACTTGATCTCGTGGAGATCCGCCAGCCGGAGCTTGCGCTCGCGGATCCACTCGGGAGGACGGGCCGGCAGCGGGGCGCTCACTTGCCTTCGGGCACGACCCACGGGCCTTTGAGCTTCTCCTGCTTCGCCAGGCGCGTGGCGGCCTTCTGGGCCTCCGGCTCCGATGGGTACGGTCCGACGCGGATTCGGTAGACGCGGCCCTTCCCATGCGGACCGTCGGCCGAGAGGATCTGCGCGTGAAAACCGTGGCGGGACAGGCGCGTCTGCAGCGACCCCGCCTCATCGCGAGACGTGAGCGAGGCGACCTGGACCCAGTATTTGCCGGCGCTCGAGGCGGCCGGCCGTTCGGAGGCCGGCGGGGCGTGGACGGCGGCTGCCGGGGTCTCTTCCGCCGCGGGAGGCTCGTCGGCCGACCGGTCCTCGAAGGGCTGGAGAGTGGCGGGCACGGCAGGCTCGGGCACCGCGGTCGGACCCCCCGGGACCGGTGCGAGAACCGTCCGGGAGGGACCCGTGTACACCGCCCTCGGAACGGCGGTCTCGACCTTCGGCATCGGCTCGGGCGTTTCGGCGCGCGGCGCCGAAAGCGCGGCGACCGGCTCCCCGTCTCGCGGCGACGGCGCGCGCCCCGCCAGTCCGGCCTGCAGGCCGAAGAAAAACGCGACGGCGAGAGCCATCAGAAGAGCCGCGAACAGACCAACGGCCTGACGGGCGGTCAGCGAGATTTGGTAGTGGGTCCGGGGCGCTTCCACGCAGTCCGCAGTTTAGCCCGGGTTGATGCGGCGGCCTACTCCGTCTTCTTCCCGAGAAAGGACGAGATGAGATCGATCGGCAGCGGAAACACGATCGTCGAGTTCTTCTCGTTGGCGATCTCGGTCAGCGTCTGCAGGTAGCGAAGCTGCAGGGTCGCTGGCTGCTTATCGATGATCTTCGCCGCTTCGGAGAGCTGGGCCGCCGCCTGGAACTCGCCCTCGGCATGGATGATCTTGGCTCGCTTCTCCCGTTCCGCCTCGGCCTGCTTCGCCATCGCGCGCTGCATCTCGGGCGGCAGGTCTACCTGTTTGACCTCCACGAGCGAGACCTTGATGCCCCAGGGCTGCGTGTGCTCGTCGATGACCTTCTGGAGATCCAGGTTCAGCTTTTCGCGCTCGGAGAGGAGCTCGTCCATGAGAGCCTGGCCCAGCACGCTCCGCAGCGTGGTCTGCGCGAGCTGCGAGGTCGCGTACAGGTAGTTTTCCACCTGCACCACGGCCTTCTGCGGATCCACGACGCGGAAGTAGACGACCGCGTTGACCTTCACGGACACGTTGTCCTTCGTGATGATGTCCTGGGGAGGCACGTCGTGGACGACCGTCCGCAACGAGATGCGCACCATGCGCTCGAACGGCCAGAAGATCAGCACGAGGCCGGGCCCCTTCGGCTGCTTGCCGAGCCGGCCCAGCCAGAAGGTCACGGCGCGTTCGTACTCGTTTAAGACGTTGATCCACTTGAAGAGAAACAACAACAGAATGAAACCCGCCACGACCAGCCCCGGAAACGACGCGACTCCGCTCATCCGCTCCTCCGTTCGACGTGCAGGACTCCGTCTCGGACCCGCGTCACGCGCGCCATCTCGCCCGGCGCAAGATCCGCGGGCCCCTCGGCCTCCCAATACTCCCCGACGACGTGCACGCGCCCGCGGCGCTGCCCCGCAAAGCCGTCCACGACCCGGGCGGTCGCGCCGACCATCCCCTCGACACCAGTCCGCGCGGGCAGCCGGCGCAGCTGGAGCGTCCGTCTCGCGAGGAGCGCCACGACCGCCACAGTCACAGCGAGCCCGGGCAGAATCACGCCGAGGTCCACGCGGTATCCGGCACGATCGCCCTTGCCCGAGAACAGCATCAGGAATCCGGCAGCGAGGGCGATCGCGCCTCCCAGCGTGAGCAACCCGTGGCTGACGACCTTGATCTCGGCAACGAAGAGCAGGACCCCGAACAGGATCAGCGCGACGCCGGCCAGATTCACCGGCAGGACTGAGAACGCGTAGAAAGCCAGCAGCAGGCAGATTCCTCCGACGATGCCGGGCAGGATCGCTCCCGGAGTCGACAGCTCGAAGTAGAGACCGGCGAGTCCGAGGAGAAAGAGAAGAGCGGCGACGTTGGGGTGTGACACGATCCCGAGCGCCCGCTCCAGGCGTCCCATCGGACGCTCCTCGAGCCGGTAACCCTTCAGCGCGAGCGTCGTGTCCCCGCCTCCCACGCGCCGGACCTTCCGTCCGTCGAGTTGCTTGAGAAGATCCGGCAGGTCCCGAGCGACGATCTCGACCAGCCCGCCTTCCTTCGCTTCGGTCTCGGTATAGGAGGCGCTCTTCTCGACCGCCGCCTCCGCCTTCGCGACGTTGCGCCCCCGCTTCTCCGCCAGCGTCCGGGCGAACGCGCGCGCGTCCTGCTCGGCTTTCTCGTTGAGCTTCTTGGGCAGGTCCTGGCCTTCACCCCCGACGGGATGCGCCGCGCCCGTGTTCGTCCCGGGAGCCATCGCGGCGACGTCGCTCGACAGCAGAAGCAGGAATCCTGCCGAGGCGGCCTGTGCCCCGGCCGGAGCGACGTAGATGACGACGGGCACCTTCGACTGCAGAATGTCCGACGTCATCTCGCGGGTCGAAGTCAGCAAGCCGCCGGGAGTCGAGAGCGTGAGCACGACGAGCGCGGCGTGATCGTCCTCGGCCTGGGCCAGGACCTTGCGGAGGTAATCCGCCGCCGCGGGGTGGATCGGAGTGTCGATGCGCCCGACCACGACGACCGGCGCGGTTTCGGAGGCAGCCGCGAGGGAGGTGACGAGGAGTGAGGCCGCAAGCAACGCCCGCGTTCTCATCACCGTCGAGTCTATCGCACGCTGCGAAGGGTCAGGGCCGGGTTATAAA
>JBKOVK010000098.1:0-3529 GCA_046724475.1 Acidobacteriota bacterium | reverse complement strand
GGCGGCGTGGTCAACGTCATCACCAAGTCGGGTGGTAACGAGTTCCACGGCGGCGTGTTCGGCTACTACAACGACACCGGTATGCGCGCCGACCAGAAGAACGGCAACGTCGACAACTACGCGACGCCGAACTTCACGCAGCTCGGAGACGCGCAGTTCCAGAACAGCGTCTTCGAGAAGGACGTCCGTCAGGAAGTCGGCGTCGACCTCGGCGGCTTCGTCGTCAAGGACAAGGTCTGGTTCTTCGGCGCGTATGACCGCGTCAAGATCAACCAGGACCTCCAGATGCTCGACGAGACGAACCAGACGACGTTCGGCAATCTCTACCCGATCAGCTACTTCCAGAACAAGTACTCGGGCAAGCTGACGCTGAACCTCTTCCAGGGCACCTCGATCGTGGGCAGCGTCTTCTCCGACTCCCAGACGCAGGAGGGTGACCTGTTCCCGACGGTTCCGACGGGCAGCTCGATTTTCCAGTACAGCGGCCGCCGCGACACGGGCGGACCGGACTACGGCGCTCGGCTGAACCAGCTCTTCGGATCCTTCGGCATCTTCACGTTCCAGTACGCCCAGCACAAGGACCGGTACGCCACCAAGCCCGCCGGCATCGACGTGCCGCAGATCCGCGACTACACGGAAGACCCGAACGCCGTGCAGTTCCATACGGCGGGCGGATTCGGAAACGTCTTCGGCCCGACGGTCAACAACAACTCGAAGCGCGAGAGCTACGGCGCGTCGTTCACGGCCTACGTCCAGAACCACGAGATCAAGGTCGGCGGCGACTACCAGAAGGACTCGACCTCCGGCTCGACGTTCTTCACGGGCGGTCAGCGGCTGCGCATCCGTCCCTGCTTGCAGCAGGGCTCGAGCATTTGCGACCTGACCCAGGCGCCGTTCTACACGAATCCCAACGGCGACACGTTCCAGGTCTTCTACCAGCACGACCTGCTGGCCGACGGCGTTCCGGGGGACTTCACGATCATTCCGGCCTCGCCGTTCACCACGCCGACGAAGCGCTACAGCGCGTACCTGCAGGATCAGTGGAGGGTCATCCCGACGCTGACCGTCAACTTCGGCGTCCGTTACGACCAGGAGGCCTTCTCCGGCCTCGATCCGCATTTCGGGCAGTTCACGGCGTTCAAGCTCAACAACGAGTGGGCGCCGCGCGTCGGCTTCACGTGGGACTTCATCGGTGACGGTACCTCCAAGCTGTACGGCTCGATCGGCCGCTTCTACTACTCCTTGCCGACGGACATGAACGTCCGCGTGTTCACGGCCAACTCGGCGGTCCAGTCCTTCAACTACGACCCCACCTCCATCATTCAGGCCTCCGGCCCGCGGTGCTCCTCTCCCGGCCAGACCGGCTGCGTGCCCCGGGGCCAGCTCTTCCAGGGCGGTAGCGCGGGCGGCGAGCCTGTGGATGGCTGGACGATCCCTCTCGACCCGGATACCGGCGCCGTCGCGGGAAACGGCCAGCTCAACGGCACCCCGCGCCTCAAGGCGTCGTACCAGGATGAGGCCACGATCGGCGTCGAGAAGGCTCTCGATCCGACGTTGTCGATCGGCCTGAAGGGCACCTACCGCACGCTGGGCCGCACGATCGAAGATCGCTGCGACCTCGACTATTTGGATCCGCTCTCGAACGGTTCCACGTGCGCTCTCTCCAACCCCGGCTCGCAGGGAAACGGCGCGAGCGGGTTGATCACGAGCTGCAACGGCTCGGCCAACCCGACCGACCCGACCGCCGGTCAGGGATGCTCCGAGGATTTCCAGCCCGGCAAACCCGGCGTCCCGATGGGAGACGCCAAGCGCATTTTCCGGGGCATCGAGCTGACGGCCCGAAAGCAATTCTCCAACCAGCTGTGGGCGCAGGCCTCGTTCCTGTACTCGTCGCTGCGCGGCAATTACTCCGGCGCCATCCGCGAGGCCTCGGGCCAGACGGACCCCGGAATCAACGCCGACTTCGACTACTACCAGTTCTCGTTCAACGGCTACGGCAACCTCGAGCTCGACCGGCCCGTTCAGGCCCGCATCGACGCGGTGTACAACGCGCCGTTCGGTCTCTCGATGGGCGCCCAGTTCTATGTCCGCAGCGGCGTTCCGGTCTCCCGGTTCGGTTTCTTCAACAACTTCTATCCGGACCTGCTGTACCTCGACACGCGCGGAACCAACACCCAGGCGTTCTTCGTCGACAACCGGACGCCGACCGACTACGACCTGAACTTGTCGCTCGGCTACAACCTCAACATCGGACCCGTGACGATCACTCCGCAGCTCTACCTGTTGAACGCCATCAACCGCCAGACGGTCACCAGCTATGACGCGACGTTCAACCCGGGCGGCGCCTTCGTGACCGATCCCGCCAGCCCGTTCTTCGGTCAGGCGGGTGTCCAGCCCGGCACCACGGCGGACTGCCCGTCGGCAGCGCCCCGTCCCTGCCCGGACAACCCGGATTACCTGAAGGCGAATCAGCGCAACAACCCGCGGCTCCTCCGCGTGGCGCTGAAGGTCACCTTCTAAGCTTCTCTCTCGGTTTCTCCGGGGGCGGCGTTTCGCCGCCCCCTTTTTTTTGGCCAAGAATCTTCGGCGCGTCGCGCGCATGGACGTTGCCGTTTCTGTCCCCGAAATTCAGCGCATCGAACTCGCATCCAACGACCCGCTCTCGCGCGCGCGCGGACGAAACACGATTCCTGATCTTCTCGATGCGGAGCAGTCACTTGAGCATTGGAAACTTCTTGGACATCGGTGGCAGCGCCATTGCTATTCCCTCCACCGGTTGTAAGGAAACGAACCAAGAACTTCCCAACTGTTTCCAAAGAAGGAGGATCACGGATGAAGGCTTTCCACCGATTTAGTCTCGTTCTCTCAGTTTGTCTTCTTCTCCTCGCGCCGGTCGCGATGCTCGCGCAAACGACCGGCACCGTGGAGGGATCGGTCGTCGATCAGAGCGGCGCACCTCTGCCGGGCGTGAGCGTCGAGCTCTCGAGCCCGAACCTGCAGGGCGTGCGCACCGCCGTCACTTCGGCGGACGGACGTTTCCGGTTCCCCAGCGTCCCTCCGGGGGCCTACAAGGTCACGGGGGAGCTGACCGGATTCGGCAAAGTCCAGAAGAACGCGACGGTCACGCTCGACTCGACGGCGACCGTCAACCTGCAGCTCTCGATCTCGGCGACGGCCGAAGTGACCGTCACGGGCGAGGCGCCGCTAGTGGACACGGCGTCGACGACGACAGGCACCAACTACTCGGCGAAGATCATCGACAAGCTGCCCGTCGGACGCAACTACGCGGACATCGTGTTCACGCAGCCGGGCGTCCAGGCGGACTTCGGCGAGACGCAGGGTCGTTCGCTGGCGATCTCGGTCTACGGGGCGACCTCTTCGGAGAACCTGTTCCTGATCGACGGCGTCAACACGACCAACGTCATCAAGGGCTTCCAGGGCAAGGACATCAACAACGAGTTCATCCAGGAAGTCGAGGTGAAGACGGGCGGCTACCAGGCGGAGTACGGCCGCAACACGGGCGGCGTGG
>JBKOVK010000087.1:0-3206 GCA_046724475.1 Acidobacteriota bacterium | reverse complement strand
GCCCGATGGCGTTCAACATCCCCGCCGGCGTTTCGCAGATGCGTGGAGGAGCGTTGCCGGCGTGGGGATTGAGAGACAGACCCTTCGTGCAGAGCCCGCCGATCTTCGAGAGGTCCACGAAGTCGGTGAACTCGAGGCCGTAGCCGAAGGTCCCCGACGCAGTCGTGATCGGGTTGGCGAGCTCGAGGGGGCCGAGGCGGACGGAGAGGGACGTCATGGCGGCGCCTCGGGGCGGGGCCAAGCCCCGCCCCTACGCCCGTAGGGGCGGCCCTTGCGGCCGCCCGCTCCTCTCCTCACCACCGTATCTTCTCCGGGCTCAGGATCGGTCCCTCCGTGCAGGAGACCACGAAGGGTTTCTCGGTTCCGGGGATGACGCAGCCGAGGCAGACACCGAAGCCGCAGCCCATTTCCGCCTCGGTCGAGAACTCGGCGGAGACGCCGTGCGCAGCGACGACCTTCGCGAGCGATGCGAACATCGGCATCGGGCCGCACGCGTAGACGCGCGCGTACTTCGCGCCGGCTTCGAGCCTCCTCCGGAGCGCCTCGGTCACGAATCCCTTCTCACCGAGCGACCCGTCGTCCGAGGCGAGGATGGTCTCACCCCGGACGAGCCCTTCGAAGCGGGCTCGGATCGACAGCTCGCGGGTATTTCGGCCGCCGAGATAGAAGTCGCAGGGCACGCCGGCCTGGCGCAGCGCCTTCAGCAGCATCGGAAACGGCGCCGCGCCGATGCCGCCGGCCACGATCGCGGCACGGTCTCCCCTCGCGAATCCGGAGAGGCCGAAGGAGTTGCCCAGGGGTCCGAGGAGCCGCACCGCGGCGGTCTCCGGCAGCTCCTCGAGGGCCCCCGTGCCGGGGCCGATGGTCTTGATCAGGAACTCCACGTTGCCCGCCACCGGATCCGCGTCCGCCACCGAGTAGGCGCGCCGCAGATACGGCCTAGCCCGATCCGGAACCTCGACCATCGCGAATTGTCCGGGGGAAATCGTGTTGGCCAGCGCCGGGGAGCGAAAGGTCACCGAAAAGAGGCCGGGTGAGTAGACGTGGCGCCGGAGCAGCGTCGCTCGGTGATCGGCCTTCACCGAGCGCGCATTCTACGCGAGTTGGGAGTTACACCTCGATGATGCCGATCTCCTCGTCCTGGTTGTCTCTGGCGCGCCTCGCCTTCTCGACGCATCTCTCGCAGAACACCCGCCCCTGCACTTCGCCGACGGGACGCGCGTAGGCTCCGCAGCCGTGACAGCGGCGCAACGCGCGATGGTGAGCATTCAGATCGAGCACCGCCTCTTCTCTTCGCATTTGCCGTTCTCCTCAATCGCGATACGGACTTCTCTGGAGCACGAGTCATACCCAAACCGCAAACACTCACAGGCCTCGACTTAGCCCCAGGCCCATGCCGGAAAGTGTCGCCTCCACAGGCGACGCAGTCCTCTGAAAAGGTCAGAATTTGCCGTTAGAACGACGAGACTTTGTCCAGTGCTTTCCGCACGTGCGACGCCTGCGGAAGGATGAAGTCCTCGACGCGCGGTTGATAGGCGACGAACGTGTCCGTCGCCGCCACGCGCTCGACCGGAGCGTCGAGGTACGGGAACAACTCGGAGGAAATGCGCGCCGCGATCTCCGCGCCGTAGCCCCAGGAAATCGGGTCCTCGTACACGACGATCGCCCGCGAGGTCTTCTTCACCGAAGCCGTGATCGCGTCCCAGTCGTAGGGCGACAGCGTGCGCAGGTCCAGGATCTCGGCGGTCTTCCCCGTCTCCTCCTGGAGCGCCTTCGCCGCCTGCCAGGATCGGTAGACCGTCGCGCCGTACGTGACGATCGTGACGTCCTTTCCTTCCTGCACCACCGCCGCCTTGCCGAACGGAATCATGTAATCCGGGCCGGGATAGACGCCCTTGTTGTGCGTCTGGCGGTAGAGGTGCTTGTGTTCCATGAAGATCACGGGGTCGTCGCAGCGGATCGCGGTGCGGAGCAGACCGTTGGCGTCGAGCGCGTTGGACGGCATCACGACGCGCAGCCCGGGGTTGTGCGTCATCAACACCGCCCCCGACTGCGAGTGGTAAACCGCTCCCCCGCCGATGTACCCGCCCGCCGCCACACGCACGACGACCGGGCAGGAGAAGGCGTTGCCCGAGCGCCAGCGCAGGTTGGAAAGCTCGTTGCGGATCTGCATATACGCGGGCCAGATGTAGTCGTAGAACTGGATCTCGACCACCGGCTTCAAGCCCCGGATCGCCATGCCGATCGCGCGGCCGATGATGTTGGCTTCGGCCAGAGGCGAGTTGAAGACGCGATTGGCGCCGTAGAGCTTCTGTAGGCCCGCGGTGACCTTGAAGACGCCGCCCTTGCCCTTGCACTCCTCCAGCACCTCGTCCCGCGTGGCGTCCGCGACGTCCTCGCCGAAGAGGACGATGCGCGGGTCGCGCTTCATCTCGTCCTTCAGGCACGCGTTGATCAGGTCCACCATCGTGGTGGGCTGTGCGCCGGCCGGAGTCGCGGGAGCTGTCGAGAAGGCCGCGCTCGTCGGGTCGACGTCGGGCGAATAGACGTACTGATACGCGGACTCGGGCTCGGGGATCTCCGACGCGAGCGCGCGGTCGGCGGCGTCGTTGATCTCGGCGTCGACCTCGGCGTGAAGCCTCTCGAGGTCCTCGGGACCGAGAATCCCCTCGTCGAGAAGCAGCCGCGAGAGACGGCGAACGGGATCCTTCGCCGCCTCCTGCTCCCGCTCCGCCTTGGGCCGGTACGAGGCCTCGTCGTCCGAGAGTGAGTGGCTGTAGGGACGGATGACCCGGGCGTGCACGAACGCCGGGCCCATGCGCTTGCGGCAGTACTCCGCGGCGTAGCGCATCGCGTCGTAGGTCTCGACGAAGTCGGTGCCGTCGACCTCGACCACGAAGAGGTTGGGGTAGCTGCGAACGAGCTTGGAGATCGAGCCGCCAGGCACGTTGACCTCGACCGGGACCGAGATCGCGTAGCCGTTATCCTGAATGCAGAAGAGCACCGGCAGCTTCAAGTTGCTCGCCGAGGAGAGGGCCTCCCAGAACTCCCCTTCGGAAGTCTGTCCTTCGCCCCCAGAGACGTAAGAAACCTCGTCCGGATGAAACGAGGAGGTCCCCTCCCCGGCAAGCTCTCGGATCCGGCTCTTTCTCCACCCGCCCTCGGCGGCGCCGACGGCGTGGAGGAACTGCGTGCCGGTGCAGGAG
>JBKOVK010000226.1:0-5109 GCA_046724475.1 Acidobacteriota bacterium | reverse complement strand
CGGCAGGTGGTGTTCCTGACGTCGAAAACCCTGCAGCAGAAGATGGCCGTCTCCTGCCTCGAGGCGATGAACCAGGGCGCCTTCCACACGCTCCAGGTCCGCGCGAAGGAGCGGATGTGCGCCAACGACCGGATCCTCTGTCACGAGGAGTTCTGCCGGTTCGCGAAGAGCTACCCCGAGAAGATGGAGAGGTCGAACCTGCTCGGACGCCTGCGCGACTCCTACTCACACCTGGACCCGGACGCCGTCTTCGAGGAAGCGCGCCGCGAGGAGGTCTGTCCCTTCGAGGTTCAGCTTGAGCTCGCGCAGCGCGCCGACGCCATCGTTGCGGACTACAACTACGTCTTCGAGCCGGCGGCGGCGCTCCGGCACCTGACCGGCGAGGACCTGCGGGACGCGATCCTGATCGTGGACGAGGCCCACAACCTGCCGGATCGCGCGCGGCAGATCTACTCGCCGGAGCTGCTGGAGACGGAGCTCGCGAATCTTCGCAACCGCGTCCTGCTTCAGCCCGGCGATCTCTTCCAGGACATTGCCGCGTCGGTCGAGGCCCTGATGGGTGTGCTCGCCGAGGCGTCCGAGGACCTTCCCGAGGGCGAGGCGATCGCCGAGATCGAGCCGCCGACCGAGGCCATCATAGAGTTGCGGGTGGACTGGGAGACCAAGCTCATGCGCTACCTCGCCTGGAAGCGGGACACGCGCCTGGCTCTCCCGGATGATCCCGTGCTCGATTTCCACTTCGCGTTCCAGCGCTTCGCGGCCGTGCTGTCGCGATTCGGCCCCGACTTCACGTGCGTCGTGGAGCGCCGCGGTTCCGGGATCCGCCTCGCGATCGTTTGCCTGGACCCCGCGAGGGCGCTGGCGCCGATCTTCGAGGAGGCCTCTTCGACAGTGCTGCTCTCGGCGACACTGACGCCGCCCGAAGCGATCCGGCGCGTCCTGGGTCTGGAAGCCGAACGGACGTCGTCGATCTCCCTGCCCCCGCCTTTCCCGCCCGAGAACCGCAAGGTGATGATCGTCCCGTCGGTCCGCACAACATACACGGCCCGGGAGCGCAACTACGGCCGCATCGCGAAGCTCCTATCCGAGATGTCGGACGCCCATGGAGGAAACGACCTGGTCCTCTTTCCTTCGTACCGTTTCCTCTCGGAAGTCGCCGGGCGGATGCCCCCGACTCTCTCGCGCCTGCTCGTCCAAAGGCCCGACTCGACCTCCTTCGAAAGGCAGCAGCTGCTCGAGGCGCTGGCCGCTCCTCCGCCCGGAGGAACGCTTCTCTTCGCCGTTTCCGGCGGAATGTACGCGGAGGGCGTGGACTACCCCGGCGAGCTCCTGTCGGCGGTCTTCGTCGTATCACCCGCGCTGCCGCAGGTCTCCTTCGAGCGCGAGCTCCTGCGCCGGTATTTCGACGACCGCGAGGAGGCCGGCTTCGACTACGCCTACCTTCAGCCGGGCATGACCCGCGTCGTCCAGGCGGCCGGCCGCCTCATCCGCAGCGAAACGGATCGCGGCGTGATCGCGCTGCTTTGCGCGCGGTTTCTCGAGGAGCCCTACGCCAGCCGACTGCCGCGCGACTGGTACGAGGAGTCGCCGCGGGAGCTCGCCACGCAGCGGCCCGCCGACGAGATCCGCGAGTTTTTCTCCCGGTACGGATGACGCGCACGTCCGACTGCCCTCCCGTGCCGCGGCTGACGGTCGACGCGTGGATACGCGATCGGGCGGGCCGAGTGCTCCTGGTCCGGCGCGGGCGCCCTCCGTTCAAAGGGCGCTGGGCGCTGCCGGGCGGCTTCTGCGAGTACAAGGAGACGACCGAGGCGTGCTGCGCGCGAGAGGCCAGGGAGGAGACAGGCCTGCGCGTCGAGGTCGCCGAGCTGCGGGGTGCTTACTCGAGACCCGATCGGGATCCGCGCGGCCACACAGTCACCGTTCTCTATGCCTGCCGTCCGCTGTCGGGACGGGTCGCCGGAGCCGACGACGCGGCTGACGCGCGCTGGTTCTCACCGGCGGAGCTTCGAACGCTCCGCTTCGCCTTCGACCACCGGGAAATCGCATTCGAGCAGCTCGCGAGGGACCGGGCAGGGCGGCGCCGCCGCCCGAGCGCTACTCGCTCCGCAGCGTCGCGGAGAAAGCGCGCGTGAGCAGTCCCTCGTCCGTGACTGCCCAGACCGTGTAGCGATAGAACGTCCCGGCCGACGCGCGCGTGTCGACGAAAACGTAACCGTAGCTCTCCTCGGCGCGCTCGGCCGACGGAACGAGCTGCGGGCCTGTCCTCGCGATGTGTCCGTCCGCGAGCACTTCCTCGCGGAAGACCGCCCACCCCCAGATCCCGTCGTGGCTCGCCGTCGTCCACCGAAGGCGCGGGCCCTCGGGTCCCGAGGTCGCGCGGGCGTCGAGGCGGGAATAGGGCACGCCCGCGACCCGCACGCAATCCACCGGCACCTGAACTTCGGAGACTCCCCCTTCCGAGCCGGCCACGACGAAATCGATGCGCGCCACCCCGGACAGCGGGATCGAGCGGTGGTCGCCCGCCCGGAAGAACACGACGTCGGGCGGAAGGGCCGTGTCCTCGTAGCGGACCACCGCCGCGCCCTCGCTGCCGTCCGCCGGCCAGCCGATCCGAAGCGTCTCCGTGCTGCCGTCGGGAAGAAGGGTTCGGTGCCGGACGGCCATGGGACCGGGCGAGGCCGCGTCGAGGGCGCCCGCCTCCAGATCGAAGATCTTCAGTCGCGAAGGCGAAGCTTCCGGCTCGACACCCGTGAAAAGCCGAGCCGCGGTCCGGACGAGAGCGAGACTGTCGGCCCGCGCCGTCTCCACGAAGATCCGTGTCAGCGCCGCGACGGGCGCCTCGCCGCTGCCGGCGGCCTCCTCGCGTGCGCGTCGCACGAGCCCCCCCTCGCCCGCTCCCCGGGCTAGCTCCTGGACCCAGAGGCGGCCGAGGGCCGACGGGTGCGCGCGGAAATCCAGAACCGGGGCCGCCGCGAGTGCCCAGACCTCGGGATCGGGGGCCGAGGTGCCGCCGGCGGCGTAGGCCGCAACGGCCTGTTGAAGGAACGTCTCGTCGGAGACCGGCGAAATGGCGAACCCCGAAGCGGCCGAGAGCGCTCCGAGTGCGCATGCCGCGAGGATGCGCGGACGAAGCTTGCGGGTCGGGCGGTTCATCGCCATTTCGCGAGGGTAGTCCTCGGGCTTCGGCTCGTCAAACGGTATACGCATCCCGAGGCGAGGACGTTGGGTGCGGCCGGCGAGACCTATCTGGCCGAGCCTCCGGAGGCCTTCTCCTTGGAGGCGGTGTCCTTGGCGCGGTCGCGAGTGTGATCCGGGATACGCACGAAGACGACGGTGATGTTGTCCACGCCGCCCTTGTCGTTGGCCAGCGCGACGAGGTTCTCGCACAGAGACTGCGCGTCCTTCTTCTCGTCGGCGGCCACCGAGTCGCGGATCTCCTCGTCGGACAGCATGGTCGTCAGCCCGTCGGAGCAAAAGAGGAATGCGTCGCCCTTGCTGAACTCCATCTCACGCAGGTCCGGCGAGACCGACGGCCCCCCGCCGAGGGCCCGCGTGACGACGTTCTTCAACGGGTGGGTCTTGGCCTCGTCCTCGGTGAGGATTCCGGCGGAGACCTGCTCGTGGACCCAGGAGTGGTCGTCGGTCAGACGCGTGAGCTCACCGTTGCGGTAGAGGTAGGCGCGGCTGTCGCCGACATGGGCGAGGGAGAGGATCTTTTCGTTCAGCAATCCGGCCACGACGGTCGTCCCCATGCCCTTGAGCCAGGGCTGCGCGGCGACGGCGGACATGACGCGCTCGTTGGCCTTCTCGATCGCGATGGCGAGGCGGTTGCTGTTGAACGCCAGCTCGTGGTTGTACTTGAAGGGCCAGGTCGCCTCTTCCTTCTGGCGCGTGGCGGCGATGAATTCGCCGATCGTCTCGACGGTGATCTTGGCCGCGACCTCGCCGGCGGCGTGGCCTCCCATCCCGTCGGCCACGATGAAGAGTCCCTCGATCTCGTCCAGCGCAAACGCGTCCTCGTTGTGCTTGCGCTTTCGACCGACGTCGGTCAGACCGTAGGCTTCGATTCCGGCCATCGCCCCGGCTTCCTTCACCCGCGCGCTCGCTGCGCTCGGATCTCTTCGAGAGCCTTGCGCGCGTCTCCTGCGGACACGTCCCAGCGCAGCGCCTCCTGGTAGGCCTTCTCGGCCTTCGTCAGGAGGCCGGCCTGCCGGAAGATCGCGCCGGCGTCCTTGAGAAGCGTGACGTTGTGCGGCTCGATGGCGAGAGCCGCCTCGAGCGCCTTCACCGCCGCCCTCATGTCGTTGGCGCGGGCCGACGCCAGACCCAGATAATGCCAGGCCTTGACGTCTTTGGGATCCCGATGCGTGGCGAGCTGGAAGTTTCCGGCCGCCTCCGCGAACTTGCGTTCTTTGTACGCCGCGATCCCCTGGGCGAGGTAGTTCTGGGCGATGGCGTCGGCCTCCGGGTCGGCTTTCGCGGCGGCCCGGTCGAAATCGTATGCCTTGCGCCGCTCGGGGCTTGTCAACACGTTCACGGCCTCCGTCAACTCCTGAAACTTCGCTTCCGCCTCGGCCTTCCGGGCGGCCGGAGCCCGGTCCGGGTGAGCCTCCCTGGCGATCGTACGAAAGCGCTCTCGAATCTCGGTTTCGCTGGCGTCCTTCGCCACGCCGAGCAGTCCGTAGTAGTCAACGTCTCGAGACGACATCGTGTTGGAACCTCGACCGCGCAGCGCGTTTTTTCAACGAAGCCTAACATATGGGAAACCCCTTCTCCCGGCAAGCGTTTGCGCCGGGTCGGCCGCGCGGGCGGCACCTCAGCCTCTCTTTTCCAGGAGAATTTTCCTCGCCGCGATCCGGACGGCTTCGGGGAGGTTGCGGTCCCGCGACAGCCTCCTCAGATCGCGCATGCCGAGGAATTTCACCAGAGGCAGCGTCACGTTCAACGGAACCGAAGGATTGCTGACCAGAGCGATCTGGACCTTGGGCTTCTTGAGCCATTCGCGCGTCGAAGCGATCTCGTGGAAGACCTCCATATGCAGATGGCGCATGCTGCAGAAGGTCTCGATCCTGTCTCTTATACACATCTGACGCTGCCGACGAGGTC
>JBKOVK010000301.1:0-12757 GCA_046724475.1 Acidobacteriota bacterium | reverse complement strand
CTCCTCGATGCGTCTCACGCCAACCTCGATCCGATGGCGGAGCTCCTCCTGATCGAGGCCGCGCGCCGCCAGCACGTCCGCGAAATCCTTGCGCCGGAGCTCGCGCGCGGCGCCTTCGTCCTCTGCGATCGCTTCTCCGATTCCACCGAGGCGTACCAGGCCGCCGGGCGCGGCCTCGATGCCGGGTTCGTCTCCATGCTCGACGCGCGGGTGCGCGACGGCGTATCTCCCGACGCGACCCTGCTCTACGATCTCGATCCCTCGGTCGGTCTCTCCCGCGCGCGGCGGCGCGACGGCGACGCCGGAGGCCGCTTCGAAGCCGAGGACCTCGCCCTCCACGAACGCGTGCGAGCCGCGTTCCTCGCGATCGCGCACCGGGAGCCGGCGCGCGTGACCGTGATTCCCGCCGACGGGAGCGCCGAGGACGTCTTTCGGCGCACATGGGAGGCCGTCGCGAAGAGGTTCCGGCTAGCGTGACCCGCGAAATCGAAGCCGTCCTGGAGAAGCTCGCGGCCGACCCCGACCGCTTTCCCGGAGCGCTGCTCCTGTGCGGTCTCTCCGAGGAGGCCCTCGAGCGCGAGTCGCGCCGGCTCGCGGCGAGGCTGTTGTGCCCAGGCGACGATCCGGACCAGCAGTGCGGAAGCTGCCGGCGCGTCGCCTCCGGATTGCATCCGGACTTCCTCTCCGTCGAGCCGGAGGGAGTCCAGATCCGCGTGGACCGCGTGCGGGAAGCCCTGGTCTTCGGCGCAGGCCGCCCGTACGAGGCGGCGCGGCGCGTCGCCCGGATCCTGCGCGCGGATCAGCTCGGCGTCGAGGGCGCCAACGCGCTGCTGAAGTCTCTGGAGGAGCCCGGGCAGCGCTTCCGCTGGATCCTGACCTCGGCGCGCCCGGAGCTCTTGCTGCCCACGATTCGCTCGCGGTGCACGGTCGCGACCCTCGCCGTGCCGGGCCCGGAGGAACGTCGGCGTGTCTGGACCGAGAGGGGGTTCTCCGAGGCCGACGCCGAGGATCTCGTTCTCTTCTGCGCCGAGGACGAGCCCGACCCGGCCGCGCAGCTGGCGGCCGGACGGGCCCTCCGGCAAACCGCCGTCGGGGCGCTCGAGGAGGGTCTCGTGGAAGGCCGCCTGGCGCCCCTCCTGCTCCTCGCCGAAGCTTGCGCCTCGCTCGAACGCGAAGACGCCCGGTTCCTCGCGGAGCTTCTGGCGGACGGGGCCGTGGCAGCCCAGGCGCCCGCTTCGGAGGCGCTGCGGCACCGCGCCGTCGCGGGGAAGCTCGCCGAAGTCGCCCGGCGGGTAGGAGGTTCGGCGTTCGCCGACGCCGCCATCGCCGCCGCCGACTCTCCTCCGGACAACCGGCGAGGCAACCGGCGGCTGCATTACGAGAAGGTGCTGGTGGGACTTTACGAACGCCGACGCCGGGAGACAGAGGACGGGAGACGTTAGACGATCGAGCGGTTTGTCCTTCGTCTTTCGTCTAACGTCTTCGTCTAGCGAAAAAAGAAAGCTCGAAGGAACCGAGGGGAGGCTTCCGGCCCGGCGGGCTCGGAAGGATTGGGAAGAGTGCGGACCTGGGAGCTACCAAGATGACGGAAGGTGTGGCAAACTGGGAATGGCAGACGCCGCCGGCCCTCCGCTCCCCCAATCGATTCCTTCGAGTCCGCTCAGTATATGACTAAAGCGGAGTCAACACACCCCGTCTTTACAGGTTCCAGGTTCCGGGTTCCGGGTTCCGAGTGCCCAAAACCGACCCGGAACCTGGAACCTGGAGCCTAAGACTTAAGGCTTAGACAGCGAAATCTCGACGGTTTCCGTCTGGCCCTCGGTGACCTCGACCTGCGTGGACTCGGTACCGAAGCCCGGCCTCGACACGACGATCCGATGCGATCCGGGCGCGATCTGGAGGCCGCGGGACAGCGTCGACAGCTCTTCCGCGGTGCCAGCGAACCGGTCATCGACGTACACCGCGGCATCCGGAGGCTCGACCTTGAAGAGGATCCGGCCCCTCGACGCCGACGTCGGCGGCGGCGGAGCCGGCTGGCCTTCGTACTCCACGCGAGGAGGAGGCGCCGACTCCGGCGGCTGACCCGGTTGTCCCTGTCCGTACCCGCCCTGCGGCGGCTGTCCGTACCCGCCCTGCGGCGGCTGTGATCCATAGTTGCCGTATCCGCGAGGAGCAATCTCCATACCGCCCGTGTCCGGACCCATCGGGATGTCCTGCCCGTTCTTGTCCTTGCCGAAGAATCGCTGCAGACCGCCTTCGGGCACGGGTGTGTCGTACGAACCGTACTGCTTCTGTCCCGGGATCTTCTTCAGTTTGTCCTTGACGTCGATCTTCACGCCGGCTCGAATGTCGACGTCGACATCGCGGGTCTCGAATCCTTCCAGCTGCAGGCTGACCTTGTACTTTCCGGGCCGCAGATACAGATAGTCGGGATAGCCGTCGAAGTCATCGGCCGTTCCGATGTAGCGGCCGTCCAGGAACACGCGAGCCTCTTCGGGAGAAACGTCCGTGTTGACGACGCCCCAAGTTCCCTGAGCCATCGTGACATAGCCGCTCGGAGCGCCGTAGCCGCCGCCATAGCCGCCGCCCCAGTAGCCGGGGTAACCCCAGCCCCAACCCCATCCCCAGTAACCAGGCCAGCCCCAACCCCAGCCCCATCCCCACCACGGGTTGCGCCATCCCCAACCACCCCAGCCCCAGCCGCCGCGCCAGCCCCAGCCGCCGCCGCCATGCCAGCCGCCACCTCCGTGCCAGCCGCCGCCGCCATGCCAGCCGCCGCCGCCATGCCAGCCACCGCCGCCGTGCCAGCCGCCGCCGCCATGTGAGCCGCCGCCTCCGTGCGAGCCTCCTCCTCCGCCGTGACCACCTCCGTGTTGCGCGAACAGAGAAGCCGCGAAGAACAAGGCCGCGATGACGAGCGCGAGCCTGGAAAGGGCCTTCATGTGGGCAAACCTCCGAAAAATCATAGAGCAATTCGGGGGCCAGAAGCACGCGCGGCCGCGCGTCGCCAAGTGCCTTTTGTCTCCGTGATTTCGCGGGCCGTCCTCGAAAGTGGAATCCGCTTTTCTGACCTCGGCGTGTGTCAGAACGTCACCGAGAAGTGATTCACGGCTCGTTCGCGAGGCCGCGCTTCAAGCCGCGCAGGTAGTCGTCGCGGAGCACGCGGTCCAGGGCTCGGCGTGCTCCCGGCAGCTCTCGCCGCTCCGCGAGCGACGCCCAGTACGGAAGCAGCCTTTGCGAGAGCGTGGTTTTCTCCGACATCCGCAACGCCTGGGGCACGGCCAGGAACTCGCCGAGCTCGGGATGCTTTCGGTAGAAGATCGCGGCCGCCTCGCCCGCCTTCTCCTGGCGACGCCGGAACGAGGCGAAGGTGATGTCGTGGTGGTGGCGGGCCACGGCCTCCGGCCGATAGAGCATGCGCATGCCCTGCTGCATGAGGCGGTAGGCGACCTCGATGTCTTCCCATGCGGCATGCGGGAAGCTCGTGTCGAAGAGCCCGGCCTCCAGCAGCAGTCGGCGCGGCAGGGAGACATTGGAGGTGTAGAAGAAGTTGAACGGGACCTGCTCGGGATCGCGAATCAGTCCGTAACCGAACTGGAGGCCGTACTCGTTGATGTGGTGGAGGAACGGCGACACCGGATGCTCCCGCGGCCAGGTCGTATAGCCGAGCACCGCCACCGGATATGGGTGCCTTTCCGCGTGAGCCCGGGCGTGGACGGCGAGCAGGGGTGGCTCCGGCACCGTGTCGTCGCCGAGAAAGAGCACCACTTCGCCGGTCGCCTCGCGCACGCCGCGGTTGCGCGCCGACGCCGGTCCGCCGTTGTCCTGGGAGAAGAAGCGGAACGGGTATGGAGGACGAAACGCCGCCAGGCGCGTCAGCGTCTCGTCTCTCGAGCCGTCGTCCACGACCACGACTTCGAAGGGCGGGGCCGACGCCTGCGCGGCGAGAGCGTCGAGCACCGGAAAGAGAGTCTCCGGCCGGCGGTACGTCGGGATGACCACCGAGAACGTCATGCGCCGCCCTCGAAGATCTCTTCGAGCGTCGTCTTGACCAGCGCGGGGGCGGCGTCCAGGAAGGGCGCGAAGAAGTCCGACGCCAGCCGCTCGTCGCCGGGATACGTGGGCACGATCCGCAGAGGGAACCTGGCGAAGATCTCGGCGTCCGTGCGACGGCGCGCGGCCTGCACGACGCGGCGCTTTTCCGAGAGAGCCGCGTGGTGGCGATGAATCCAGGAGAGCGCGCGCAGGTGGGCGATCGTCAGCGGATCGTCCACCGCGACCCGCGCCCCGACTTCCTCGGAGATGCCGAACAGAGCGCGCGCGAGCGCTCCCGGGCGTCCGTTGGACGCGTAGGGATCGCGCTTGAGCTCCGCGGCGCCGGGATTGCGGGACGCGAGCATCTGCGCGACCCGGGTCGTGAAGGCCATGACCACCGCGGGCATCAGGTCGCGAAAATGCTCGCGGTCGAAGTTCTTGTAGGCCGTCGCGAACGCGTTCTTCTCGAACAGGAAGCCGCGCGAGAAGACGCCCAGCGCCTCGCCCGTGGCTCCTCCCCGGTGGCGCGCGCGGGCCCGCGGCTCGGCGATCACCCGGTTGCCGAAGATCCACTGGCGCCATCCGAAGTCCACGTCTTCCAGGTAGGCGAAGTAGTCGTCGTCGAAGCCTCCCGAGGAGAGAAACTCGGCGCGCCGGACGGCCATCAGACCGCCGCTCGCAAAGAGCCGCTCCTCGCCGGGAGTGACCTCCGGCAGCGCGGCGACCGGGCGGCCGACGTGCGACGCGAAGGCGTGCCCGTCGAACGTCAGGAACCCGTCGAAGAAGTCGTTTCGCTGGCCGGTGCGGTCCGTCATCTGGCCGCCCACCGCGACGACGTCGGCGTCCGCGGCCGAGAGCGCCGCCACCAGAAGCCGCGAGGCGTCCTTCTCCACGGCGGCGTCGTCGTTGACGAAGAGGACGATCGGGGCTCGCGCCGCGTCCACGCCCAGCCGGCAGCCCGCGGCGAATCCGACGTTGGTGGCGGAGGGGATGCGCCGAAGGTTGGGGTGCTTCCGAAGGATCTCGTCCTGGGGCGTTCCGGAAGCGTTGTCGACAAGGAGGATCTCGGCGGTCAGGCCCTCTGCCAGGCTCGCTTCCAACGACGCGAGCGCCTCGAACAGGTGCTCGGGGCCGCGGTGATGGACGACGACGATGGAGGCTTCGGGTCGGAGCACGCGATCGAAGATTATCGAAAGAATCGTGCCAGCCGTGAGCCCTCGCGGCGCGGACCCGGCAGGGGGAGCCGAGCCGGGTCCGGACGCGCCGTTTCGAGCCATGAACGGAGCGGAGCGGCGACCGACCTCCAGCGGCGCCCGGCTGCGAAGGCGCGGGCCGCTGCCGAGGCGTGATCCCGGCCCGCCGCGTCCGATAGCCGTCCGATCACAGCCGAAGCCAGTGTGGCCGCGTCCCGCTCGCACTCCACCGCGGCGCCGGCGGCCGCGAGCTCCCGGGCCAGAGAGCCGCCCGCGACGGCGACGGCCGGCACGCCTCCCCAGGCGGCATCGAGCAGCCGCGTGCGGTAAGCCAGCTCCGTCTCCAGACCTTCGTTCGAGATCGAGACCAGAAGCGCGCATGCGGCATAGAGGTCGGCCCGATCCGGGTAGGGCAGCCACGGAGAGAAGACGATCGAGTCGCCGTTGGGGTCGATCTCTCGCGCGCGCTTTCGCGTCCGATCGAATACCGACTGCGGCGTCGTTTCCGGATTGGGGTTCTCGAAGAAGAGCAGCCGCGCGTCGGGCCGGGCGCGGAGGATCCGCTGCCAGGCGTCGAGCAGCAGACCAGGGTCGTACCAGTCGTACACGCCGCCGAAGAGGACGATGGGGCCCTGCGGCGGCAGACCGGCCGCCCTGCGGCCTCGCGCGGCGTCTCCCCGCGCGGGGGAATCGGGAACGCCGAAGGGAACGACCGCGAGCAGGCTCGAAAGCGTCGGATCCTGCGGGAAGTTCTCGGCGCCGATCCGGCCCCGCGTCAGCAGTCCGCCGGCGTAGAACAGGCGCTGCTCGCTCGACGCGCAGAGAAAGAAGTCCGCCCGGGAAAGCGCCAGGTCCAGCGTTTCCCGGTCGTGGCGCGCGGTCTCCGCTCCGAGGGACGGGGCGTAGTGGAGGTTCTCGACCGGGAACGGATCGTAGAGGTCGGCAGCCACGGGGAGCTCGGGAACGGCATGGAACCAGGAATTGGCCGCGTGACCCGACACCACGGCCGCCTGCGTGCCGCGCGCCGCCTGCGGCAGCCGGTCGAGAGGCGCCGCGACGACCTCGACGCTGCCGGCGACTTCGCGGGCCTGCGCCGGGTCGTTGGGGACGAGCAGCCGGACTTCGAAGTCCGCCGCCAGCGCCCGCGAAAGTTCCAGTGCCCGGATACCCATGCCCGCCATGCGCGGCCGGATGGGCTCGGGCGCGAGCACCGCTACCGATCGGATCGGAGTCACCGTCTCCCGCGAAGCCGGTCGAGGAACAGGTGCAGCTTCCACGTGCGCGAGACGTAGATCTGATTCAGCACGCTGTTCAATCTCTCGATCTCGACGTGCGCGCCCGAGAGCAGGTGGTCGTACTCCTCGTTCTTCGCGAAGACCTCGGACAGCCGGGCGTGGAGAAGCTCGTTCTCCGCGGTCAGGCGCGCCTTCTCACCCTGGAGGAGCGCCTCCGTGCGCGCCAGCGTCTCGGTCGCCCGGCGGTGCCCTTCGCGCAGGTACTTCAGCTCTCCCTGCGAGACGCCGTCGCGGTCGTACCAGAACGCAACCTGCGCGCGCATGCGGTCCAGGACGCGCGCGAGGCCCGCATCCGTGCGGCGAGCGACATAGCGTTCGAAGATCTTGCGCCGCGCGTCCTGGAAAGCGGCCGCGCCCGCCGCGACGTGCGTCGGGTCGTTGGACGCGGCCTCGAAGACGCGGTACTCGCAGGTCACGGCGCGCAGGTGGCGGAACGGCGTCTCGGCCGAGAGCCGGATGAGAAAGTCCCAGTCCTCCGAGTAGTCGAGCCCTTCGTCGAAGCCGCCGACTTTCGTGAAGAGAACGCGAGGCAGCAGCAGCGTGTGGATCGGAATGTAGTTGGCGTAGAGGAGGTAGTCCGGATCGAAGTCCAGCGAGTACTGGAGCGTGCGGACCCGCGGCTCCCAGCCCGACTCTCCCTGCCCGTAGACGACCGTGACCGCGTCCGAGTACACGACGGGCTCAGGCCCCTGCCGCGCTCCCGCGACGAGGCGCTCGAGGTGGTCCGGGAAGCACCGGTCGTCGTCGTCGAGAAAGGAGACCAGCTCTTCCTTCGCCACGGCCACGCCGCGATTGGCGGCGGCCGAGCGGCCGCGCCGCTGTTTGGGTTCCTCCAGGGCCACGTCGAAATCGGAGCGAAACGCGTCGGCGACTTCCTTCGGGGAGGCTCCCCCGTCGTTGACGATCACGACCTGTCGCGGCCGCGCCGTCTGGGCGCGAAGACTCTCGAGCGCTTCCTTCAGGAGCGCGGGGCGGTTGCGCGTCCGGATCACGACCGAGACCGGAGCGGGCCCCCGTTCGCCGTCGGTCACGAGAGCCGGTCCGATCGCGCGGCGGAGCTCCTCGATCGACGTCGTCGACGCCTCGGCGTACGTCAGCACGCGGAACGCCTCGACGGGACCTCGGCCCGGAAGGGTGAGGCGGCGGTATGCGTTCAACCCCCGCATCGCGCCCGCGTAGTCCCGCACGGCCTGCTGACTGGCATAGGCCGCGAGGGCCTCGTCCTTTTTCTCGCCGACGGACGCGATGTCTACCAGCGTGTTGGGAAGCAGCGGATTCGAGAGCTCGTAGAACGCGATCCGGAGGAAGCGGAAGCGGTCGTGATCCGGATCTCCCGCGCGCGACGCGGCGACCCGCTCGAAGACAGAGCGCGCGAGCGCGCGATGATCCGGATGGAGCTCGACCGGCGACGGGCAGAGAATCAGATCCGGCCGGAACTCTTCGATCTCCGCGGCGAGGGCGGCATCCAGCGAGGATCGTTCCTCGGAGAGACGCCGATCCGCGAGGCCCCCGAAGCGCGGCGGTTCCACGCCCAGCGTCGCGGCGGCGCTCGCCGCCTCCTCGCGCCGATGCCTCCCGTACTCGGACACCTTCTCGGTTTCCACACCTTCCTGGCTCGTGCCGTCGGTGGCGATCCAGATGCGCAGCGCCTCGGCCTTCCCGGCGGAGAGTGCGATCGTGCCTCCGGCACCGAGAGTCTCGTCGTCGGGATGGGCCGCGAGCGCCAGGATCCTGGCGCCCGTCAGCTCGGTCGCCTGGTACGGAATCAGGGAGTCTTCGCGCGGCATCGACCTGCGTGCAGTTTAGCCGCGCCGGTTTTTAAGTGCCAGTCCGCGAATCGTTTAGGCGCTCGTCCGCGCGGACCTGCGAACGGCTCAGCTGCCGATCGCGAACTCGCAGCGCCGGCAAAGAAAATCGTCCGGCGCCTCCTCCACCCCGTACGCCCAGCGACGCAGGCGCGCGAGCTTGTCTCCTCCGAGGATCTCAGCGACGCTCTGCGTCTTCACGTCGCCGATGACGTGTTTCTCGTGGTAGTCCTGGCAGCAGAGCACCGCGCTCCCGGTCGCCGTGACGTGGAGATGCTCGAACGGCCTCGAGCCCATGAGCTCGCAACCCCTGAGGTTCTTATACGCCGGCGGCTCGGGCACGTACGTCCCGCTGTCGGGCCGGCTGCGGATCTTGAACGGCTTGATGATCCAGCCCTGCGGCTCGAAGCGCTCCCGGATCTCCTCGGTGTCACGCCGATGCTCGTCGTCCTCGTCCCCCAGGAGCACGATCGCCATTTCCTCGGAAAGCGCGCAGGACTGCATCGCGTCCATGTTCGCGAGCACACGGGCGAGGTCCCGGGTCCCGTGGAGCTTTTCGTAGCGGTCGGGCCGGAGCGTGGGAAGGTTGACGCCGATGTAGAGAAACCTTCCCAGGCTCTGAAAGAGCTCGCAGCGCTCGGGCGTGAAGCCGGACGCGTTGGTCAGGAGGCTGATGGCGAGTCCCCTGCCGAAGAGGAAGCGGACGCGATCCTCGAAAAGGGGATCGAACGTCGGCTCGTTGTAGTTGGACAGAAAGACGACCAGACCCTTTCCTCCCGCGGCGACCGCCTCGTCCACGACTCTTTCGAAAACCTCCTGCGGCATCACGTCCCGCTCACGCGGGTCGATCGAGACCGGGCAGAAGGGGCAGCGGTGGTTGCAGACAGTGCACGTCTCGATCGAGAGGTAGAGCAGGTGCGAGCGGCGGGATTCCTTCTCGATGTCGTCGATCAGGAACCGCATCGCCCTCAGATGCGCGACCGCGGCGGACTCGGGCCGAACCGGGAGGCCCTTCTCGATCCGGGACAACGCCGTATAAGCGTGATCGGTCTTCGCTATCTGCCCGCCGGTCAATGGGTTGTAGACAACACCCCCACGGTCGTGCAGAAACGGCGAGACAGTCTCCGGCTCGACTACGACAGAGGAGATTCGGGCGGGAAGGCAGTCTGCTCTCGATTCACTCATGCTGGCTTTCCGGGCTGTAGCGCCAACCCCCATTCTATCCGGCTTTTACGGAGCCCGCGACGCCGGTATCGCTTCTCCGTGCAGGCTCCGTGCCGGGAGCTAGACCAGGTCGTAGAGGGACGGCACGAGGTGAACGCCGGCGGCGAACCGGCGGACGGCTTCTTCGTCGAAGACGCGGGAAATCATCGGAAAGCCGGCCTTCGAGCGCTCTCCGGGCAGACCGTCGATGACGGCGCGCCCGGGGCCTCCCGGCGTGCGCCAGAAGACCAGCGTCTGCGCTCCATGCCTGCGGGCCTCTTCCGCGGCAGCGGCGAAGAGGGCGGGCAGGTCGGCGCCGCGAGGGTCCCGGCCGAGATAGTCGACGACCGTCGCCGCCCCCTGCCAAACCGACAGCGCGGCCCAGCCGGTGATCTCGTTTCCTTGCCGGCGCCAGACCATACGGTAGTGTCGCGCGGGCCTCGCGTGGAAACGCCAGTTGACGCGGGTCCGATCGCGCACCGCGGCAAAACGCAGCGTGCGGCGCGCGGCCTCCCAGAGGGCGTCGTGGCCTTCGGGAGCCAGGTCGCCCGACTCCATGTCCGACGGAGGCGCGCCGAATGCCTTCTCCGGTACGTGGACGAGTTCGATCGGAAACAGCGTCCGGGAGCCTACGATCTTTTCGCTGACCTTCTCATGCCGCGCGCCGGGGAATCCGTAGCAGAACGGGACCTCTGTGGCGACGAGCGAGAAAAACGCGTCGGCCATCGTGCCGAAGACGCTTCGCCTGCCGCCCATTCCGCGGACTCTCTTTTCGGTGGCGACGTCGCCGGCCGAGTAGAGCAGGCGCTCCTCTCCGTCGAGCAGGAAGCGCGCTCCCCAACCCAGGTACGTGCCGACCACCTCGCCGTCGAGAACCGCCACGACGCCGCGCCACCCATCGGGGTCCTGCGCGAACTTCCAGCGCCACTCCTCCTCGGACAGCGGGGAACCGAAGACATTCTGGAAGACGCGGCGGATGCCGGGCGCGTCGGCGGCCGACGCCTCCCGGATCTCCACCGTCACCGCTTCTCCCAGACGGCGGTCTCGAGAGGCTCGCCGGACTCCTCCGAAAACGCACGGAAGTAGACCGGGCCGTGAGGCAGCGAGGCCAGCACGTCGTCGGGAAGCCGCAGCGCCGTGTCGAGGGGTGTCCCCGCAAACGGCACGAGCGACGGATTCGTCGAGATCGCCGCCCAGGCTTCGGCGCGCGCCGGTAGCACGGGCTCCGCTAATCGAGGGAAGCCCTGGTGCGGCTGCGGCGCCCGCTCGAGGATCGCGCGGCCCAGTCTCCCCCACCGCCGCTCGCGATAGAGCCGGCGCGACGCGGCCCGGCGCCGTTCGGTCTCGGGATTGCGGCCGGAGCTGCGCGCGTAGAGGTGACGCACGCGCGCCTCGGCCACGAAGCGCAGGCGCAGCCCGGCGCGCCGCACGCGGTCCTCCCACTCGGTCTCCTCCCACTCGAAGAGAAACCTCTCGTCGAAGCGGCCGACGCGGTCGAAGACCTCCCGACGCGCGGCGAGGACCGCGCCGGAGAGATGCTCGGCGTCTCCCCCTTTTTCCCACAGAGCGATCTGGCGCCGCGCGAAGGGCGCGAAGGGCTCGCGCCCGAGGTGCGCGCGAAATCGCGTCGGAGACTCCGCCGGAAGACGCAGCCTCCCCTCTCCGTCCCAGAAACACAGCGGCGCCGCCGCGCCGATCCGAGGATCGTCGACGTGCGCGAGCAGTGCCGGAATCGCTCCGGGATGAAAGACGACGTCCGCGTTGGCGACGAGCAGCCGCGACGATCGCGCCCGCGCCAGTCCCGCGTTCACGCCTCCCGAATAGCCCCGGTTGTCGGGAAGAAAAACGTTCGCGTCGGCGGAAAGGAGCGAGAGGGCGCGGACCTCTTGCTCTCCCGAGCCGCAGTCGACGAGGACGATCTCTCCCTCGACCTTCTCCCGCGCGAACGCATCCCGCAAGGAGGACACGCACGCCGCCGCTTCCGCGGCGCTGCGGTGGCTGACGACGATCGCGGAGACGGCCAGCGTCATGCCCTCACGGAGCGGTCCCGACCGCTTCGAGAAACGCCGCCTCCAGGCGCTCGGCGACCCGCGCCGTCGAGAAACGGGCCGCGGCGGCGGGTCCCTCCGTGCGGGCGCGCCGGCGGGCGCCTTCCGTGAAGAGCTCGGGAAGCGCCGACGCCAGACTCTCCGGATCCCCGTCCCGGAAGTGCCAGGCCGCGCCGTTGGCGATCTCGCGCTGACTGGGGACGTCGGAAAGAAGCGCCGGGACACCGCAAGCCAGCGCTTCCAGTGTGGGCAGTCCGAATCCCTCTTCCGCCCGGGAGGCGCCGATGAAAACGTCCGAGCTCCGATACGCGAAGGGCATCCTCTCCGGCGCGAGTCTGTGATGGTACTCGTCGGTCAGGCCCATTCGCCGCTCGGCTTCCGATATCGGAAAGTACGACACACGCCGCAGGCGGAACGCGCCGCCCTGCCGGCGAAATATCGCGAGCCCTCCGAGTGCGACGTCCACGCCCTTCGAGTCGATCTCGATCGGGCCGACCACCAGGACGACGGGAGGGTTCTGGATCGGCTTCTCGGGCCCCGGCGAGAACGCCCCGGGATCGAAGGCCTGTCCGATGTCCACGGCGGGCCCGAATCCGAGCGCCTCGAGGCGCTCCGCGAGTGTCGCGGAGACCGCCAGCTTTCGAGCCGGGAGACGGTAGACCTTCTCGATTTCGGGCCGCGCATCCGCGTAGAAAGGGAATCCGCCTTCGTAGCCCTGGCAGAGGTGAAATACCGGGCCGTGCGCGCCCGCGAGCGCGTCCGGGACGGTTCGCCAGAACGTGGCCACGCGAACGTCGGCCTCGCGCAACGCCTGGGAAGCGGCGAACGGCGAGTGCTCGAAGCGCGCCTGCATCAGCGGAAACCAGGTGGGACCGGGCTGCGGAGACACGACCGTCACGCGATGCCCGCGCCGCGCGAGAGCCTCCGCCTGCATCAGGACGATCTTGACTCCTCCATACGGCTCCGCGGACTCGAGCAGGTATGCGATCTTCATCGCGCTCGCGCGGTGGCGATCCACTGGTATGTGGCCAGGCTCGGGAGGTCCGCGTCGGGCCACTGCGCGGCCAGGCCGAGAAAGGGCCGCGTGTCGGGCGCGGGAGCGCCGCCCTCCGCCTCGAGCGATTCCAGCCTCCAGCCGGCTTCCGCGATCGCCTCCTCGAGGAAGGACCGCGTGAACC
>JBKOVK010000330.1:0-12946 GCA_046724475.1 Acidobacteriota bacterium | reverse complement strand
AAGGCGGCAAGACGGAAACGATTCACCGGACACAAAAAGATTGAGCGACACGGAGTCGAGATCCGGAGACCGGCCGGTCCTCGCCGCCGAAGGCCTCGTCAAGACCTACGCGGGGCGGGCGGTCGTGCGCGACGTGTCGCTCAACGTGACCGCGGGCGAGATCGTGGGCCTGCTCGGCCCCAACGGCGCCGGCAAGACGACGACTTTCTCGATCGTCGTCGGCCTCGTCACGCCGGACGCCGGCGTCGTACGCCTCGGCGAGCAGGACGTGACGGAGCTGCCCATGTACCGGCGGGCGCGAGCCGGGATCTCGTATCTGCCGCAGGAGCCGTCGGTCTTTCGCAAGATGACGGTCGAGAACAATCTCCTCGCGATCCTCGAGACGCTCGCGCTCTCACCCGGACAGCGGGCTGAGCGCTGCGAGGCGCTGCTCGAAGAGTTCGGGCTGACCTCCCTGGCGCGAAACAAGGCGTACACGCTCTCGGGAGGGGAGCGCCGGCGCGTCGAGATCGCGCGCAGCCTCGTCCTTTCGCCGTATTTCCTGCTCTTAGACGAGCCCTTCGCCGGAATCGACCCCATCGCGGTGCTGGATATCCAGCAAATCGTTCGCAGGCTGGCGTCTTCCGGCATCGGCGTCCTCATCACGGACCACAATGTGCGGGAGACTTTGTCGATCGTCGACCGGGCTTATATAATTCACGGGGGAGAGATCCTTCGCTCGGGCACGCCTCTTGCACTGTCGAGCGACGCCGCCGTCCGGAAGATCTATCTCGGAGAGAGTTTTCGGCTTCACTGAGAGGTCCGGACGTTCGTATGGCCCTGGAACAAAAGCTCAACCTCAGACTCTCTCAGCGGCTGGTCATGACCCCGTCGCTGCAGCAGGCCATCAAACTGCTGCAGATGTCCCGCCTCGAGCTCCAGGAGGTCCTGAACCAGGAAGTCGTCGAGAATCCGGTCCTCGAGGAGCAGGAGGAGGCTGCCGAGACTCCCGAGGCCGCTCGGGAGACCGAAGAGGCCCCGCCCGCGGCCGACGCGACTCCCCCCGCCGAGAAGGAGAAGGACTCCTTCGAGGAGATCGACTTCTCGACCTACTTCGAGGACTATCTCGACTCCGCTTACAACCCGAGGCAGTACCAGGAGGAGCCCGAGGAGTTCTCCCTCGAGAACATCCTGACGCGGCCGGAAGGTCTTCCCGAGCACCTCTCCTGGCAACTCTCGATGTCCGAGGCGCCGCCGGCGGTGCGGGAGATCGCCGCGTACCTGATCGGCAACATCGACGAGGACGGCTACCTCCGGGTTTCGCGGGACGAGATCCGCTCCGCCGGCTACGAGAACGACGAGGACGTCGAGGCGGCGATCGCGCTCGTGCGCTCCTTCGACCCGGCGGGTGTCGCGGCCTTCGACCTTCCGGAGTGTCTGCTCCTGCAGCTGAAGACGCTCGGCATCGAGAACCCCCTGATCGAGGCGATCATCCGCGAGCACTGGCCGGCGTTCCTGAACAAGCAGTTCGCGCCGCTGGCCAAGACGCTCGGCGTCGGTCTGTCCGAGATCCAGGCCGCGTTCGAGATCATCAAGAACCTCGAACCCAAGCCGGGCCGCAAGTACTCGAGCGAGCGCACGATCTACGTCGAGCCCGACGTCTTCGTGCGCAAGATCGGGGACGACTACGTCATCCAGCTTTCCGAGGACGGCCTCCCCAAGCTGCGCATCTCGGCGGCCTACCGCAAGCTCTTGCGCGGCGGCAACGGCGCCATCGGGTCGGAGGCCGCGAACTACCTCAAGGAGAAGATGCGCTCGGCGGTGTGGCTGATCAAGAGCCTGGACCAGAGGCAGCGCACGATCTACAAGGTCGCCGACTCGATCGTGCGCCACCAGCGCGCGTTCCTGGATAACGGCATCGAGCACCTGCGCCCGCTCGTCCTGCGCGACGTCGCCAACGACATCGGCATGCACGAGTCCACCGTCTCGCGCGTCGTGTCCAACAAGTACATCCACACGCCCCGCGGGCTTTTTCCCATGAAGTACTTTTTCCACAGCGGGATCGACTCGTCCTCCGGCGACGACGTCTCGTCCCTCTCCATCAAGAACAAGATCGCCCGGATCGTGCAGGACGAAGACTCGCGCCGGCCCCACTCCGACGCCCGCATCATGCAGAAGCTCCGGGCCGAAGGGATCCAGATCGCCCGCCGTACCGTCGCCAAGTATCGCGAAGAGCTGCGCATCCCCTCTTCCTCTCAGCGCAAACAGAGCTTTTAGGAGGGACCCATGGCCGTGGAATGCACGGGTCGTAATGTCGAGGTGACCTCGTCCCTGAAGGAGCTCGCCGAGGAACGCACGCAGCGTCTGGAACGGCATCTGGGAGGGCCGGCGCAGGTCCGCGTCGTGCTCTCGCACGAGAAGCACCGATTCGGGGCCGAGGTTCTGGCGATCCATCGACGGCGGCGCTGGAAGGCACAGGAAGAGACGGGAGACCCGCGGGCGGCGGTCGCCGCGGCCTTCGAGAAGATCGACGCCCAGGCCAAGCGCGACACCGAGAAGCGCCGCGACAGGAAGCACCGCGGCTGGGCTCGGTTTCTTCCCAAGGGCTGGCGCAACCAGCCCCTCGCGGCCGCCGAGGGCCCGACCCGCACGAGTCCCCGCGTCATCCGGGCCCGCCCGCCGGCGGTCAAGCCGATGGGCGTGGACGAGGCGACCCTCGCCATAGAATCCGCGGGACAGGAAGTGCTCGTGTTTCGCGACGCGTCGAACGACCGCATCTCCGTCCTCTATCGGCGGCGGGACGGGGACCTCGGTCTGATCGTGCCCGAATGCTGATCGGAGGCGAGGCCACGGCGGCGGGGGAGGGCGCGGCCATGCCGCGCCTGGTCTTCTGGCACCTGCCGGGCAGCACGCGCGAGGAGGTCCTCGGCGCGCTGGCCCGCGGCGTCGCGGAGGCCGACGTCCCGGTCGATCCCGAGGAGCTCGCGGCGCGGCTGCTCGAACGCGAGCGCCAGAAGTGCACGGCGCACGGAGCCGGAATCGCGATTCCGCACTGCCGGCTGGACCGCCTCGACGACGTCGTCATCGCGGCCGCGACGACCGCGCAGCCGGTGGACTTCGGGTCTTCCGACGGAGTGCCGATCGAGGTGATCTTCCTCGTGGCCGGCCCCAGCCGTTCCCCGGCCCTGATCCTCCAGGCTCTCGCCCGGGTCTCGCGGCTCCTCCGGACTCCCGGCGTGACCGACCGGCTCCGCAAGGCCGGATCGGCCGAGGAGCTTTCGGAGATTCTCAAAGAGACGGAGACACAGCGCGCCGCGGGTGTCGCATGACGGCTCAGGGCTCGTCGCCGCGCACCGCGGGACTGACCGCGGACATCCTCCGCTCGCCGGAGCTCGAGGACCTCGAGCTGCGTGTGGTCGCCGGCGAGTCGGGTTTCACGCGACCAATCTCCTGGGGCCGGATCCAGCGGCCGGGCCTCGCCCTGGCGGGGTTCCTGCCGTACATCAAGCCAGGACGCATCCAGATCCTGGGGGAGAGCGAACTCAACTACCTCGACACGATGCCCGACGAGGTCCGCCGCGAGCGGATCGCCTCGATCTGTGCGCTTCCCGTGGCGGCGTTCGTGATCACCAAGGGACAGCGCCCTCCCGAGGACATCGCGCGCGAGTGCCGCCTGCGAAAGATCCCGTTGCTCGTCTCGGATCGCACGACCTCGGTCGTGATCCAGTCGATCACCCGCGTGCTCGAGGATTCGCTGGCGCCCTCGACCACGCTCCACGGCGTCCTGGTCGACGTCTACGGAATGGGCGTCCTCCTGCTCGGCGAGTCGGGGATCGGCAAGAGCGAGTGCGCCCTGGACCTCGTCCACCGCGGTCACCGGCTGGTCGCCGACGATGCCGTCGAGATCCGGCGTTATCCCAGCGGCGCGCTCGTGGGACGGGCCGCCGAGATGATCCGGTACCACATGGAGCTGCGGGGCATCGGGATCATCAACATCAAACACCTCTTCGGCGTCTCGGCGGTGCGAGCGTCGAAGTCGATCGAGCTCGTCATCGAGCTCCAGCGCTGGGATCCGACCAAGAAGTACGACCGGCTGGGCCTCGACGGCGAGACGTACACGATCCTGGAGCGAGAGCGGCCGCTGCTGCGGTTGCCGGTGGCTTCGGGCCGGAACCTCGCGCTCTTGATCGAGATCGCCGCCCGCAACGAGCTCCTGAAGACCCAGGGTTACGACGCCGCCAAGGAATTCGCGCGACGCGTCGACGAGGAGATCGCCAAGAACGCGGCCGCGGAAGGCGGGCGGCGGTAGTCTCATGAGCAGCCAGCCGGTATCGCGGCCGGCGCCGAGCGTTCCGGAGAGCCTCGTCGTCGTGACGGGCCTGTCGGGCTCCGGCAAGAGCTACGTCAACAAGTGTCTGGAAGACATGGGGTATTTCTGCGTCGACAATCTGCCGCTCGAGCTGCTCGAGCCGCTGATCGACCAGGTCTCGGGCAAGCCCCGCGTGGGGATCATCCTGGATGTGCGCAACCCCGACTTCGCGTCACGCTTCCCGGCCATCCTCGCGCGGCTGCGACAGCGCGTGCCGGGAACGCGGCTGGTCTTCCTCGACGCTTCGGAGGAGTCGCTGATCCGTCGCTTCTCGGAGACGCGGCGTCCCCATCCTTTGGCCGGACGCGTATCGCTCCTGGAAGCGCTGCGCCGCGAGCGGGAGCTGCTGGGAGAGGTCCGCGCCGTCGCGGACGTCGTCATCGACACTTCCTCGATGACGGTGCACGAGCTGCGCTCGCTGATGCAGAAGACCTTCGTGGGAGATCCCGAGACGGCCGGCATGGTCATCTCGGCGACGTCCTTCGGCTACAAGTTCGGCATCCCGCACGACGTGGACCTGCTCTTCGATGTCCGCTTCCTGGCCAACCCGCACTTCGTTCCGGAGCTGAAAGGCAAAACCGGAATGGACCCGGCGGTCGCGGCCTACATCGAGAAGGACCCCGAGACGCGGGCGTTCATGGATCGCTTGATCGGGTTCCTGGACTATCTGATTCCCCGGTTCGAGGCCGAGAGCAAGAGTTATCTTTCGATCGGGATCGGGTGCACCGGCGGAAAACACCGCTCCGTCTACATCGCCGAGCAACTCGCGGGGATCCTCAAGGAACGGGGCTTCCCGGTTCGCGTGTCACACCGGGACGCCACCCGCGAATGAGATAATGGACGCCTCGGATGATTGGAATTCTGCTGGTGACCCACGGCAGGCTCGCGGAAGAGCTGCGCGCGGCCGCGCTGACCATCCAGCCGGGCATCGAGCGGATCGTGGCCGTGGCCCTGGAGTGGAGCGAAACGGGTGAGGACGCGCGGGAGAAGATCCGACGCGGCCTCGCCCAGGCCGACGAGGGCGACGGCGCCGTCATCCTCACCGACATGTTCGGCGGCACCCCGACCAACCTCACCCTGCCGTTTCTCCGGAAGGACCGCGTGGAGATCGTGACCGGCGTCAACCTGCCGATGGTCCTGAAGGCCGCGTCGCTCCAGAAGAGCGGGCGGCCCGTGACCGAAGTCGCCCACGTCGCCAAGGACCGCGGCCAGCGCTCGATCTACGTGGCCTCCGACCTGCTCGCCGAGGAAGTCGCACCTGAGGTCGTGTCGGAGAACCAGGACTCGTGATCGAGCGCGAGCTCGCCATTCGCAACCGCCTCGGTCTCCACGCCCGCGCGGCGGCCAAGTTCGTCCAGACGGCCAGTCGGTTCAAGTCGGAGGTCAAGATCCGGAAGAACGGCGAGGAAGTCGACGGCAAGAGCATCCTCGGCATCCTCCTCCTCGCGGCGTCGCAGGGAACGCGAATCACCCTGGCCGTTTCCGGCGAGGACGAGAAGGCCGCGTTCGCCGCGGTCGAGGACCTGATCGCCCGCAGCTTCGACGAGGAAGAGTAGAAGGCGACCGGGGCGCATCCACTTACCCATGCTACAGGGCCTCTCGGTTTCGCCGGGCGTCGCCGTCGGGCGCGCCGTCATTATCCGCTTCGGCGGGCTGCCGGCGTTTCGCCGGGCCGTCGATCCGGACGAGGTCGACCGCGAGGAGAGGCGGCTGCGCCGGGCCGCGGCGAAGGCCGCGGAGGAATTCGCCCGCCACTCGCGCGAGGCCAAAGGCGACATCGGATCCGAGCTCGCCGCGATCCTCGAGGCCCATGGCTTGATCGCCGAGGACGAGACCTATCTCGGGGCGATCGCCGCCCGCATTCACCGCGACCGGGTCAACGCCGAATGGGCGCTGGCCGAGGTGACGGGGGAGCTCGGCGAGCGCCTCGCGGCCGCCGACTCGACGGCGATGCGCGAGCGCGAGGCCGACCTGACCGACGTGGCGCGGGAGATCGCCGCGCAGCTGTCGGGCGGGGAGGGACCCGTGGCCGTCGAGCTGCCCCGGGGATCGATCCTGGTGGCCGACGAGCTCTCGCCGGTGGCTGCGGCGCGGCTGGATCCGCGGCGCGTTTTGGGACTGGCCCTGGAGCGCGGAGGGCCGACGTCGCACGCCTCGATCATCGCAAGGTCCTTCGGCCTGCCGGCGGTCGTGGGCATCCCGGGCCTCTGCGACCTGGTGTCCCCCGAGAGGCCCATCGTCGTCGACGGCGACCGCGGCGTGGTCGAGGCAAATCCGTCCAAGGAGCGCCTGCGCCAGAGCCTCGAGCGCGTCCGCGAGGACCGCGAGAAGAGCCGCCGGCTGCGGGGAAAGACCGCGCGCGCCGCGACGACGGCGGACGGCCTCCGCATCGCCGTGCGAGCGAACCTGGAGCTGCCGGAGGAGATTCCGGCGCTCGAGCGCTTTCACGCCGAGGGCGTCGGCCTCTTTCGCTCCGAGTTCCTCTATCTGCGGGCGCTGCCGCGCTCGCCGGGAGTCGAGGAGCAGCGAAAGGCCTACGAGACTCTTCTCGCCGCCGCGGCGCCCCATCCGGTCGTGGTCCGGACGTACGACCTCGGCGGAGAGAAGGGGATCGGTCCGGCCCCCGGCGAGAATCCCGCGCTGGGCCTTCGGGGCCTTCGCTATTGCCTGGCGCACCCTGAGCTCTTCGAGGAGCAGCTGACCGCGCTGTGCCTGGCTTCGCGCCGTGGAGACCTGCGCGTGCTCCTGCCGATGGTGACCTCGCTGTCGGAGCTGAAGGCCGCCCGCGCGGCGTGCCGCGCCGTCGCATCCAAGGTCGGCGTGGCGATGCCCCCCCTCGGTGTGATGATCGAGGTGCCGTCCGCGGCGCTCCTCGCCGAGAGGCTGGCCGAAGAGGCCGATTTCTTCTCGATCGGAACCAACGACCTCGCGCAGTATGGTCTGGCGGTGGACCGCGCGAACCCCGACGTCTCCGCGCTGTATCGGCCGCTCCATCCCGCGGTGCTGCGGATGGTGCGGATGGTGGTGGACGCGGGACGCGCGATGGGGAAGCCCGTCGCCGTCTGCGGAGAGCTGGCCGGAGATCCCATCGGAGCCGCGGTGCTCGTGGGTCTCGGAATCACCGACCTTTCCGTCACTCCGGTCGCGATCCCCGCAGTCAAGGAGCATCTCTCCCGAATCGATGCGGGCCGCGCGCGCGAGCTCGCCGAGCGGGCGCTCGAAGCGTCCGATCCCCAGGAAGTCGAGTGTCTGTTTGGAGGATCCGAATGAGAGTCGTGCCGAAGCCCTGGGGACGCGAAGAGATCTTTGCCGAAAACGAACGCTACGCCGGAAAACTGCTGCATCTCTCGGCGGGGCACAGTCTCTCGCTGCAGTACCATGAAAGAAAGGACGAGACGCTCTACGTTCTCGAAGGAGAGGTGGTGCTGCTGGTGGAGGAAGACGGGCAGATGCGGGAACGGCGGCTCCAGCCGGGCGAGTCGTACCGGATCCGCCCGCGGGTGAAGCACCGCATGCGGGCCGACCGCCCCTGCGTCCTCGTCGAGGTCTCCTCGCCCGAGCTCGACGACGTGGTGCGCCTGGAGGACCTCTACGGAAGGGAAGGCACGACGGCGCCATGAGAAAGCGGTCCCAGGTTCCAGGTCTCAGGTCCCACGTCGCCGCAATCTGGGGACTTGCGGCGGGAATTGCATTCGGGGCCACGACTCCGACGCCCACGCCCCGGCCCAAGCTCTCCGGCGGCTTCGGGCGTCCGCGCGCCACGCCGGCGCCCACGCCCGAAGGAGGCGCGAGCATCTCGGACCCTGTGCGCGCCGCGCAGACCACGAGCGCCCAGAAGACCGAGAAGAGCACGCTGACGATCGACAACCGCTCGCTCGTCACCAACCCCGACAAGGGCCGGGTCTCGACTTCCCGCATCGCTCTCGCACCCACCCCTCACGCGCACGCCGCCGGCGCGGCTCCCACACCAGCGCCCGCGGCCGACGGCTCGCTGACCGGCGGCACGGAGGCCGAGTGGCGCGAGACCGCCCGCCGGGCCCGCAAGCGCGTCGAGGACGACAAGCTCCACGTCGAGGAGCTCACCGCCGCGGCCAGGAAGCTCGAGAACGACTTCTACGCCTGGGACGACGGACAGTATCGGGACCGGGTCATCAAGCCGTCCTGGGATCGGACGCGGGCCGAGCTCGACCAGGCCCGGCTCGAGCTCTCCGAAGCGGAGAGGGATCTGGCCGACCTGCCGGAGAAGGCCCGGAAGGCGGGGGCGTATCCTGGATGGATCCGCGAATGAGCGACACCGCACTCCCGACGATGCCGGCCCACGGCCGCCGCCCCGAGACCTTCCGCGTCCAGACCTGGGGCTGCCAGATGAACGTTCTCGACGGCGAGCGCATGGCGGGCCAGCTCGAAGCCCTCGGCCTCTCCCGCTCTGCCGGCGACGATGTGCCGAGCGTGGTCCTGCTCAACACCTGCGCCGTCCGCCAGAAGGCCGAGGCCAAGGTTTTCAGCGAGCTCGGCGTCTTGGCGCGGCGAAAACAGGAGGACCCGAACCTGGTCGTGGGTGTGACGGGCTGCGTCGCGCAGGTCTCGGGCGAGGAAATCCTGGAGCGCGCACCGTGGGTAGACTTCGTGGCCGGCACCGGCCAGGTCGAGTCGATCGGCGACCTCGTCTTCGCCGCCCGGAGGGATCGGCGGCAGGCCCTCTCCCTGGAGCTTCCGGAGGAGGATCCCGCCTACCAGTTCCGCCAGATCTCCCGCGAGTCGGTGTTCCAGGCTTACGTCACGGTCATCGAGGGCTGCGAGCAGTACTGCACCTTCTGCATCGTTCCATTCACGCGGGGAAAGGAGCGGAGCCGGAGCGCCTCCGAAGTGGTCGAGGAAGTCCGGCACCTGACGGGCCGCGGCTTCACGGAGGTCACGCTACTCGGCCAGACCGTGAACGCGTACCGGGATTCGGCCGAAGGCTTCGGTCTGGGCGAGCTCCTGCGCCGCGTTAGCCGGGTCGAGGGTCTCCGGCGCCTGCGGTTCCTGACGTCACACCCGCGCTTCGTGGATGCGGACCTGGTGGCTGCCATCGCGGAGGTCCCGGTGGTCGCGCCCTACCTCCATCTGCCGGCCCAGGCGGGCTCGGATCGGATCCTGTCCCGGATGAAACGCCGCTACACCTCGGGAGAGTACCGGGACCTGGTGGCCGGTATCCGCAAACGCGTCCCGGGAATCGCCATCTCCTCCGACTTCATCGTCGGGTTCCCGGGCGAGACCGACGCCGACTTCGAGGCCACGCTCGATCTGGTCCGCGAGGTCCGTTTCGACAGTCTCTTCGGGTTCCGTTACTCGCCCCGTCCGGGGACTGCCGCGGCCCGGTGGGGCAGTCAGACCGCCGTGCCCGAGTCGGTTTCGGCGGAGCGGCTGAACCGCCTGCTGGATCTGCAGACCGGGGTCCAGAGGGCGATCAACGAGTCGCTCGTCGGCCGGGAATTCGAAGTGCTCATCGAGGGAACCAACAAGAAGGGGCAGGCCACGGGCCGGACCCCGTGCAATCGGATCGTCCATTTCGAGGAAGGGGCGGCGACGCCGGCGGCGGGGGATTACGTCCGCGCGCGGGTCCTCCGCGGCCTTCCCAACTCGTTGTCCGGGAGGCTCGCCGCATAGGCGAAGGAGGCGACCCATGGTCCGAATGGAAATCAAAGGCCTCCTGATGGACCCGGTCTCCAACATGCCGGTCGTGATCCTGCGCGACACCGAGAAGGGGCACTTCCTGCCGATCTGGGTCGGGATCTTCGAGGCCAACGCCATCGCCCTGGAGATGGAGAAGGTTTCGACGCCGCGTCCGATGACCCACGACCTCCTGAAGAACCTTCTCTCCGAGCTCGACGCCCACGTGGACCGCATCGTCATCAACGACCTGCGCGACAACACGTTTTTCGCCCGGATCCACTTGACGCGCGGAGACTCGACGCTGTCCGTCGACAGCCGGCCCAGCGACGCGATCGCGCTGGCTCTGCGCTCGCAGGCCGGGATCTTCGTCGAGGAAGAAGTGCTGGAGAAAAGCCGGAACCTGCGCGCCGAGGGCAGCGAGCAGGATCCCGATCGCCTGAAGAAGTGGCTCGAAGAGGCGAGCCCCGACGAGCTCGGGAAATACAGAATGTAGAGCCGGCATCCCGAGCGATCGCGAGCCGACCACCGAAGGAAAAACCCCCAGCAGTAGACAACGCTGACCGAAGGTCGGCGGTATCGATCCCGAAGTCGGCAGGCTCTGAGTCTGAGCGGATCGAGTTCGGGATCCCTCGTCGCTTCGCTCCTCGGGATGACGGCTACATCGTCTCGCCCGGTCTAGGAGCCCCTCAACGCTTTCCGAAAATTGCGGAGCGCTCTCGACGCTCCTCCGACCTATACTGCGATTCGGTGATCATCTCCATCACGAACCAAAAAGGCGGAGTCGGAAAGACCACCACCGCCATCAATCTCGCCGCCGCCCTGGCCCAGAAGGGCATGAAGACCCTCCTGATCGATCTGGATCCCCAGGCCAACAGCACCATGTCGTATCTGGACCGCCGATCGGTGGAGAAGTCCATGTTCGACGTGCTGACGGACCCCGAGGTCATGCTGGCCGACGTCATCCGGCCCTCCGGCGTTCCGAACCTCGACATCGCCCCGGCGAGGATCTCCCTGGCAAAGATCGAGTCGAAGCTCCTCGGAGAGATCGACGGGCACTTCCGTCTCCGCGACAAGATCGACGGCGTCCAGCGCTCCTACGACGCCGTCCTGATTGACACGCCGCCGACCCTGGGAATGATCACGGTCAACGCCATGGTGGCGTCGAGCCACATCCTGATCCCGATCCAGTCCTCGTACTTCGCCCTGGAGGGGACCGATGACCTGCTGGAGACGATCGACAAGATCAAGGCGCGGCCCAACCCCAACCTCCGGATCCTCGGGGTCGTCATCACCCTCCACGACCGGCGCACGGTCCTGGGCAAGGATGTCTACCGCCAGATCGCCGGGGTCTTCGGCGCCAAGGTCTTCAAGACCACGATCTCCAAGAGCGTCCGGCTGGAGGAGAGCCCCGCCCACCAGGAGTCGATCTTCACGTTCGCCCCGCGCTCGAGCGGGGCAGCCGAGTATTACTCCCTTTCCGAGGAGGTCCTTTCCCGTGTCTAAGCGCAGAGGCCTGCCGATGGAATCCCACATGCGCCACGACTCCCACTTCGTGGAGTCGCTCTCGGAGCGTTTCGGTCCGTCGCTCGGGCGGCAGATCGCGATCGACGAGATCGAGACCAATCCCGACCAGCCGCGCCGGAGCGTCGGCGATCTCGAGGAGCTCCGAATGTCGATCGAGTCCAAGGGCGTGCTCGAGCCGATCCTAGTCCGGCCGATGCCGTCGGGGCGCTTCCGGATCATCGCGGGGGAGAGACGATTCCGCGCCGCCATGGAGGCTGGCCTCGCCGAGGTGCCCTGCATCGAGCTCGACGTCCCGGACAACGAGGTCATGGAGATCGCGCTGGTCGAGAACCTCCATCGTCGCGACCTCCATCCGTTCGAGGAGGCTGCCGGCTACGCGTCGCTCGCCGAGCGGCACGGGTACACGCAGCAGAAGATCGCGTCGACCGTCGGCAAGTCGCGCGTGTCGGTGACCGAGGCGATGTCTCTGCTCGACATCCCCGAGGACCTTCGCGAGAAATGTCGGCGCGCCGACATCGACGCGCGATCGGTGCTGCTGGAGATCGCGAAGCTCGGCGACCGGCGCAAGATGGAAGCGGCGATCGAGCTCGTGCGCTCCGGCTCCACGCGCGACGACATCCGCGACCAGAAGAAGGGCGCCACTCCCGGAAAGGGAAAGGCGAAGGAGTTCCACTTCGTCTATCGTCCGAAGGACGGACCGTTCAAGCTCGACATCGCATTCGCGAAGTCGCGCGTCAACCGCGAGGAGCTGATCGACGCGCTGCGCCATATCGTCAAGCAGCTGGAATCGGGCGAGCTGTCTCTCAAGCGCAAGTAGGTCGGGCGGGTCCGACCCGATGATCGATCTGTCCGCGCCAGATCCCGGATTCGCGGAGCGCGTAAGGAAGAGCTTCGCCGCCCAGGCTCTCGGAGGCGAAGGGCCTGGAACCCGTAACGTCCGATAAGATATATTATGTAAAGTCGGCGATGAGGGGTGGCGGCGGAACGAGTCGCCGCGAACCCGGCCGACTTTACAGAACATCCGCGCCTCATCAAGCTCCCCCGTCCCGCTCAGTCCCGTAACATGGAGCCGTGCGGCTCATCTCACGCTCCGTCGTTCGCGAGATCTGGCCGCCGTTTCTCCTGGGCTTCGCCGCTTACACGTTCGTCCTCCTGATCCGCACGATCCTGCTGCTGGCCGACTTCGCCGTCCGTCGGAGCGCTCCGGCCAAGGAGGTCGCCTGGCTGGTCCTCCTGTCTCTGCCGTGGATCGTGGTCCTGACGCTGCCGATGGCGTTCCTTCTGGGCGTCCTCATCGGCCTGGGCCGCCTGGCCGCAGATTCCGAGCTGACCGCGATGTCGGCCTGCGGCGTCGGGACCGCCTCGCTCTACCGCCCGGTCCTGGCGACCGCCGCCGCGGCGGCGGCTCTGGTCCTTTTC
>JBKOVK010000303.1:0-19697 GCA_046724475.1 Acidobacteriota bacterium | reverse complement strand
AACGCGGAACTTCACCACGCGCTTTGCGGGAATCTTGATCTCCTCGCCCGTCGCGGGATTGCGGCCCATGCGCGCCTTCCGATTCACCAGAACGAGCTTGCCCACGCCCGGGATCGTGAAGCTGTTCTTCGCCTCCTTGTAGGCGAGCGCCGTCAGGTCGTCGAGGAACTGCGTCGCGACCCTCTTCGTGGTGCCCGTGGACTTCGAGAGGTGATCGGCGATGTTGGATTTCGAAAGCGCCTTGGAGTCCTTTGCCATATGCACTACCCCTTTTCTATTCTGGAATCGCCCTCGCGGGCGTATCAAACTGAGGGCGTATTCTAGACCTCTCCGCGCGCCGAGAAGCAAGAAAAATCAAGCGGGCACGCGAAATTCTCACCTCCCGAAAACGCGGCCGAGAGCTCTTCGAGATAGGATCGGGCGCTTCGATGGACTCGCCAACGAGACGGACCGCGCGGCGGCGCGCGCTCGTCCTTGTGCTCCTCGCGGCCTTCGCGCACGGGGGTTGCGGCGAAAATGCGCCCTCGCGCATCTGCGCCCGTATCCTCGATCGCTACCGCAAGGTCTCCGGCGCCAAGCCTTTGCCGGCGGGCGGAATGATTCGCCTGCGCCTCGCCTCCGTCGCGGGATCGCCCGCCGCCTCCGGAAACGCCGAGATCCTCTGGGAGACCCGGCGATATCGTGAGAGCGTGTCGTCGGCGGGCATGACGACGGTTCGAGGGATCGAGTCGGGCAAAGCCTACTTCACCGACGAGGACGGAGTCACCCGCGTCGGGTCCGAGCCCGTTCTCCGGGAGCTCCTGACGCGCTCCTACTTCTGGCGGAGGGCGTGGCTCTTTTCGGAGCGCGAGGGCGCACGGATCTGGCCCGGACCCGCCGACGACGCCACGGTCTCCGTCCGGTTCCTGCCGGAAGGGGGAAACCCCCTCCTTCTCGTCTTTTCCCGGCGCGACGGCGGCCTGGTCGCGGCGCGGTCTCCCCGCTTCGACCTCGAGTTCTCCTCGCCGCAGGAATTCCGCGACGTGTCGGACCCCGAGAAGATCTGTCGGGGAGAGATCGCCTGGACGCGGCTGCCCACCGGCTCGATCCCGGCGCCCGAGATTGGCGGCGGCCGCGCCCGGTTCGACGCGCCTGCCAATCGCGTGGCCTACGAGAGGCTCCGCGGCATGCTGATCGTGCCGGCGAGCGTCTCCGGACAGCCGGTCCGGCTGGCGATCGACGCCGCGGCGGACGGTCTGCTGCGCCTATCCCCAGAGCTGGCGACGCGCCTAAACCTCTCGTTCTCCAGGGACGTCTACGGCCGCGAAATTGCGGCCGGGGCATCTCTTTCGATCGGCGGCGCGACCTGGCCCGCCCTCTTCGCACAGAAGCTGGACATCGCAGCGGGCGCCGACGCCGTCGCCGGGGGATGCATCTTCCGGGAGTCCGTGACCGAGCTCGACCCGGCGGAGAAACGGTACGGAATCCACGACCCCGCCAAGTGGACCCTTCCCGAGGGATTCTTCCGGATCGTGACCGACGACGACGGCAATCGGCCGGTCGCGATCCTGTACCGGGGCAGCCACGAGCTTCGCCTGTTCGAGGGCAGCGACACGGGCGCCGCCGCCGCGATGACGCTGGCGCCGAAAACCGCGGAGCGCGTGGGTCTGGAAGGCGCGAATCAGGCGGACGGACTGCGGTGGGGGCTGGCCCGGTTACCGCCCGTGCCGCTCCGAATCTCCGCCGAGGAGATCTTCCCGGATTGGGGCGACGACGGCCGTCTCGGCTGGGCGCTCATCGAGCGCTTCCACACGTTCCTCGACATGCCCAACCGCTGGACGTACATCCAGCCGCTTGGGGGCCGCTGACGCAGCCCTCGTTCTACGAGCTCGCCTCCCGCCTTCGGAAGAGCACCAAGCCGATTTCGGTCTCGCAACGCCCGCAGAGCACCTCGGTCAGCCCCTCGAGCCACTCGGCCTCGAGGCGCAGCTCGCACGCGCACGTCGGGCAGTCCATCACGATCGCTTCGTTTTGCGGGGGGCGCCGGGAATTCTTGTCCGGCGCGCCGCGGCGCGCCATGTTTCCCCGGTGCGCGGGGTCAAAAGGGACAACGTTGTCGTATTTCACCGTCGTTCCTCCTGTCCGAACTGCCGTTCGGTGTCGTTTCCGTCCGGCGTGCTGTCCGCGGGCGCGATCTTGAGCCGCGCCCGGCCGGGCTTCCGGCTTCGCCGCACGGCCATCATGGCGAGCGAGAGGACGAAAAGAACCGCGCCGGTCGAAAGCAGGCTCGCGAAGGCGGCGCGCACCGGACGCGGCGCCTCGGCCAGGTCCCGTCCTCCCGCCCCGACCACCACGCCTCCCAGAAACAGGCACAGGACCGAGATCAGAAGGAGGCTTCGGGGCCGGTCGTCGGACTGACGGGTGGGTTGCGACCAGACGAGCTTCATGCGCACCGGTCCAGAGCGGGAAGCACGGCGGACCGAGCCGGCCGCCGCGAAGCTGCGTTGGAAGCGAGGTCGAGCGCCAATCGGACCTCCGCAGCGTCCGGAGCGGGGATTGACGTCCCCGTCCCGGGTTTCAACGCGTTCATTCTACTCGCCGCGCGACCCCGCGGCAATCGATTTATGCTTGCGCGCCGTCGAAAGGAATTCCGAATGCGCAAACTCGCGAGACTCGTTCCCGCGCTCGCTCTCGTCGCGGCCGCGCCTGCCGCGCCTCAGCCGCCTCCGCGCGGGTTTTTTCCCGATGCGGCGATCGAGCAGCAGAGAGTGGAGCGCGAGTTCCGCGCGATTCCGGATCCGACCGTTGCTCGCGAGTCCATGCGCGTCCTCTCGGCCGCGCCGCACCACCTCGGCTCCGCGAAGGGACGCGACAACGCCGAGTGGATTCGTTCGCGCTTCAAGCAGTACGGCCTGGACGCGCGCATCGAAACGTTCGACGTGCTGTTTCCGACTCCGAAGGAGCGCGTCGTCGAGCTCGTGGAACCGGTGAAGTTTCGGGCGGCGCTCGCCGAGACGGTCCTTCGCGAGGATCCCACCTCGAGCCAGACCGCTCTGCAGCTTCCGACGTACAACGCGTACTCGATCGACGGCGACGTCACCGCCCCGCTCGTCTACGTCAACTACGGCGTGCCCGACGACTACGAGCGGCTGGAGCGGCTCGGCGTCGACGTGAAGGGAAAGATCGTCATCGCCCGCTACGGCGGCGGTTGGCGGGGGATCAAGCCCAAGGTCGCGGCCGAGAAGGGAGCGGTCGGCTGCATCATCTACTCGGACCCGAAGGACGACGGCTACTTCGAAGGCGAGACGTATCCAAAGGGCCCGTTCCGCCCCGAGCAGGGCGTGCAGCGCGGAAGCGTCGCGGACATGCCCGTGTATTCGGGAGATCCGCTGACTCCCGGAGTGGGCGCCACCAAGGACGCCCGCCGCCTCGAGCGCTCCGAGGCGAAGACCATCACGAAGATCCCGGTGCTCCCGATCTCCTACGGGGACGCGAAGCCGCTCCTCGCGGCCCTGGAAGGCCCCGTCGCTCCGGAGAGCTGGCGCGGTGCGTTGCCGATCACATACCGGGTGGGACCCGGTCCCGCGAAGGTCCACGTCAAGCTCGTCTTCGACTGGAAGCTCGTACCGGCCAACGACGTCGTCGCCATGATCCCGGGCGCACTGTGGCCGGACGAGTGGATCGTCCGCGGAAACCACCACGACGCATGGGTCAACGGGGCCGAGGATCCGATCTCGGGCCTCGTCGCGATGCTCGAGGAGGCGCGTGCTTACGGCGTCCTGCTCGAGAAGGGCTGGCGCCCGAAGCGCACGATCGTGCTCTGCGCCTGGGACGGCGAGGAGCAGGGCCTCCTCGGATCCACCGAGTGGGCCGAGACGCATGCCGACGAGCTCAAGGCGAAGGCGGTCGCCTACATCAACACCGACGGCAACGACCGCGGTTTCTTCAATGCCGGCGGGTCGCACACGCTGGAACCGCTGGTGAGCGCGTCGGTTACGGAAGTCGAGGACCCCGAGAAGAAGATCAGTGTCTTCTCGCGCGCGAAGCTCAAGCAGATCGCCGATGCCGAAAAGCCGGAGGATCGACAGAAAGCCCGCGAACGGGCCGCGCTGCTGCGCATCGAGGCGCTGGGATCGGGCTCCGACTTCACGCCGTTTCTCCAGCACATCGGCATGGCGGCGCTGAACCTCGGCTTCGCCGGAGAGAGCGACGGCGGCATCTACCACTCGATCTACGACGATTTCACCTGGTACACGCGGTTTTCGGACACGGACTTCGCGTACGCGCGCGCCCTGGCGCAGAGCGCGGGCACGGTCACGCTGCGCCTGGCCAACGCCGACATCCTGCCGCTCGACTTCTCCGCCGCGGCCGAGGCGATCGCGCGCTACGTGAAGGAAGTCGGCGAGATCGCCGACACGAAGCGCCGCGAGACCGAGGAGACCAACCGCCAGCTCGATGAGAACCTCCCGTGGGCCGTCGCGGATCCGAAGAAGCCGTTCGTGGCGCCCCGGCGCGAGCCTCCGGTGCCTCATTTCGACTTCTCGCCCCTCCAGAATGCCTCCGACGCGCTGACGGCGGCGGCGGGTGTGTATTCGCGGGCGTTCGACGCGGCGTTCGCCGCCGGCGCGACGCCGATCGACCCCGAGCGCCGCAAGGCACTCAACGCCGTTCTCCGGGACTTCGAACGTAGCCTGACATCGGACAAAGGCTTGCCCGGCCGTCCCTGGTACAAGCACCTCGTCTACGCGCCCGGCGCGTACACGGGCTACGGAGTCAAGACGCTCCCGGCCGTACGCGAGGCTCTCGAGCAGAAGCGCTGGAGCGACGTCAACCCAGCCGCGGCGGAAACAGCGGCGGCGATCGACAGGGCGGCGGCGCAGGTTCGCGAGGCGGCGAAGCTTCTCGAACCTCCAGCGCCCTAGAAACTAAGGGGCCACTCCCCCGCCGCGCATGCGTTCGTAGATCTCCTGGCTGTCGGACTTGCCGAGGGCGATCGCGCAGGTGCCCTCGCATCGAGCCGTGGCTTTCCCATCCCCGTCGAAGATCTCCGCCGCCGCGAAGACGAGGTTGATGCCGGCGCGGACCAGACGCGCCTCGGCGACGACGCGATCGCCGCGCGTCGGGCGGAAGAAGGACATCGCGAGCGTCACGGTCGCGGACCGCGTGTCGGGACGCGTCAGCCAGCCGACCGTTCCGATAACGAGGTCGAAGAGGCCCGCGAGCACCACGCCGTTGACGGCATCCGTGCCGAGTCCGCCGCGGTGAATGTCCCGGACGGGATCGATGACCGCCCGCACGCGGTCCACGCGCTCGAAGTCGAGCTTCGCGCCGAAGTGGTTCATCGAGGGCGACGCGTTCCAGATTTCGGCCAGGGCCTTCAGCGACGCCAGCGTCGGGTACGCCGTCGAGAAGGGCTGCCCTTCCTGCGCCATCGGGCTGGGACTCTACCCCAGGGAGACCTGCGGTCATGTCGGGCGGCCGTAGAATCGCCGCTTCTTCTTCGCGAAAGGACGCAATGAAACCCGCTCTCCTCGCCATCTCGCTGCTCTGCGCCGCGGCCGCGCTCTTCGCCGCCGAGCCGCCGACGCTCGTCGCGGTCAAGGCCGGTCGCCTCATCGATCCGAAGTCGGGCTCGGTTTCGAGCGGCACCGTCATCGTGATCGAGAACGGGCGGATCAAGGCGGTCGGTCCCTCGATCGCCGTGCCGGCGGGCGCGCAGGTCATCGATCTTTCCGCGCTGACCGTTCTGCCCGGCCTCATGGACTGCCACACACACCTCGTCGGGGACTACGTCCACGACAAAGATCCGCTGTCCGACGTCAAGAAGACCGCCGCGGACCGCGCCTTCGAGTCCGTCCCCAACGCCCGCGCGACGCTCGAGGCGGGCTTCACCACCGTGCGCGACGTCGGCACGTATCGCGCCTTCATCGACGTCGCGATGCGGGACGCCATCGCCCGCGGTGACTTTCCCGGGCCGCGCATGTTCGTCGCCGGCGCATACCTGACGATCACCGGAGGCGGCGGAACGATGTCCACGGGACTCGCTCCCGACATCGGGCTGCCATGGGACCTCAAGTTCGGAATCGCGGACGGCGTGGACCAGGTCCGCCAGCGAGTTCGCGCGATCGCCGAGCACGATGTCGACGTGATCAAGATCCTCGCGACGGGAGCATTCCTCACGCACGGCTCCAATCCTCACGCGGTCGAGTACACGTACGACGAGATCCGGGCTGCCGTGGAGGAAGCGACGCACAAGGGACTCAAGGTCGCGGCGCACGCCCACTCGGCCGAGGGCATCAAGCTCGCGGTGAAGGCCGGCGTCGCCTCGATCGAGCACGGCACGTATCTCGACGACGAAGGCATTCGCCTGATGAAGGAGCACGGCACCTACCTCGTCGCTGACATCTACGACGCCGAGTGGATCCGGCAGGGCGCGCAGGCCGGATACCCGAGCGACTTCGCCGAGAAGCAGCCCGAAGCCGACGAGATCCAGCGTCAGGCGTTCCGGAAGGCCGCACAGGTGGGAGTGAAGATCGCGTTCGGCACCGATGTCAGCAACTTTCCGCATGGGTTGAACGCGCGGCAGTTCGCGTGGCAGGTCAAGTACGGCCAGACGCCGATGGAAGCCATCCGTTCCGCGACGGTCTCGGCATCCGAGCTGATCGGCCGCGGAAACGACGCGGGCTCGCTCGAGCCCGGCAAGCGCGCGGACTTGATCGCCGTCAAGGGAGACCCGCTCTCCGACGTCCGCGTCCTCGAAAATGTCTCGTTCGTGATGAAGGACGGGAAGGTCTACAAGGACGCGCGGTAGCCGATCTACCTGGCGAGCAGCGAGGGCCAGTTCGCGAGGACCAGAATGGGCGCCGGATCGGGTTCGGCGATGTCCAGCAGAAAGCGCTGGCCGTCGGCCGCTGTGTCGAAGTCGCGCACGATGCCGTCGACCCGGAAGAGAGCTGTCGCCACGCCGGGCTGCGGACGGCCGCCGGAGCCGAGCGGGACCGACATCACCGCCTTGTCCGGGGCGAGATAAAAGAGCTCCTTGCCGTCATGGCGCCAGCGCGGCATCGTGCCACCGCCCGATGAGACGCGGACCCTCTCGCCCGTCTCGGCCACGGGACGCAGGTAGACCTCGCGGTTCCCGGACTCGTTGGAGTAGTACGCCAGCCAGCGCCCGTCGGGCGAGAAGCGCGCGCCCTTCTCATCGAAAGGCGTCTGGGTCAGCGCCACGGCCTCTCCTCCCCCCGCCAGAGGAAACAGCCACAGGTCGCCGTTGGTACGGCGGACAAACTCGGTGAAGATGAGAGACCGGCCGTCCGGTGAAACGTCTTCCGGAAGCTGGACCCCGGGGCGTACGACAACCGGGGCCGCGGTTTCCGGCGCGCCCACGGTGACGCGATAGACGTCGGGTGGGCCGCGCCAGTCGCAGCGGAAGTAGATCGTCCGGCCATCGACCGACCAGACCGGGTTCTTCTCGTCGCGGGGATCCAAGGTGACGCGAGCCGGGAGGTGCCGCTCGAAGTCGTAGCTCCAGATGTCGGACGAGCCTTTCTTCTCGTCGTCGATCGCCATCGCCACGCGCCGGCCATCCGGCGAGAGCCTCAGGGACAGGACCGCGCCGGTCACCGGCAGAGTCTCGAGCACCGCGCCGTGACGATCGAGCCACGAAACGCGGCTCGGCCGCGTGGCGAGCTCGTAGGCGATGGTGCCCGTCTGCGACGCCGAGAAACCGGCCATCAGCGGCCCGTTGAACTGGTAGACGTGCTCGGCCAGCGCCGTCGGCTCGCCCGTCAGTCGCTGCCCGTCGAACGGTTGTGCCAGGAGCACTCCCTCGCGAACGACGAGCAGGTGGCCGGAGGCGATCTCAAACCGCGACGAAACTCGACCGACGGTGGTCGCCTCCTTCTCGTCGAGCGATTCCAGCAGCAGCGGAAACCCTCCGCGCTCCCCCGACGGGTCGATGCTCATGAACAGGAAGTGCCTTCCGTCGGCCAGAAAGCGCGGCCAGAGCAGCGCACTCTCGTTCCGCGCGTCGAGCCCCCGAATCCGCCGCGGCTCGCCGCCGGCGGCGTCGACGGCCCAGAGACCCGCACTCGGCCCCAGCTGAATAAACAGAATCTGGCCGGAAGGCCCCCAGTTCGGCAAGGCTTCGATGCCCCCATCGCAGATGAGCTGCGGAGGTCCGCCGGCCACGGGAATCCTCTGGATCTTGCCGTCCGCGAAGAAACCGATGTTGCGGCTGTCCGGCGACCAGAAGGGCGAAATGGCTCCCTCTGTTCCGGCAAGCGGGTGCGACACCATCGAATCGATGGCGCGTAAGTAGAGCTGCTCTTTCTCGCCGGAGGACCCGACGAACACCAGCCAGCGTCCGTCGGGCGAGATCGAAGAGTGGGACTCGATATCGCTCTGACTCAACACCACACCGGGCGGCAGCGTCACCGACAAGCGCATCGGCGCGGGCGCGGCCGCCTTCGACCGTGAGCCCGCAAGAAGCAACCATGCGAGCCCTGCGGCGAGCAGGCCCGCGAGGGCCCAGGGAATCGCGCGCATCGGCCGATGTATCGGGGTCGGCGCGGGAGCCGCGACTCCCGCGGCCGACGTACCGGAGCTCGTCTCGGAGAGGCGGTCGCGGAGAGTCGCGAGATCGCGGGCGAGGTCCCGCGTCGAGGCGTAACGGTCCTCGGGGCTCTTCGCGAGGCAACGTTCGACGATCCAGCGCAGCGGCGCCGGCGTGAGCGGCGCGAGGCTCGCGAGGGGCTCGGGCTCGGTCCGGATGATCGCGGTCATCGTCTCCGGCGCGCTGTCGCGCGAGAAGGCGCGCCGCCCGGCCGCCATCTCGTAAAGAATCGAGCCCAGCGAGAACTGGTCGGATCGAAAATCGACCGGCCTCGCCAGCGCCTGCTCCGGGGACATGTATGCGATCGTTCCCATGACGACGCCGGGCTCGGTCGCTCCGGAAACGGTCGGCGCTTTCGTCGTATGGCCGGGCCCCTCCACCTCAACCAGCTTCGCGAGCCCGAAATCGAGGATCTTGGCGAAGCCGTCGCGCGTGACCATGACGTTCTCGGGCTTCAGATCGCGGTGCACGATCCCGGCGGCGTGAGCGCGCGCGAGCCCGTCGGCGACTTGTGCGCCGACGGAGAGGAATGTCCGCGGCGCGAGCGGCCCGTCGGCCAGCATCTCCCGTAGCGTCCGACCCTCGACGAGCTCCATGGCGATGTACTCAACGCCGTCGGAATTGCCTATGTCGTGGACGGTGACGAGGTTTGGATGATTCAAGGCCGACGCGGCGCGCGCCTCTTTCTCGAATCGCTTGACCCGTTCGGGGTGTGAGGCGACGTCCGCGGGTAGAACCTTGATCGCGACGTCGCGCCCGAGCCGCGAGTCGCGAGCCCGATAGACCTCGCCCATCCCGCCGGCCCCGAGGCTCGCCAGGATCTCGTAGGGGCCCAGACGCGTGCCGGCCGACAGGGGCATGGTTGCGCAGGAACGATACTACCGAGTCGAAGCGAGACGCCGGGACGAAAGCGTCAAGAACCGGGACGAGCCCGTCCTGCGCTAGCCTAGGCGCGTGAGAGTCTCGGCGGCTGCTCTGGTCGTCGCCGGCGTGGCCGGCGCGGCGGCGGGACAGGAGAAGCCCGCGGATCGCCAGGGCGCTGTACAGGAAGAGGTCGTCGTCGAGCGCGTCGTCATCGACGCGCACGTCATCGGGCCCGACGGCAATCCGATCCCGGGACTGACTCCGCAGGACTTCCGCGTCAAGATCGACGGAAGATCCGTGATCCTCGAGGACGTCGAATGGCTTCCCGCCGACAAGCCCGAGAACGACGCCTCCGCACTGGTGGGGATTGAGACGGAAGAAGCCGAGCGCTTCCGACAGGACACGCCGCCCGGCCGCCTCATCGTGATGTTCTTCCAGCACGACGGCAGTCAGACCACGCGCCTCCACGGACTACTGCGCATGGCACAGCAGGCGAAACGCTTCCTCGACACGCTCCTGCCGACGGACCGCGTCGCGGTCGCGTCCTTCGACTCGCAGCTGAAGCTGCGCCAGGACTTCACCGACGACCGCGAAAAGATCGCGAGGGCCATCGAGTCCTCGATCCGCACGTCCGCCCCGCCCGAGCCGGACATGTCCGGCCGTCCGTCGATCGCGCGCTATCTCGACCGCGCCGCCGCGAAAAAGGCCGCGGTTCCAGATCGCGCGATCGAGGTCCTCGCGCGATCTCTCGAGCCGATCCCGGGGGGCAAGTCGATGGTGTTCTTCGGCTGGGGGCTCGGCTCGACCGTCGGCGGCGTGACGGGCCCAGTGGCCTCGGAGAGCCAGGCGTACAACGACATGATCTACGCGCTCGCGCGCGCGCGGATCAACCTCTTCACCCTGGACGTCGCCGACGCGGATTACCACACGCTCGAGGACGCTCTGAAGCAAGTCTCGCAGCTGACCGGAGGCCGCTACGAGAAGACGAACGTCTTCCCGTCTCTCGCCATGGAGCTCGTCCGGCGGACGATCTCGGGCCGTTACATCCTGGTGATCGTCAAGCCTCGCGGCACGCGGGGCGACCACACGATCGACATCGAGCTCGTCGGCCGCAAGGGCTACGTGTACGGCCGGCAGTACTACCAGGACTAGAACCGGCGCGGGTTACGGGCGATAGATCAGGAACGCGTAGCCGCGGGTCGACCGAATGCGCGGCGCATCGCTCGAGACGTAGGCCACACCGGCGCGAAAGGTGACGCGGCGATCCGCCTCGGACGGGATCAGACGCTCGAGGCGCGCTTCGGCCCCCGCGATGCGAATCGCAGGAGGACGCACGGGGCCGCTCCACGCGCGGAGCCACTCGCCGTAGACGGCGACGGGCACCTCCTCTCCTTCCAGCTCCGCGCGAAAAGATTCGAATCTCTCGCCGAGCTGGACCGCCGCCGGGAGCGCGGGGCTCGCGATGCGATTGCGGTCGAGGCCGGGCGGAAGGATCGTCGAAGGGACTCCCCCGATCGAGAAGAGATCGAAGATGGTCGGCTCGCCCGTGGTTCCTCCGGTTCGCGCTCCTGCCGAGAGGCTCGCGAAGGGAGTCAATCCGGACACGCGGGCGCCAACGAAACCCTGACTCCAGAAATGCTCGTCGGTCGTTCCGGCAGAGCCCTGCGTCTCGGCGTCGGCGCCGAAACCCCAGCCGTCGCGCGTCCGGCGAAACGCGACACGCCCGGCCGTCGATGTGAGCGAACGCCAGAACCGGTCGGCCGGGGCGAACGCATCGACGCGTGTTCCGCCGCCCCCCAGCTCGGCGCGCACGGCGCCCCACGTGAACGGACGTCCCCAGGAGAAACCGAGATAGCCGCCGGCGCGTTCCTCGTCGAGCTGAGGTCGGGCGACGAGGCTCTGGCGGCCGGGCTTCTCGATCGCCGAGAAGAGATAGGCGGCGACTTCGAGGAGCGAACCACGCCACGCAGCGGCGAGAGCGCCGCCGCGCGGGCCGGCGGCGTCGCCGACCGAGCCTGCGGCAAGCCAATGCAGTCGTCCGACGACGTCGGCGCCTTCCACTCCGAGCTGCGCCGAGTTGCCCGAGGGGCTCACGGAGAAGCCGATGAGCGGGCGGAAGGTCATCGTGCGCCAGGGAGAGTAGGGGCGCGCCTCTCCCTTGCCCTCTCGCCCCGGTGCGGGAAGAGGGGATTTCTCAGGGGAGAAGGGCAGGATGAGGGGGGCCGTCGTCTCCAGACCCAGCCGTCGGACGTCGATTCCCTTCGCCGTGAAGTCGAGGAAGTACAGCGAGCGGCCGTCCGGCGCAGGCGCCGGTGAGAACGCTCCGCCGGTGACGCGCGTCCGCGCCTGCGTTTCCCCACCGGCAACCGAGACTCCGTACAGGTTCCAGATCCCGGATCCGTCGGCTGCAATCCAGATTCGCGATCCGTCCGGGCTCCATGCCGGCTCCGCGACCGCTTCGCCGGGAAGCGGCAGCTCGGCCGCCGCACCGCCCTCGGCCGACAGCCGCGCCAGGCGCCAGCCGCTCCCCCGGTGCACGAGCACCGCGATCTCCCGGCCGTCCGGCGAAAAGCGCGGGTGACTCCAGACCAGCCACTCCTCTGCCGAGCCCGCCGACGCGGGGAGCGGCGTAACGGCTCCCGTCGCGAAATCGACGCGGACGAGCGAAGAGATACCGAACCGGTTCCGCACGGCGACGGCGCTCCGTCCGTCGGGAGAAGGGTCCGCGTCGGCGACGTCCGCGCCGCTCGTGACTCGCCGCACCGCTCCGGCGCTCGGGTTCCACAAGTACAGGTCCCAGATCAGGACTCCTTCGGCATCGGGCGCCCTCCGTGCGAAGAGCACCTCTCTTCCGTCCGGCATCCACCTCGGGTCGGACGCCGAGTAGCCGTTCGCGCGACGCAGCGTCCAGCGTGGAGGCGCCTCGACTGAACCCTCGGCGAGTTCCCAGACGGCGATGAAGCTCGACCGCGGACTCGAGTCGCGACGCGCGAGAAGCCGGGTGCCGTCCGGACTCACCGACGGCGACGCCGTCCCGCCCTCGAGACGACGCCATAGCTCGCCTTCGACGAGCCCTTCTTTTTCGAGTCGTTCCGCCTGCTCGAGGGAGCGCGCCTTCACGTCCTGACGGAACGACTCGTACAGCTCCTGCGGCGATTCTTCCCAGACCGAGCGAAACGCGCTGTCGAAGCTTCGCCAGCCCTCGAGCGCGTGCCAGAGCCCGCGAAGGCGGCCGGCTCCCCCGCGCGCACCCAGCCACTCGATGTACGCCGAGCCGACCAGATACGCGAAAGATCCGGAAAGCCAGCCACGCGTCGAGGAGAGCTTTCCGTACGCGGGGAGCTTGTCCTCGATTGCGAGCCGCCGCAGGACCATCTCCTGATACACCGACCCCGGTCGGCCCGATCCCGTCAACTCACCTTCGATGAGCGTCGCGTACCCCTCGTAGACCCAGCGCGGACAGCCGAACGCGAGCGGCCCGAGCGGCGCCGGCGATGCGCGCGCGAGGAATGAGAGCGGGCCCTCGCCCGGCCGGGCGAGGTGGACGACGTGCGCGAGCTCGTGCACCGAGAGAAGGTCGATCCAGTCCGAGAAGCGCGCGGTGTCGGAATCCGCGTCCGGTGGATACGCCCAGAGGACGATCTGGGGCCGATCGAGCCACGGGATCGCCGCGCCGTTCGCGGCGCCACGGGGATCTCGCACGACGACGTCGACGGGAAGCGGCGGCGATCCGCCGACGAGCGCCACCACCCGTGGATACGCGGCTTCCAGCGACTCGGCGGCGTGCCTCGCGAACGCCTCGAACTCGCCCGGGAACGCGACCCGGAAGTGCGCCGTCGAGAGCGTGCGCCAGTCGGCGGCAGGCCCCTGCGCCAAAGCGGGAGAGGTCAGAGCGAAGGCGAGGAGCGCGACGAGCCGGCCGCGGCGCATTCCGCGCAGAGGCTATCAGGCGGTCGAGTCGGTTACACTGCGCGCACCGGTTCCGAGGAGGACACGATGACGCGACGCTCATTCGCGCACGCCGCGCTCTGGCTGGCGCTCGCTCTCGCGCCGTCCGCGCCGCCGGTGCGCGGCGCCGACGCATGGAGCCCGATCGGTCCGGAGGCCGGACAGGTCGACGTGATCGTGCGGGATCCTTCGGCGCCCGGCACGCTCTACGCGGGAACCTCGGGAGGCGGTCTGTTCAAGACGACCGACGGCGCGGCCAACTGGAAGCCGCTGTCCGGCGTTCCGCGCGACGCGGTCGTCACCGCCGTGGCCCTCGATCCGTCGCGGCCGTCGACGGTCTGGGCGGCCACCGATTCCCACGGCGTCTTCCGAAGCGCCGACTCGGGCGCGACCTTCAAGCGCGTGCTCGACGCCGACCGCCAGTCGTGGACGGCGATCGCGATCGACCCGAAGGGCACCGTCTTCGTCGCCGGAGACACGGGGCCGCTCGACGGCGTCCATCGAACCACGGACGGCGGCGCGACCTGGAAGCGCTCGACCGCGGGCTTCCCCCACAATCACCGCATCTTCGCCCTCGCCCTCGACCCGAAGACGCCGACGACGCTCTACGCCGGCCTCGGCGGCGACGGCGTCTTCAAGTCGACCGACGGGGGCTTGAATTGGGGTCCGTCGAACACGGGCATCGAGCGCGAGCACGTCCGGGTGCTGGCCATCCAGCCGTCGCGTCCCTCGACGATCTTCGCCGGCACGAGCTCCGAGTTCTTCCAGAGTGACGATTCCGGAGAAAAGTGGTCGGAGGCGCAGCCCGGAAGCTGGACACACGAGGGAGCCTCGGCGTTTGCGTTCGACGCCAAGGACCCGTTCACGTTCTGGGTCGCCATTCCCAACCGCGTCATCAAGACCGAGGACGGCGGCCGCAAATGGACCGACGTGGCGAAGGGATTCAACTGGATCAACTTCAGCGCGCTCGCGCTCGAAGCGCCGGCGACGATGTACGCTGGTACCAACCGCGACGGCGTTCTGAAGACCACCGACGGAGGGCGGAACTGGCTGCCGGCTTCGGGCGGACTCCGCGCGGTCGGCGTCAACGCGCTGACCGTGGACGCGTCCGCTCCCGGAACGATCTATCTCGGCTCCGTGCAGGGAAACGTGACGAAGACGACCGACGGCGGTAAGACCTGGACCCGCAAGGGCGAAGGCATGGAGACGACAGACGTGCGATCGATCGCGATCACTCCCGGCGCACCGAAGATCCTGCTCGCGGGCACCGACGAGGGGATCTACCGGAGCGAAGACGGCGGCGAGAACTGGACTCTCGCCCACAAGGGCATCGTCGCCTCGGGTGGCGTGCAGGCGATCGTGTTCGACGGGGCCGACTCCGCCGTCATCTACGGCCGCGACGCCGACTCGATCTACAAGTCCACCGACGGCGGCAAGTCCTGGACCGAGATGCCCACCGAGCTCGAGCGAGGAGGCACCCTCAACGGTCTCTTCGGTTTCGCCTCAGTTCCCGGCTCGGCCGGTACCCTCTTCGCGAGCACGTACGCCGGACTCTTCAAGACGACCGACGGCGCGAAGACCTGGTCGAAGTCGGGAGCCGGAAGCGTGGGACTCCTGGACACCCGCGTCCAGTGCATCGCCGTGGACCCGGCGTCGAAGGCAATCTACGCCGGCACCGAGGGCGAAGGCGTTTTCAAGAGCCGGGATGGTGGCGCGACCTGGGCGCCGGCCGGGAAGCTCGGACGGGTCAGCGTGCAGTTCCTTCGAATCGACCCCGACGGAAGCGCGATCGACGCGGCCGTCTGGAAGAAGGGCGTCTTTCGATCGACCGATGGCGGCGCCACGTGGGCGCGGATCGGCGGAGAGCCGCCGCATCCTGACGTTCTCTCTCTGACCTCGGACCCGTCCGCTCCCGGACGGCTCCTCGTCGCGACGGGCGGCGGCAGCGTCTGGAGGCTCGACACGGCCGCGCTCGAGAAACCCGAGAAACCGGCCCCGGAAGCCACGCCCCGCCCCGCCCGCAAGAAGCCGTAACCTTCCCGGCCGGCCGGCGTCTCCTCTCTTCGACAGGGAGGGCCCATGACGAAGTCCCGTCTCCAGATCGCGCTCCTCGCCCTTCTTCTGGTCGTTCCGACCGCATCGCGCGTTTCCGCCGGCGACGATCCGACGCCTCCACCCAAGGCGCACAAGGAGAAGAAGAAAGTCGTCGTGAAGACGCCCGAGCAGGAAATCGTGGTGAACGGCGACGATGATGGCGTGTTCGTCGACGGGGACTGGGACTTCGATCCCGAGCTCTTCGCCGACCTGAACGATTTCCAGGACTTCGAATGGCCGGGCAAGGTCGAGTGGATGTCCGGCAGAGGCTACATCGGGGTACGCCCGATCCCCATGACCCCGGAGCTGCGCAAGCACTTCGGCGCGCCCGAGGACGCGGGCGTCTTCGTGGGAAGCATCGACAAAGACGGCCCCGCCGAGAAAGCCGGGCTGGCCGTCGGCGACATCGTGACCGCGGTGGATGGAAATGCGATCGAGTCGCCGCGACAGCTCGCGCACGCGGTGCGCCACCGCAAAGACGGCGAGACGATCCAGGTCGAAATTCTCCGCGGAGGATCCAGGAAAACCCTGGAGATGAAGGTCGCGCAGCGCCCGCAGGGCGAGATGCAAATCGGCGACCTCGGCATCGGCAAGCGTGGAAAGCGCATCTGGATCTCACCGCCGGAGCCGCCCGAGCCGCCCGAGGCTCCGGCCGCGCCCTACCTCGAGCGGCGCCGCGCGCTCGAGGACAGGATCCACGCGCTCGAGCAGCGAATCCAGGAGCTGGAGAGCCGGCTTCCAAAGTAACGAGAGGCGAGGACCCAGCCTTCGAACCGCGAGGCCGGGTCCTTTTTTTGTTCGGGAGATCGCGCGCCGCCGGGTCCGTGGTACAAACGACGCGGGCCATGCGCGCTTGACGAGTCGCAGCGACTCACGTCTCACGGATCGCCGGCGCGACGGCATCGCCGTCGCCCTCCTCGTTCTTCTCTTCCTGGTTCAGTGGGCGCGATTCGTCTTCACCGATCGCATCTTCTACTACCGGGACTTCACGTTCTTCACGGCGCCGCTGTTCGTCGAGGTCGCGCAGCAGTGGCGGACCGGCCACTTTCCCTCGTGGAATCCGCGGCTCGCCTGCGGCGTGCCGCTCGGCGCGGACCCGAACGCGGCGATTTTCTTTCCCGACTCCTGGATCGTGCCTCTCTTCGGCGGCTGGCTCGGAGGGATCAAGCTGCTCATCCTGGCGAGACTCTTCCTGATCTCGCTGGGCGCCTATCTCGCGATGCGCAGCGTCGGTCTCGCTCGCGACCAGGCGCTCCTGGCGGGCGCCGCGGCGGGCCTCTCGGGCCCGGTCGCGACGACGCTGTCGACGTTTCCCGAGCATCTGGCGGGAGCGGTCGTCATCCTGCCGCTCGCCGCAGCGGCCTACCGGATGCAGTCCGGCGAGCGCACGCCCTTCCTCGCCACGGCGCTTCTCTTCACCCTTTCGGTCTTTTCCGGAAGCCCCGATCTGGCCGCGCAAGGCGCGCTGGTCGTCGTCATTTGCGGGCTTTCGCGTCCGTGGCTCGCCCGGGCTTGTCGCGTCCTGCTCGCACTCGCCTGCGGAGCGCTCGTCGCCGCTCCGCAACTGCTGCCCGCCGCGGGCTTGTATCCCCGAACTCCTCGGGGGCTCGGCTGGCGCCTCTCGACGTCCCCCGGTTTTCTCTCGTTTTCTCCGTCGCGGCTCGTCGAACACCTCTGGCCCCGTCTGCTCGGCGACCCCGGCGGAACCGGCGACCTCGACTACTGGGGCCGCGGGCTGAGCGATGGCGCGACACCGTATGTGCTCTCGGTCGTCGTCGGGCTCGTCGCCCTGGCTCTGCTGCCCCTTTCTCTGCGGCATCCGTTCGGCCGCAGACTGGCGCTCGGCTTCGGGATCTTCACCCTGATTTCGTTCGGGGCGTATCTGCCGGGCTCCCGGTTTTTCCTGCACTTTCCTCCGTACTCGAGCCTCCGCTATCCGGAGAAGTGGCAGATCGGAGCGGCGCTCCTTCTGGCGGGAGCCGCTGGCGTGGGCCTCGGGGAGCTCCGCCGCGCGCTGCCCGGCAGCGTCGCGCGGCCGCGGGTGATCGCGTGGGCCGCTCTGGGATGCTCGGCCGCGCTGGCCGCGGCGGTGCGCCTGGCACCCGACGCGGTCCTGGGCGCGATGCGTGCACTCGGCCTTCTGGATCCGACGTTTCCGCCCGAAGGACAGGCGATCGTCCGTCGCGCGGTCGAGCGCGAAGCCTTCATCGCGATGGCGGTGGCGGCGTTGCTCCTGGCCGCCTTCGCGCTGGCGCGGAACGCGCGCCTCGCCCACGCTCTGCCGGCCGCGCTGATCGCGATCCTGGTTCTGGAGCGAGTCCCGCGCGTCTTCGCGAGCGTCCCCTCGACGACCATCTCGTGGTTTCGGGATCAACGCCGCATCGTCGCCCCGGTGCTCGGCGAAACCGGAGACGGACGGTTCTTCTACGACCGGGAGGCCACCAACGACGTGGATCCGTTTCGGCCCTTCACGGGCACGCTCTACGGTTTGACCTACGCGGGCAACACCGACGTCGACCAGTTCTCCGACGCTCGCGCGCGAGGATTCGCCGAGACACTCCAGCGTCTCGGGTTTTCCGACGACCGCAAGGTCGCGCTGCTGCGGATGGCCGACATCCGCGTCGTCGACACGAATGATCCCTCCGCCGCCACCCGGCCGGAGCTCGAGCCCTTCGCCGAAGGCGGGCTGGGACGCCGCTTCTATCGCCTTCGCGGTTCCGCCGGCGCGCGGTTGTTCTTCCGAACCGCCACGTTCCCCGCGCCTGGCCAGGTGCTCGGAGGCCTCCTCTCGCCGGAGTTCCCGATCGACACCGTGGCCGCCGTGGAAGGCGGCGCACCGCAGCCCGTTTCGCCCGCGCCGCATTCCGTCGGGCCGGTGCGCTGGTTCGCCCCGGACGAATTCGAGATCGAGCTGGAGACGGCGGCTCCGGCCTGGCTCCAGCTGGCGGTGACGTTCGACCCCAACTGGAAGCTCGAGCTCGACGGAAACCCGGCTCCCGCCGCCCCTTCGGATCTCGCCTTCCTCGGGCTCGCGGTTCCGGCCGGCCGTCACCGGCTGCACGGCAAGTACTCCGATCCGAGGTTCCTTGCAGGCGGCGCAATCGCGGTCGCGACGCTGGCCGGGCTGGCCGTTGCAGCGCGGCGACGATCCGCCGCGCCGACGATAGGATAGGAGCAAAAAATGACGCACGCCGACCAGGAACACGGGCTCCGGCGGGATCTCACGCTTTTCGACGCGGTCAATCTCGTCATCGGCACGATCATCGGATCCGGCATCTTCCTCGTGCCGTCCGAGATCGCGCGCGCCGTCCACACGAGCGGCTGGATGCTGGCGGTCTGGGTGATCGGCGGTGTTCTGACCATGCTGGGAGCTCTGTCGCTCGCCGAGCTCGGCGCGGCGCTGCCGGAAGCCGGCGGCATCTACACGTTCATCACGCGTGGCTTCGGCCCTCTCTGGGGATTTCTCTGCGGCTGGATGCTCTTCACGGTGGCGACGTCGGGCTCGATCGCGACGCTCGGCGCCGCGTTCCCGATCTACCTGGGCGCCTTCGTGCCGCTCACGCCCGCGACCTCGAAGCTCGCGAGCATCGCGGCCATCGCGGTGCTGACCTGGATCAACGTCATCGGTGTGAAGAACGGCGCGCGCGTCGGCAATGTGCTGACGGCCCTGAAGGTCGGCGGGCTCGTCGTGATGGTCGCGGTGATCTTTCTCCTACCTGGTACCGGTCCGGCCGCGGTGTCGACCGCTCCTCCGCTTCCCTCGGGTCCCGTTCCCGCGGCGGCGATCGGCGTGGCCCTCGTGGCCGTTCTCTGGGCGTACGAAGGCTGGCACGACATCAGTTTCGCGGCCGGCGAGATCCACGAGCCGCAGAAGAACTTCCCCCGCGCTGTCATCCTCGGCGTCGCGATCGTCATCGCGCTCTACCTCGCTGCCAACCTCGCATACCTGAAGGTGCTCACACCGGCCGAGATCGCCGCGACCGACAAGGTCGCGCTGGTGGCGATGATGCGCATGACCGGCGCCTGGGGCGGCAAGCTCCTCACCGCGGCGATCCTGTGCTCGATCCTGGGCGCGATGAACGCCCTGATCCTCGCGGGGCCTCGCGCGTATTACCAGATGGCCAAGGACGGCCTTTTCATCGAGCGCGTCTCGCGCGTCCACCCCCGCTGGCGGACTCCCGTCGAGGCGCTGCTCTTC
>JBKOVK010000157.1:0-3654 GCA_046724475.1 Acidobacteriota bacterium | reverse complement strand
GTGGACGTGGACGCGTCGATCCGGGAGGCCCTGGCCGCGGGCATGGCCCTGAAGACCCTCTCGCGCGAGATCGCGCGGCGCGCGGGCCGCTCCTCCCGCGAGATCTACGCGCGGGCGCTGGAGCTCGCGCGGTGATCGAGCCCGTCGTCTCCGTCTCGGGACTGACCAAGGTTTTCAAGACCTTCCGCCGCGAGGAGGGACTGGCCGGAGCCTTGAAATCCCTGGTCAAACGCACGGCCACGCCGGTGACGGCGGTCTCGGATGTGACGTTCTCGATCTCGCCGGGCGAGATGGTCGGCTACATCGGCGCCAATGGCGCCGGCAAGTCCACGACGATCAAGATGCTGACCGGCATCCTGACGCCGACCTCGGGCGAAATCGTCTGTAACGGCTTCGTTCCCTATCGTGACCGGACCCGCTACGTCGCCACGATCGGCGTCGTCTTCGGACAGCGCACGCAGCTCTGGTGGGACATCGCGGTGGTCGAATCGTTCCGGCTGCTGAAGGAGATCTACGGCCTGACCGACGCGCAGTACCGCGAGCGCATGGCCCTCTTCGACAAAGTCCTGGGCCTGAACGCGTATCTGCACCAGCCGGTGCGCAAGCTCTCGCTGGGTGAGCGGATGCGGTGCGATCTCGCCGCGTCGCTCCTGCACCGCCCTCCCCTGCTCTTTCTGGACGAGCCGACGATCGGGCTCGACATCGTGGCGAAGGCCAACGTCCGCGAGTTCCTGCAGGAGATCAATGGCCGCGACGGCACGACCGTGCTCCTGACCACGCACGACCTCGCCGACATCGAGACGCTGTGCAAGCGCGTCATCGTCATCGACCACGGCCGGCTCCTCTTCGACGGCGCGCTGAACGCCCTGCGGGACCGGATCCTGCCGGTGACCTCGATCGTCTTCGACGTCAAGCACGCGCCGGACCCGTCGGAGCTCCAGTTCAATGGCCGCGTGATTCGCGAGGTCGCGACGAACCGGTTCCGCCTGGACCTCGACCGTCGCGAGACCTCCCCGGCCACCGCGGTCAAAGAGATCGTCAACCGCTTCGACGTTTCGGACCTGACGATCGAGGAGCCCGAGATCGAGGAGGTCGTCAAGCGCATCTACCAGGAAGGCATCTCGTGAGCGCCGCGATCGTCCCCGCGGGCCCAGTCATCCCGAGGGCCGACGGCCCGAGGGATCCCGTCACTCAACGCCCTCACCGCCCGATTTGGACGGGATCCCTCTCTGCGCTCGGGATGACAAAGAGATCGCACGCGTGAGTGCCGTCGTCCCCGCGTCGCCCGGCTGGCGCTCGGCGCTGCCCTTCGCCCGCGTCGGCTTCATGAACATGCTGGCCTACCGCGCCCGCTACTACGTGGGCGTGCTGACCTACGTCTTCAACGTCGCCGTCTACTACTTCCTGTGGCGCGCGGTCTTCCGCAACACGGGCCAGACCGTCGCGGGCATGACGCTCACGGACATGGTCACGTACGTCGCGGTGGGCTGGGCGATCCGCTCGTTCTATTTCAACGAGATCGACCGAGATCTCGGCACGCAGGTCACCGAGGGCCGGCTGGCGATGAACCTGATCCGCCCGGTGGACTTCCAGCTCGTGATGGTCGCGGACGCCGCCGGCCAGTCGGCTTTTCGCGCGGTCCTCTTCACGATCCCGATCACCATCGTCCTGGGCCTGATCTTTCCGTTGAAACCCCCGGCGTCGCTCGCGGCCGGGGCGCTCTTCCTCCTCTCGGCGATCCTGTCGTTCTTCCTGGTCGCGGCGCTGAACTTTCTCGTCGGCCTGATCGCGATCCGCTCGAAGTCCATTCTCGGAATCCTTCGCGCGAAGTACCTCGTCCTGGAGCTTCTGTCGGGGCTGCTCATCCCGACGACGCTCTTCCCGGAGCCTCTGCGGACGATCCTGCTGTGGTCGCCGTTCCCCCACATCAACTTCACGCCGTCGTTCGTGTACCTCGGCAAGGCGACGGGCCTCGAGGCCGCCCGCCTGCTCGCCTTGCAGGCCGGCTGGACGGTCGCTCTCCTGTGGCTCGGGCACCTGGCCTGGCGGCGCTCGTCGCTGCGGATCACGATCCAGGGCGGCTGAGTCATGGGCGTCTCACGCATTCTCAGCCGCCACGCCCGTCTCTTCGGGCTCTACTTCGCGCAGTACGCCAAGGCGCGCCTCGAATACCGGCTGGATTTCTTCTCGAGCGTCTTCGCGTCGTTCCTGGGGACGCTCGCCTCCTTCGGATTCCTGTTGATCGTCTTCTCGCGAGTCCCGGCGGTGAAGGGCTGGAAGTTCGAGGAAATGGTGTTCCTCTACGGGTTTTCGCTGGTGCCGCTCGGTATCTTCAACGTCTTGTCCTGGAACCTCTACATGTTCCCGGATCGATACCTGATCGAGGGACGATTCGACCGCGTCCTCGTCCGTCCGGTCTCGTCCGTCTTCCAGGTCCTGTTCGAAGCGTTTCGCCTGGAATCGTTGCAGGAGACCGTGACCGGCCTCGCCGCGGTGATCTGGGCGGCGAATCGGCTCGGGCTCTCCTGGGGGCCTCTGGACTTCGTCCTGTTCGCGATCTGGGCGCTGTGCGGAGCGGTGATCTACCTGGCGGTCTTCGTGGGTCTTTCGGCGACGTCGTTCTGGATCGAGGATCGCATCGGGATCGTTCCGCCGATCTTCAACCTCATGCAGTTCGGCCGCTACCCGCTGACGATCTACGACACGTGGATCCGGTTCTCGCTCTCCTTCGTCATCCCGTTCGCGTTCGCGTCGTTCTACCCGACAGTGCGGTTCCTGAGGCGCGAGGAGTTCGTGAGAGAGTTCTGGGCCGTGCCGCTGGTGGCCGCGGCCACGGTCGCCATAGCCCTGTTCGCGTGGAGCTCAGGCGTCAGCCGCTATCACTCGACGGGGTCGTAGGGCCCCCACCGGTTCCCGCCGTTGGAGGCGGAGGGGTATCGGCCGGGACAGGATACTGAGCCTCGATCGGAACAGAAAGAAAGGTCCTCCTGTCCCGTCGTCCCGCCAGCAGCGCCACGGCGGCGCCGGCGAGGAGCAGGACCGCGACGCCGCCCGAGGCGCGGTCCGCGGCGGCCGGCTGGGCCGCGAGGTCCGTTGCGTCGCGAAGGCCGAGCGAGAAGATGCCGAAGAGGACCCAGGCCGCGGCATGGTCGCGAAGCAGAAGACCCGCGGCCACGGCCAGCCAGACGGCGCCGAGAACGGTCGGGAGCGCGTCCGTGACGAACTCGGTCCAGGAGTGGAAACCGGAGGGCAGCAGCGCCACGAGCACCGCGGCGGCGCCGAGGACGCGCCCGAGCGTCGTCTGAAAGAACCGTCCCCGCAGCGCGAGCGCGGCCACGGCGGCGATCGCGGCCACGAAGAAAAGCCCGCGGCCGGTCGACCACAGAACGTCGATGGACGGGAACTTGCTCTCCAGGCTGCTCGGAAGGGACGGATCCGGGTCGTAGAGAGAGGGCACGCGGGAGAAGATCACGCGGGCCCACCTCGCGATTCCCGCCGCGCCGGCGGCCGCGATCGCCGCCCGCAGGAATGCGTCTCCGAGGGTTCCCTTCCGCCGAAGCGCCACGGCCCAGCCAGGACGCGCCCCGGAGATCAACGAGAAGCCGACGAACGCGATCAGGAGCAGGAACAGAAACGAGAGGCATAGGGAGACAG
>JBKOVK010000210.1:0-10090 GCA_046724475.1 Acidobacteriota bacterium | reverse complement strand
GACCGCGGCGAGCTTGGTGTGGACGTCGAGCTTGTGGAGGATGTTCTGCACGTGGTTGCGCACCGTCACCGGAGAGATGAAGAGCTTCTTCCCGATGGCGGACGTCGACAGACCCTCGGCGAGGCAGCGGAGGATCTCCTTTTCCCGGGCCGTCAGGTCGATCGGCTGACCCGACTTCGTGGCGATCGGCCAGAGCGGCTCGCGACCGTCGTCCTCTTTCGCGAGATCGCGCTCCAGCGCCGTCACCTTCCGCTTTCCGTCACGCAAAACGTGGACGACGGTCGAGAGCGCCGGATGGTAGGAGGGGATGGCGAAGAGAGACACCTCGACGTCCCTGCGCGCGCCCGACCCGGTCTCCATCGAGAGCTGGAAGCGATGCACGGGGTCGTTCGGCAAGTCCCGCGCCTGGTGAGCCACTGGACAATTGCGATAGCAGTAGATGTTGCCGTTCTCGTCGCGCCCCGCGATGACGTCGTAGCAGCGTTTGCCGAGGACCGCGCGGGCCGGACGCCCGAGCATCTCCTCACACTTCTTGTTCCAGAGGATGATCCGGTCCGAGGAGTCGATCGCGAAGACCGCTTCTCCGCTGCGGGCGATCCGGTCCAGCGCTTCGGGCGAGGTTGACATTTCCGGCTCGAAGAAAAGCCTAGCACCCCCGCGCCGCCCGTTTCCGGGGAGCCCGCACGACCGTGACCGGCCTGCGGGCAACGTAGATCAACCGCAGCGCCGTGCCGCCCACAACCCACTCGGCCAGGGACTCCCGGCCCTCGCTGCCCACGACGATCAAGTCGGCGCGAAGCCGATCCGCCTGACGCGAGATGACTTCCGGCACTTCGTCGGCATGGCGGGCGCGGGCGACCACGAACCGGGCCGACGCCCCATGGCCCCGGAGCGTCCGCGCAACCGCCTTCTGGAGAGCCTCGGAGCCGTCCGGGCTCGTGGCGGAGGGTGTGGGCTCCGGCTCGACCGTGAGCACCACGAGCTCCCCCTTCCGCGCCCGGCCGAGCAGGTTCGACGCGAAGCGCACCGCGGCGTTGCCGGCGCGCGAGCCGTCGGTGGCCGCCAGGATTTTCATCGCGGCACCGAGCACGAGCGCGCCTCCGCAGCCGCGGTCAGCTGAATCAGCGTCTTCGTTCCGTCGACGGACTCGATGTCGAGGACCTCCTCGACTCCCCCGTCCGAGCGCTCCAGCCAGACCTGCCTGGGCTCCTGGATCATGTGCTCGATGTTGGCGCGCGGAGGGGCTGATCCCAGGAAGATCGCGATGGGACCGAATCCGTCGGCCACCGTCTCGAGTCCCTCCAGCGGCAGCTCGCGGGCTTCGACCTGGGAGCCGATGCGGGGATCGAGCACTCGCACCGTCGCGGCTTCGCCGTGATGGCGGCGGGAGAAGTCCGTGAAGAACCGGAACCACTCGGTCCGCGGTATCAATCGATTTCGCATCGTTGCCTCCTCGAGGGCACTCTAGGTCTCCCGGAAACGCGCCGTATGATGCGTTTGAATCAAAGAGCCGCCGCCGTGATGCCGTCACTTTCGGAGTTGCGATGACGGGCCTTTCGTATCCCTCTCACGAGCAGAGCGACGTCGTCCTTCGATCGGGATCGACTCTGACTCTTCGGCCCGTGCAGCCCGACGACGCGCGGGCCCTGACGGACTTCTACGGGCGCCTCTCTCCCGACAGTCTCTACTTCCGGTTCTTCTCGATGCGCCACGTCGACGCCATCACCGCCGAGCGTTTCTGCCGCGTCGACTATGCGAACGAGTTCGCACTGGTTGGCGACGCGGGCGGGCGCATCGTGGCGATCGCCCACTACTTCCGCCTGCCGCGGCATCCGGAGCGGGCGGAAGCGGCCTTCGCCGTCGAAGACGCGCTGCAGGGACAGGGCGTCGGGACGCGTCTGTTGGAGCGGCTGGCCGAGATCGCGCGCGAGCACGGCATCGGAACGTTCGAGGCCGACGTCCTGTCCGACAATCACCGCATGCTCGACGTGTTCCGCAACTGCGGCTTTCCGATCCAGGAGCGGCGATTCGAGGGATCCGTGGAAAAAGTGGTCATCGACATCGCTCCGACGCGCGTCCACGAGGAGCGAGCCGCGGAGCGGTCGGGAAAGGCGGCCCACGCCTCGATGCGACGGCTGTTCGAGCCCTCCGTCGTGGCGGTCGTCGGAGCGAGTCCGACCCGCGGCAAGATCGGAGGCGAGATCCTTCACAACCTGCATTCCGGTTTCCGCGGCGCCGTCGTCCCGATCAATCCCGAGCACGCGGAGATCCTGGGCCTCCCGTGCTATCCGCGACTGACCGAGGTGCCCGGACCCGTGGACCTCGTCGTGATCGCGATCCCCGCCGAGAAAGTCGCGTCGGCCGTGAACGATGCAGTCGAGAAAGGCGTCTCCGGTATCGTCGTGATCACCGCCGGCTTCTCCGAGATCGGAGAGGAAGGCCGCCGCCTCGAGGCGGCGCTGATCGAGAAGGTCCGAGCCGCCGGCATCCGCCTCGTCGGCCCCAACTGCATGGGCCTCATCAACACCGACCCGCGGATCCGCCTCGACGCCACGTTCGCTCCGGTCTATCCGCCGGAGGGGCGCGTGGCGCTCTCCTCGCAAAGCGGCGCGCTGGGGCTGGCGCTGCTCGATTTCGCGGAGAAGCTCAACCTCGGCATCTCCACGTTCGTCTCGGTGGGAAACAAGGCCGACGTATCCGGAAACGACCTCATCCAGTACTGGGCCGAGGATCCCCGCACCGACGTGATCCTCCTGTACCTGGAGAGCTTCGGCAATCCGATCCGGTTCTCCCGGATCGCGCGCCGCGTCGCGCGCGCCAAGCCCATCGTCGCGGTCAAGTCGGGGCGCTCCGGCGCCGGATCGCGCGCCGCCTCCTCACACACGGGCGCCCTCGCCGAGTCCGACCAGGTCGTCGACGCGCTGTTCCGGCAGGCCGGCGTCATCCGCACGACGACTCTGGAGGAGCTCTTCGACGTCGCGATGCTCCTGTCTCACCAGCCGATCCCGAACGGACGCCACGTCGCAATCCTGACGAACGCCGGAGGTCCCGGGATCCTGGCCGCCGACGCCTGCGAGGCGCGCGGCCTGGTGCTGCCGCCGCTCACGGCGAAGTCGGCGGCGGAGCTCCGGGCATTTCTTCCGGCGGCCGCCAGCGTCGCGAATCCCATCGACATGCTCGCGGCGGCGGGACCCGAAGACTATCGCCGCGCCGAGAGGATCCTGCTCGCCGACGAGGGCCTCGACAGCCTGCTCGTCATCTTCATCCCACCGATCGCGGCCAATGCTGAGAGTGTCGCGGCGGCGATCGTCGACGGCGCAGAGGGAGCCCGCAAGCCCGTGCTCGCGACCTTCATGAGCGCCCGTGGCGCGCCGCCGGTGCTCTCACCGATCCCCTGCTATCCCTTTCCGGAGTCCGCGGCCATCGCGCTCGCGCGGGCCGCCGAGTACGGCGAGTGGCGGCGCCGTCCACCCGGAGAGGTTCCGATCCTGCAGGGTCTCGAGGCGGATCGGGCGCGCGCCGTCGTCGATTCCGCGCTCGCTCGCGGCGGGGGCTGGCTCTCGCCCGTCGAGGTCGAGCGCCTGCTGAGCGCCTTCGGCATTCCGGTGGCTCCAATGCGCCTGGCGCGAACCGAGGATGAGGCGTTGGAAGCCGCGCTCGCCCTCGGTTTTCCGGTCGCTGTCAAGGCGGTAGGACCGTCGATCCTCCACAAGACCGAAGTCGGCGGGGTCCGGCTCGGTCTCGACGACGAAGCTGCGGTTGCCGGCGCGTGCCGCGATCTGAAGCAACGCCTGGGCGCCGACCTCACGGAGTTCCTCGTACAGGCGATGGTCGCGGGCGGCGTCGAGGTGATCGCCGGCGTCACTCGGGATCCCACGTTCGGTCCCGTGATCCTGTACGGGAGCGGCGGGACCCTGGTCGAGCTCCTTTCCGACGTGGCGTTTCGGCTGCAACCGCTGACCGACGCCGACGCCGCGGCGATGCTCGACGAGGTTCGCGGCACCGCCCTCCTACGCGGCTACCGGGGCGCCGCCCCCAAGGACGAGGCCGCGCTGAAGGATCTCCTGCTCCGCGTCTCGGCGCTCGTCGAGGCCTGTCCGGAGGTCCGCGAGATGGACTTGAACCCCGTCAAGGTCCTTGACCGCGGAGTCCGAGTCCTCGACACGCGCGTCCGGGTGGAGCGGGAGCCCGTCCAGCCGCCGTCGCGCCGCGTGGCCTACTAGGCCCGCCCCCGCCCCCTCCGGAAGCAAATCGCTCATTTGATTCGTTTGCATCAGGCGCGGTTTGCGCCTGCCGGGGATCATCGCGTCATGGAGACGAAAGAAACGATGAGCACCCTCCCGCAGCTGCGCCGCGTCTCGCCCCCTTCGCTCGTGACGGAGTACCTGTCGCGCGGCGACGTCGCCCGGCTCTTCGGCGTCTCCCTGTCCACGGTCACCCGCTGGGCGCGCACCGGACTCGTCCCCATGGTGCGTACGCCCGGCGGGCATTATCGCTACCCCGCCGACGCGGTCCGCCGCGCGGCCGCTTCGGGTCTGCCCCCGATCGAGAACGTGGAGTGACGAGGAGGTTCTCATGAGAGCGATCATCGAACGGAGCCAGCGTTTTCTGGAGCGGCCGCTCGGCCTGGGCGAGCGCATCTTGCTGTTCGCGGGCGCGCTCCTCCTGATCCCGACGCACGTGCCTCCGCTCGGAGGCGAGCACGGACCGGAGCCTCGATGGATTCCCTTCGCGTTCGGCGTGCTGGCGCTGCTGTTTCTCCGCGCCGCGGTCCATGGCAAGGTCCGCGACCTCGTGGACGTCAGCGTGCTGGCTGTCTACTTCGCGATCTTCCTGATCTGGACGGCGACGCCGGCCGCGGATTTCTGGGGGCTCGTGATCGTCCTGCTTCTCATCGCCGCGGCCTTCGTGATGGCGCAGGGCCATGCGCACTCCGAGGACGTCGCCGAAAGCCGTTCGGCGGGCTGAGGGGGTGTAATCATGGACAGGAAAGGAAAGCGCGAATCGACCGAGCCCGAGCATCTCTCCCGTCCCGAAGCCATCGCGGTGCTGCGCGACGCGTTGATCAAGCTGTGCGTCGAAGATGAATGCGCCTGCGCGGCAACCGCCCGATCCAACGTTTTCTGCGGAGGATTCCTCTCGCTCTCGGACAAGGGGATGCGGGAGCGCTTCGACTGGATCGCGCGCACGCGGCCTCACGCCTCCCGCGGAGAGCTCGAGCGCCTAGCAAGTCTCTACCACCTCGGACGCGAAGAGGTCGACGGCCTTCCGCTCTGCTGCGACGTTGAAACCCGCGAGCACTGCGGATGCGATGGCTGGAACCGCTTCGACAACCTGGCCCTCGAGGGCGCGGTCCTCGAGCTGACGGGGCGCCATGTCGTCGTCGGGTGACACTACCGTCCTCCGACGACCTCAAACCTGGACGCGCGACGAGGCGATCTCGAGGCTGCGTGAAGGTCTGTTGAAGCTCTCGGACGGAGAGCGCTCGCTCTGCACGGTGGCCGCGGAGCTCGGCGTCTTCTGCCGCGGCTTCCGCCGGTGGACCGACGACGCATTCTTGAGGGGTTGGACACGTGCGTTGGGTCGGAGCACGCACCTTTCACGCCCGCAGATGGAGCGCCTCGCCGACCTGTGGCTACTCACCGAGCAGCTCCGGCTGCGCGTTCCGTGCGCGTGCGACCTGGCCGCCGCCGGGGGCGGAGTGTGCCGCGGGTGGAACGGATTCTCGAATGCGGATCTCGAGCGCTGTTGCGACGAGATCCTGGGTCGGAATGTCGCGATCGTCGAAACGAACCAGACCGCTCAAAATCGTCCAGGGCTTGCGAAAAGCTTGACGCCGAGGTCTAAGGGGGGAATAGAGTAGCCGCAGCAGATCAAGCGGAAAACGGCCCCGACCTAGGAGAAGGTGCCATGAAATTCCCGCACAGCAGACTCGTGATGGCGATGGCGGCTGGTGCGTTGATCGCGGTCCCCGCTTCCAATCCAAGACTCACACGAAGCATCGGGCCGCGCGGAATCCCCGATCCGCAGTCGATCTACAGTTCGCACGACAAGGAGTTCTACCTCACCAAGGACGAGATCACTTACGTCCGCCCCGGATTCCACATCACGGTTAACAGCATCACGATTCCTCCGGAGGACCGGCGCCCGGTCGTCGATCTCTCCTTCAAGGACGACCTCGACCAGCCTCTCGACCGAAACGGCAAGGTCACGCCGGGATCGCTCTCCGTCAGCCAGGTGCTGGCGTGGTGGGATCCGTCGTCACGACACTACACGTCCTACACCACGCGCATACAGACGAGCACGATTACGAACGTCTCGGCCACACAGGCCGCCGCGGATTCGGGCGGCACGTGGACGGACATGGAGGTCGGCCACTCCGTATATCGTTTCAAGACGGCTCTCCCCGCGGACTTCGACGCCACGAAGACAACGACGCTGGCGATCTACGCCACGCGCAACACCGTCGACATCGTCGGCAAGAACTACTACGCCAACGTCGAGTTCGACTTCCGGCCGGACGGCCAGACCCCCACGGACACGTGGGACAAGACCGCGAACGCCGCGTGCAATACCTGCCACAACCCGCTGTCGGCCCACGGCGGCTCGCGCCAGGACGTCAAGCTCTGCGCCACGTGCCACCAGCCGCAGACGACCGACCCCGACACAGGCAACACGGTGGACTTGAAGGTCATGATCCACAAGATCCACCGGGGCGAGGATCTGCCGAGCGTCCAGGCGGGCACCCCCTACGTGATCATCGGTTTCAACAACACCCCCCTCGACTTCTCGACGGTCGTGTTCCCGCAGGACATCCGCAACTGCGCGACCTGCCACGCCCCGAAGAACACCGATAACGGTGATGTCATTACACAGGCGCCTAACTGGTACACGTTCCCCGGACGCGCGGCCTGCCAGTCCTGCCACGACGACGTCAACTTCGACACCGGCTTGAATCACCCCGGCGGAGCGCAGGCCGACGATTCGGCGTGCGCGACCTGCCACCAGCCGCAAGGCGCGGAGTGGGACGCTTCGGTGATCGGCGCGCACACGGTCCCTTTCAAGTCGACCCAGCTGAAGGGCGTGAAGGCCCAGATCGCCTCGGTGACCAATACCGCGCCGGGGCAGAACCCCACGGTCCTCTTCACCATCACACAGAACGACGGGACGCCCATTCCTCCGTCCGCCTTCACGACCGTGAACTCCGACGGCACCACGAGCAGCGGCCTGAATCTCCTCATGTCCGGTCCGACCACGGACTACGCGCTTCCTCCCCAGATCCGCGAGCGTGCTGATGCCGCCACGGTCAGCGGAACCAGCTACAGCTATACGTTCAAGACCCCGATCCCCGCGGACGCGACGGGCACCTGGGGCTTCTCGATCGAAGCGCGGCTCACGGTGACGTTGAACCCCGCGCCAAGCGATACCACGACCGTGAGGGATGCGGCGTTCAATCCGGTCTTCTACGCCGTCGTGACGGACTCGGTGGCGGTACCTCGCCGTGTAGTCGTGGACATCGCCAAATGCAACATGTGCCACGACAGGCTCGCACTGCACGGCTCGAACCGGCTCAACCCGCAGGAGTGCGTCTTCTGTCACAACCCGGTGGCGAACGACGGAGAGTCGCCCCCCGAGTCGATCGACTTCAAGCGCATGATCCACCGGATCCACACCGGGGTAGACCTTACGCACGACTACAGCATCGGGGGCGACAGCTTCAACGACGTCCTTTTCCCGGGCGACCGGCGGGACTGCCAGAAGTGCCACACGACCGACGCCGACGGCGTCGGCACTGAGCAGGTCTCGGAGACACCCCCGCCCGGGCTCCTGGCGACGGATACCCCAAAGGACTGGTACACGCCGATGCAGCACTACGCGGCCTCGTGCCTCGGCTGCCACGACACGCAGCCGGCGGCGGCCCATGCGTTCACGATGACGGCGCCGTTTGGCGAAGCATGCGCGGCGTGCCACGGGCCCGACGCGGAATTCGCGGTCGACAAGGTTCACGCGCACTAGGCGGTAGGGAGCGGTGCGGGACGGCGCCGTTCTCAGAGAGAAGGAGTGGAGGGTGTGAGGAGACGCCGGACCCTTCCTTCATTCGGGCGGTCCGCCCTGGCAGCCGGGCTCCTCCTGGCTGCGGCGGAGATCCGCGCGCAAACGCGCACGCCCGTTCCTCCGCCCGCCGCGACGCCGACGCCGGTTCCGAAGGCCGCCGCCGTGGCCGCCGGGTCCGAGCTGCCCAAGTGCGCCGACTGCCACACCGCGCTCGTCCAGGCGTTCGCCGCCAATCCGCACGCGCGGTACTCCCACAAGGAGACGAAACCCGACTTGAACGATCTCTGCTCGACGTGCCACGGAGACGGCACCAAGCACGTCGAGTCGGGCGGCGACGTCAGCATGATCAACGTCCCGCGCGGAGCCCTCGGCGCCCAGGACTGCCTGGCCTGCCATGGCGCCACGCACGATCCCTTCATCGACGGCGCGACGGACTCCTTCGCGAAAGGAACGCAGGACTCGTTCGAAAACAGTGTCCACGGTCCGAGCGAGGCGGTGAACTGCCTGACGTGCCACTCGGTGCACCACTCCGCCCCGAAGAGCACCTCCATGATCGCGAAGCCGCCGGGTGAGCTCTGCCAGACCTGCCACCTGACGCAGTCGGCGTCCTTCCAGAACAAGCCCTACGTCCACCGCCTCGACCGCGGCGGAATGACCTGCCTCGACTGCCACTCGCCGCACGCGCAGCAGCCTCCCGCCGTGAAGATGACGACGCAGGGAGAGCTTCCCTGCCTCAACTGCCACGCCGAGTTGCGCGGGCCGTTCGTCTTCGATCACGTCACCGGCGAGGGCGGCACGTGCCTCTCCTGCCACCAGCCCCACGGCTCCAACAATCCCAAGATGCTTCTGTGGGCCCGCGTCGACCAGCTCTGCCTCTCCTGCCACTCGCAGACCGGGGGGCCGAAGACGCTGGGCTCGCAGCCTCCGTCGTTCCATGACCTGACACAACCGCGGTACCGCAACTGCACGACGTGCCACGTGGCCGTTCACGGCTCCAACCTTTCGCCGCAGCTTCTGAAATGACGTCCGCCGCGAGGAACCTCCGCCGCTCGCTCTGGATCGCGCTTGCTCTCTGTGCGGTCCCGGCCGGAGCGGCGAGACTCCTCGCGCAGGCGATTCCGTTGGATCTCGAAGTCGGTTACCGCTGGGTCCAGGTCACCGGCAACGAACAGATGTACCGCACGCAGATCAACGACCGGGCCGGCATCCTGCTGCGTTCCCTCGACTACACGGCGGACGGTCCCCTCGGGGGCTTCTTCGACACGTTTCACGTCGACGGCTCGGACATCGGCGCGGGGCCGGCCGGGCAGCTGCGTCTGCAGGCCGGTCAGCAGAACCTCTTCCGGTTGAACTTCACCTGGCGCAAGACCGACCTCTACAGCGCGCTGCCCGCCTTCGCCAACCCGTTTCTGGCCGAAGGGATCATTCCGGGCCAGCAGACCTACAACCGGACACGCAACATCTACGACGCGACGCTGGAGCTCTTTCCCGGGAAGGCGATCCGGCCGATCCTCGGCTACACGCGCAACACCTACGACGGTCCGGGAACGACGACCTATCACCTCGGCCAGAACGAATTCCAGCTCGACGACCAACTGCACACGGTGGATGAGCTGTACCGCGTGGGCCTCGGATTCAACTACGGCCCGGTCCAGGGCGCGGTCACGCAGGGCTGGCGCTACTTCCGCTGGGACGAGACCCGGACGCTCGCGCCGGGAGCCGGCGACGGCAACGTCACGACGCCGATCCTCGGCCAGACGGTCACCGCCGACACGATCGTCTCCACTGAGCACAACAAGATCAACACGCCCGTCACCAACGCCTGGGTCACCGGCAATCTCTTCGGCCGCGTCAAGCTCATCGGCTCGTACATCAAAGCCGACGGCAGCAACGAGACGTCCTACGTCGAAGCCGACGCCGGCAACTTCGTATCCTTCGAGATCGCGCGGTTCTTCTCGGGTCTGGGCGAGACCGTTAGCTCGCGGGCGCGGACGGATTTCTGGCGGGGATCCGCGCGGGCCGAGATCACCGTCGC
>JBKOVK010000268.1:0-1909 GCA_046724475.1 Acidobacteriota bacterium | reverse complement strand
CGACGCGGCCCTGGCCTTCCTCGATCCGATGGAGAACCGTGTAGAGCCAGGGCGTGCCCTCGCGGCAGGGCGTGCACTGGCCGCAGGACTCGTGCGAGAAGAACTTCGAAAGGTTCCGGGCCGCGTCCACGATGCACGTGTCCTCGTTCATGACGATGATCGCGGCGGAGCCGAGCATCGAGCCCTTGGCGGCCACACCGTCGAAGTCGAGCGGGCAGTCTTCGATCTCAGGGGCGGTCAGCATGTTGGCCGACGCGCCTCCGGGGATGACCGCCTTGACCTTCCTTCCGCCTTTCATTCCCTGCGCGTAGTCCTGGCCGAAGATGAGGTCCTTCAGCGGGAGGCCCATCGCGGCCTCGTAGACGCCGGGACGATTGACTTGCCCCGAGATGCAGTAGAGCTTGGGTCCCGTGTTCTTCTCGTTGCGTCCAATCTTGGCGAACCACTCGGCGCCGCGATTGACGATGTGCGGCACGCAGGCGAGCGTCTCGACGTTGTTGACGATCGTCGGGCAGCCGAAGACCCCGTGCACCGCGGGGAAGGGCGGCTTGATGCGAGGTTGACCGCGTTTACCCTCGAGGCTCTCGATGAGGCCGGTTTCCTCGCCGCAGATGTACGCGCCGGCGCCCCGATGCACGTAGAGGTCGATCGAGGTTTGCGTGCCCAGGATGTCCTTGCCCAGAAAGCCCTTCGCGTAGGCTTCCTCGATCGCCTTGTCGAGGATGCGCGCGCCGTCGTAGAACTCGCCGCGGATGTAGATGTACGCGGTCTTGCACTTGATGGCGTAGGCCGAGAGGATCACGCCTTCGATGACCTGGTGCGGGTCCTCCTCCATCAGCAGGCGGTCCTTGAACGTGCCGGGCTCGGATTCGTCGGCGTTGCAGAGGAGATAGATCGGCTTCTTGGAATCCTTGGGGAGAAAGCCCCACTTCACGCCGGTCGGAAAGCCCGCGCCGCCGCGGCCTCGCAGGCCCGACTTCTTGACCTCCTCGGTCAGCTGCTCGGGTGTCATGCCGCCGGTGACGACCTTTCGGAGAGCCTCATAGCCGCCGTCTTTGAGGTAGGTCTCGATCGACCTCGAATTCGGAGTGCCGACGCGCTTCAAGAGGACGCGTTCCACGTCAGGCTTCTCCTGAGAGCCGGTCGAGAAGTGTCGAAAGCTTCTTCTCGTCCATGGGCTCGTAGTACTTGTCGTTGACCATCATCGAGGGGGCCCGATCGCATCCCGCGATGCACTCGACTTCGACCAGCGTGAACTTCCCGTCGCGGGTGGTTTCCTCGAGATCGATCTTGAAGCGCTTGCGGCAGTGCTCGACGAGCCCCCGCGCGCCGGCGAGGTGGCAGGAGATCGAGGTGCAGATCTGGAGCAGGTGCTTCCCGGTCGGCCGCAGGTTGTACATCGTGTAGAACGTCAGCACGCCGTCCACGTGCGACGGCGGCAGCTCCAGGATTCGGGCGACCTCCTCGGCCGCCTCCTTCGAGATCCAGCCCCAGGTCTCCTGGGCGACCCACAGAACCGGCAGGAGCGCCGCCTGCTTGGTCGGGTACCGCTTCAGGATCGTGTCGATCCGCGCCAGGGCCTCGGGGGGAAACTTCCGGGGCTCTCCGGCTTCCGCGACGCGATACCGGGTGTGACTCACCAGTCGAACGCGCCTTTCTTCCAGATGTAGGCGTACCCGACCGCCAGGACCAGGAGGAACGCGAACATCTCGAGGAAAAGCGGCCAGCCGGCCGACCGGAAGACGAGCGCCCAGGGATAGAGGAACGCGATTTCGACGTCGAACAGGATGAACACCATCGCGATCACAAAGAACTGGATGGAGATCCGCTTGTGCGACGAGTCGATCGGGGGCATGCCGCTTTCGTACGTCGTGAGCTTCTGGCGGCTCGGCAGCCGGGGGCTCACCAG
>JBKOVK010000121.1:0-4182 GCA_046724475.1 Acidobacteriota bacterium | reverse complement strand
GTGACCTGGACGACCCGCTCCACGAAGAAGGAGCTCCGCATCGAGATCTGCAGCAGCTGCCACCCCTTCTTCACCGGGAAGCAGAAGCTCGTCGACTCGGCCGGCCGCGTGGAGCGCTTCCGGAAACGCTACGAGAAGAAGTCCGGCGCTTCGGCCTAGGGGCATGCGCCCCAACCCGTCTTCTCGCTCCTACCCCTCCGCCGCCCTCTAGCGGTCATACTAAGCGTCCGTGTGGCTGTCAGCCGAGGCTGACGCCGAGAGTTTCGCCATGTTCGAAAAACTCGAAGAAATCCGCCGCAAGTACGAGGAGATCCGGGCCCGCCTCGCGGACCCGGGCTTCGTCCAGGATCACCGCGCGGTCCGCGACGCGCAGAAGACCTTAACCGAGCTCGAGCCCATCATCCGGAAGACCGAGGAACACCGGCAGATCCAGAAGGAGCTGCAGGGCGCCCGGGAGCTCGTCGAGTCGCTGTCGCCGGGAGAGGAGCTTTACCAGATGGCCGCGGCCGAGCGGGCGACGCTTTCCGAACGCCTCGCCGCCGTCGAGCAGGAGCTCAAAGTCCTGCTCCTGCCGAAGGACCCCAACGATTCGCGCAACGTCTTCGTCGAGATCCGCGCCGGTACGGGCGGCGACGAGGCCGCGCTCTTCGCGGCGGAGCTCTTCCGCATGTACCAGCGCTACGCCGAACGCCGGCGCTGGAAGGTCGAGATCGTGGACCGCGACGACACCGGAATCGGCGGGATCAAGACGATCACGGCGTTGATCGAGGGCGAGGGCGCGTACTCGCGCCTGAAGTACGAAGGCGGCGTCCACCGCGTCCAGAGAGTGCCCGCGACCGAGGCCTCCGGCCGCATCCATACTTCTGCCGCCACGGTCGCGGTCCTGCCCGAGGCCGAGGACGTGGACGTCAAGGTCGACGAGAAGGACATCCGCGTGGATCGCTTTTGCGCGTCGGGCCCCGGTGGCCAGGGCGTCAACACGACGTACTCGGCCGTGCGCCTCACCCACATCCCCACGGGCCTCGTCGTCCAGTGCCAGGACGAGCGCAGCCAGATCAAGAACAAGGCCAAAGCCATGCGGGTGCTCAAGGCACGCCTCCTCGAGATCGAGCAGGCCAAGCAGGAGGGCGCGATCGCCGCCGAGCGCAAACGGATGGTCGGCTCGGGCGACCGGTCCGAGAAGATCCGGACCTACAACTTCCCGCAGTCGCGCATCACCGATCACCGGATCGGTTTCACGACCCACCGCCTCCAGGACGTCCTCGACGGCAACCTCGACGAGCTCGTCGAGCCCATCTCTTCCCACTTCCAGGCCGAGCGGCTCAAGGAAGAGCTGGCGAAAGCGTGAGAATCCGACGGCCGTTCACGATCCGCCGGCCGGCTCCATGACCATCGGGGAAATCCTCCGCGACGCTGCGGATCGCACCGCCGCGGCCAAGGCCGACGCGACGCCCTGGGACGCCCGACTCCTGCTGGCGCACGCCCTCGGAGGAGCCTCTCCCCTGGCGCTGGATCCCCGCCTTTCGCTGGATCCGTCCGTCGCCGGCCGCTTCATCGCGATGTGGGAGAAGCGCCTGATGGGCGTGCCGGTGCAGCACCTGATCGGCGAGTGGGACTTCTACGGGCGGCCTTTCCGGGTCGACGGCCGCGCACTCGTGCCTCGGCCCGAGACGGAAGTCCTCCTGGAGCAGGCGCTGAAGGAGGCGCCCGCAGCCCGCCGCGTCCTCGACGCGGGCACGGGGAGCGGCATCATCGCGATCACGTACCTGCTCGAACGGCCCGAGGCGACCGCGGTGGCTCTCGACATCTCTCTCGATGCGCTCGCCCTGGCGCGCGACAACGCGGTGCGGCATCGCGTCGGGCCGCGACTGTCGCTGCTCGCCTCCGACTGGCTGTCGGCCCTCGGCGCCGCGCGTTTCGACGTGGTTCTGTCCAATCCGCCCTACCTCGCGATCGGCGAGTCGCCGCACCTTCCGCCGACCGTTCGCGACCACGACCCCCGGCGCGCGCTCTTCGCCGGCGAAGACGGCCTCACCGCGATCCGGCAGCTCCTGGCGACGCTTCCTCCGTACCTGGAACCGGGAGGACTTCTCGTCTTCGAGATCGGCTTCGGACAGTCCGAGGCGGTGCGCTCGGAGATCCTCGCCCGCCCCGTCTGGCGGTTCCTTCGGATCGAGCCCGACATGGAGGGCATCCCCCGCATCTGCCTCGCGCGGCTCGAGTCGGCTGCCGAGCGGGTCCACAGGACGCGCAGGCCGTGGACAAGTTCGTAATCGAAGGTCCTTCCCGCCTCCGGGGAGAGGTCATCGTCGCCGGAGCGAAGAACGCGGCCCTCCCCTGTCTCGCCGCGTCGCTCCTGACCGCAGAGCCGGTCAAGCTGACCAACCTCCCCAACGTGGCGGACATCCGGACACTCCGCCGCCTCCTCCAGCACATCGGGGCGGAGGTCGAGGCCGGGACGCATACCGCGACGATCGCGGCCCGGCAGATCGGTTCGGCCGACGCCCCCTACGACCTCGTCAAGACCATGCGGGCCTCGGTGCTCGTCCTCGGACCGCTGCTCGCGCGCGCCGGAAGCGTCCGCGTCTCGCTGCCCGGCGGCTGCGCCATCGGCGTGCGGCCGATCAACCTGCACCTGGCGGCGTTCGAAAAGCTCGGCGCCGAGGTGCGCCTGGACCACGGCTACGTCGAGGCGAAGGCCTCGCGGCTGACCGGAGCTGAGATCGTCTTCGACACCGTCACGGTGACGGGGACCGAGAACGTGATGCTTGCCGCCACGCTCGCGCGCGGCACCACGCGCCTCGTCAACGCCGCGCGGGAGCCGGAGGTCACGGACCTCGCCCGCATGCTGACCGCGATGGGCGCGAAAATCCGCGGCGCCGGGACAGAGACGATCGAGATCGAGGGTGTGGAGAGCCTGCACGGAGTCGCGCACCCGGTCATCCCCGACCGCATCGAGGCCGGCACCTACGTCCTGGCCGCCGCGGCGACGCGGGGAGACATCGCCGTGCGCAAGTGCGCCCCGGAGCACCTGACCGCCCTGACGAGCCGGCTGGCGGTCGCGGGCGTGCGTCTGGACACGATCGGCGACACAATCCGTGTCCGCGCCGACGGGAATCTGGTCTCGCACGACGTCGCCACCGCGCCCTACCCCGGCTTCCCGACGGACCTGCAGGCCCAGTGGACGGCGCTTGCGACCGGGATGGACGGCGTGGCCACGATCACGGAGACGATCTTCGAGAACCGCTTCCAGCACGTTGCGGAGCTCGTGCGCATGGGCGCCCGGATCCGCCTCGAGGGCCGCTGGGCGGTGGTCGAGGGGCCCTCGCGTCTGGCCGGGGCCACGGTCATGGCCAGCGACCTGCGCGCCTCGGCGGCGCTCGCCATCGCCGGCCTGGCGGCGGAGGGCGAGACGACCATCGACCGCGTCTACCACCTGGACCGCGGGTACGAGAAGATGGAGGAGAAGCTGACGTCCCTGGGAGCGAGGGTCCGGAGAACAATGTGAGCCCGGAGGGTGAAGCCTGAGCGACTGCCAGGTCTGCAAGATCGCGGCGGGAGAGATCCCGTCGAAGAAGGTCTACGCCGACGACCGGGTCTACGCCTTTCACGACATCTCGCCGAAGGCCCCGACACACGTCCTCGTGATCCCCCGCAAGCACATCGCCAAGCTCGCCGACCTGACGGAGGCCGACGAGACGCTCGTGGGCGAAGTCGTCGCGCGCGCCGCAGCGATCGCCCGGGACCTGAAGCTCCCGCACTTCCGCCTTGTCGCCAACAACGGCGAAGGCGCCGGGCAGACGGTGTTCCACCTCCACTTCCATCTCCTCGGCGGGCGGCCGATGGGCTGGCCGCCGGGTTAATCGCGCCGGCATCCCGCTTGCTCCGTCGGAGGCCATGGGGCCTCGAATCCGCGTCGGGACGAGCGGCTGGATCTATCAGCACTGGCGGGGCCGCTTCTATCCGAAGAGTCTGCCGGAGAAGCGCTGGCTCTCCTACCTCGCCGGGCGGCTGCCGACCGTCGAGGTCAACGGCACGTTCTATTCGCTGACGCGCCCGACCGCGTGCGAGGCGTGGCGCGCGGCGGTGCCCGAGGACTTCGTCTTCGCCGTGAAGGGAAGCCGCTACATCACTCACATGCTCAAGCTCCGCAATTTCGAGAAGCCGCTCGCCAACTTCTTC
>JBKOVK010000007.1:0-7192 GCA_046724475.1 Acidobacteriota bacterium | reverse complement strand
TCCACGGAGGGTCCGCCTTCAACATCATCCCGTCCACCGTGCGGCTCGAGGGCACCGCGCGCTCGTTCACCCCGGAGACCGGAAAGGCGCTGCCCGAGAAGATCGCGCGCATCGTCCACGGCACGGCCTCGGCGTGCGGTGTCACCGCGAATCTGTCGTACGAGCGCAGCAACGGCGCCACCGTCAACGATCCGGCGATGGCCGACCTCGTCATCGAGACCGCGGGCCGCATCCTCGGCGAGGAGAACGTCGAGACCGACACCCGCACGCTCGGCGGCGAGGACATGTCCATCTTCCTCGAGCAGGTGCCCGGCTGCTTCTTCTTCGTGGGCTGCGCGCGCGAGGGCAGCCTGCGTCCCCACCACTCCCCCGAGTTCGACCTCGACGAGCGCGCCCTCGCGGTCGGGACCGTCGTCATGGAAGCCGTCCTGCGGGAAGCGGCGAAGCGGCTCCGCTAGCGCCTCAGCTCACTTCCCGGGGCCGGGATCGTACTGCTGTCCGATGTTGGGGCCCCACCACTTGTGGTGGACGAAATCGTAGCGATATCCGATCTGCGTGTACGGGACGCGGACGAGATTGAAGAAGATGAAGAGGCAGCGCCCCCACCAGGTCGTGTCGCGCACGCCGAGCGCCGTCAGGATCTCCGGAAAGTTCACGCCGACCTCGATGCCGATCTGCTGTTCCCGGTACTGCGGCAGGGAACTCTTGTAGCCCTTGCTGCCATATGTCATCGACACCAGCAGGAAGCGGGCCGGCCCGGGGTCGAACTTCATCCGTTGGGCGAGTCCCGCGATCTTCAGGTCACCCGTGTAGATCTCCTCGGAGTAGTCCTTGCCGGTCTCGCTGACCGGGCAGCAGGGCTGCGGCAGGTTGTTGGGCACGGGGCCGAGTCGAAAGCCGATCAGATCGTCCAGGCCGTTCCGCGAGACGAGGATCGCCGTGGCCGCGCCCACGGCGTCCGTCACCAGGTCCTCGTACGAGAAGCCGAAGACGGTGAACGCGTCGCCGATCTCCGTCGCGAGGCCGGCGCCCATCGACGTGAGGAACGCCATCAGCTCGGCCTGGTCCCGGGAGTAGCCCATCCGGTAGTAACCGATCTGGAGCTCGCGCGCGAGGGCGTTGTAGAGGACGAAGTGGGACGCCTTGTCGGCCCCACCGGCGTACGTGTGCTTGCCGAACCAGAACTCGTTGTGGAAGTTGAACGGCTCGTAGCCGTGCCGCCAGATCGTGGAGGAGGAGGCGATCGCCGATCCGACGAGCACCGCGGTCGAGATGATGGTGGCGCGTCTCTTGTTCGGGCGGCGGCCCGGAGGTGCGAGCACGGTCGGCTCCAAAGGCTTGGGGCCCTCGATGGATGCGAGGGCAGCCGCCACGAGATCCGGAGGCTCGAGCGCCGGAAAAGCCGCGTCGAGCGTGAATGCTTCCCTTTCGCCGGCGAAAACGCTGCCCGGGTCCTCTCCGTCGAAGAGCGGAAACGTCTCGGCGGCGACCCGCAGAGGAACGGCGAGAGCGAGAAGCGCTCCGAACGCCCCGGCGCGCGCGAGGAACGATCGTCCTCTGCGCAGTCTCACGCGCAACGCCGGCGTATGGATGCTTCGTCCTTCAATCCGCCTCTCAAGAAGAAGCGGCATTATTGCAGAGACTCACGCTCCGCGAGAACACCGTCCATTCATTCGGTGAACCCGTGATAAATGCGGCACCGTGCCGACCCTCTTCCTGGGGGCCCTCGTCGTCTATCTCGCCGCCGTCCTTGCGACCGGTCTGGCGTGGCGCCGGCGCGCCGGGAAAGACGAAGCCTCCTTCTTTGTCGCCGACCGTTCGCTCTCGACGTTCTGGACGTTCACCGGCCTCGCCTCGCTGACGACCGGCGGCTCGACGACGATCGCACTGGCCGCCCTCGTCTACACGCACGGACTCACCGGCCTGTGGCTGGACCTGGCGGGAGCGATCGGCCTCGCGGCGCTGGGACTCTTCCTGGCCCGGCGCGTGCGCCGCGAAGGCGCCGTCACACTTCCCGAGATCGTGGGCCGCTACTACGGCGAGGCCGCGCGGCGCGCCGCGGCCGTGCTCGTCGTGGCCGCGGAGATCGTCTGGTTCGCGCTCTTGACGGAGGCGACGCAGGTCGTGCTGACGACCGCGTTCGGCGTCGCGCCGGACTTCGCGATCATCGCGTCTTCCGCTGTATTCGTGGCCTACACGGCGCTGGGCGGGCAGTTCGCCGTCGTGCGCACCGACCTGCTCCAGTACGGTCTGATGCTGATTGGCATCCCGGGAATCGCGCTGTGTGCCGCGCTGTCGAAGGCGGAACGGCTCTCCACGCTACCGGCGGAGTTCTGGAGCTTTCCGACCTCGCCGAACTTTCGTCTCACCGACGTGGTCGCGATGCTCGTCCTCGTCGGCCTCCCGCACTTGGTCGGCAGCGACGTCTACCTGAAGCTCTCCTCCAGCCGCGACGAGACGGCTGCGCGGCGGGCCGCGCTTCTTGCGGCCGTCTCGAAGATTCTCTTCGGCGCGTCCGTGGCGGCGATCGCGCTCGTCGCGCGCGCGGCCATGGCCCCGGTCGAGCCGACGCACGCTCTGCCCTCCGCCGTCCTGGCCTTTCTTCCCCCGGCCCTCTCGGCGCTCGTGCTGGTCGCCCTGGTAGCGACGATGCAGACCTCGGCGGACGTCGTACTCCTTTCGGCGACGGCCGTGACGGCCCGCGACCTGCTGCCGGCGCTGACGGGCCGCGCCGTCCCGCTCTCGGTCTCGCGCGCCTTTCCCGCCGTCTTCGGAGCACTCGGGCTCGCGACCGCGCTCGCCCTCGACCGCAACGTCCTCGAGACCCTCAAGCTGGGTTACTCGATCTTCGCGTCCGGCTTGATCCTGCCGGTTCTCGTCGCGTTTCTGCCCGGCCGCGGCTGGGTTCCTCCGGCCGGGGCGATTACCGCCATGATCCTCGGCGGCGCCACGGCAGTGGCCGCGCGCTTCGCGCCGGGGTTTTTCGGAGGCCACGATCCCGTGCTGGTGGGAACGGCGGTCAACGCGGCGGCGCTGACCGCATCATTCCTCTACGGACGCCTGCGCCGCGTTCCGGCTACTGCCCCTTGAGCGGCGCCTCGCCGAGACATTCGTAGGCCGGCTCCTCGGGCGAGCGGATCACCGCGAAGTCCCAGAGGCTCTTGTCTCCCTCGGCCTCCCGCAGAGGCTGGAAGACGACGACGTGCGCGGGACAGCCGACGCGCTCGAAGTCGACGACCGCGAGGCCCGGCTGCTTGATTCCGAGCCGGACGTCCTTGGCGTCCGGGTAGCGCTTCTTGACCAGCTCCACCGGGTCCAGCGACCACGGAGCCTCGGCCGCCGCCCGCCGCTGCCGCTCCTGAAGGCGCGCGAGATCTCCGGCGAACGTCGGCTGATGGACGAGCCCCCAGTAGGAGAGATCGACGTCTCCTCCTCCCCACTCGGGCTCGAGGCTCTCCGAGAGGATCCGGAACTTGCGCTCGCCGAACGCGTAGTTCGAATCGAGCGTGAAGCTGCGGTACCGCGGCGGCAGGTCCTTGTTGATGAAGGTGTCGACTGCGATCCTCCGCGTGACGCCGTCGGGTCCGAATGCGACGTCGACCGACGATTTCGGAAGCGCAATGCCGAACGTCTCCGTCAGGCGCCCCGCGTCGAGTCGGTAGATCCGGGTCTCCAGAACGCGGGGCTCGCCCGCATGAACGATCTGCACGGCGACCTGCCGGCGGTCGTCGAAGCGGAACGGAACGGTGTAGAAGGCGAAGAGCTCGTCGCACTTGGCGGGATCGTCGGTCTGGCGGCAACGCAACGGAAGGTGTCCGGCGAGGAGCAGATCCCAGTCGCCGCTGCCCTTGATGCGCTTGAAGACCGCGAAGATCGGGTTCTCGAACGGCAGCCGCGAGCGCGAGAGGAAGCCGAAGGTCGGGATGTCCTGCGGGAGCCCGCGGAACGTCCCGATCCCCTCGACCAGCGCCTCGGCGATTCCGTCGTTGTCGAGGTCGACTTCTTCTACGCGCGTGATCTTCGAGAAGCTGACGTACGGGTTGGGATAGCGCGGGTCCCGCCTGTCGGGCGCGGCGCCTTTGTTGACCGCGGGCGCGCGCTCGGGCGGCACGGGTGTCGGAATTCGGGTGGGCACGGGCGTAGGAGATCTCGGGGCCGCGGCCGCGACGGCGGCCAGGGCGCACACACCGGCCAGAAACCCGGCTCGAACTTTCCGCATTACGTGTTGTCCACAAGGGTATCAGAGAAGGGTGACATAGGCTCTGCGCATGCGCGTTTTCGACTGCCACATCCACGTCCAGCCCTGGGAACAGATGCATCCCGGGGCGCTGGCTCTCATGCGCTCCGGCCGGAAGGACCTCGAGGATGTGCAGACGGCGCTGGCCGATCCGAACGCGCTGCTGCGCCTGATGGATCGGGAGGGCGTCGAGCGCGCCGCGCTCATCAACTACGTCGCTCCGGAGGTCATGGGATTCGACGCGTCCGCCAACGACTGGGTCTCGCGCTACGTGCGGGGACACGAGGATCGGCTCTACGCCGTCGGCTCCGTCCACCCGCGCCACTGCAAGGACGCCGCCGGCGAAACGCGACGCCTCGTCGAGCAGCTCGGGATTCGGCTGATCAAGATCCATCCGCCGCATCAGCTCTTCGCGGCCAACGCCTACCTCGACGGACTGAAGGGGCTCGCCGACGTCTATGCGATCGCGCAGGAGCTTTCGCGCCCGGTCACCATTCACACCGGCACCTCGATCTTCCCGGGCGCGCGCAACCGCTTCGCGGATCCGATGCCCGTCGACGACGTCGCCGTGGACTTTCCGCGCCTGAAGATCCTGCTGGCGCACGCGGGACGTCCGCTGTACATGGAGACCGCGGCGTTCCTGGTGCGCCGCCATCCCAACGTGCACCTGGACCTCGCCGGGATCCCGCCGAAGAAGCTGCTGGACTATCTGCCGCGTCTGGAGGAGCTGTCGGACCGGTGCCTCTGGGGCACCGACTACCCGAGCCCCGGTGTGGCCTCGATGAAGCGCAACGTCGACGATTTCCTGTCGCTGCCGATCTCGCCGGAAGCGAAAGAGCGAATCCTCTGGGGAAATGCCGCGCGAGTGTTCGACAGGTCCATATAATTCCCCTCCGTGGCCTCCGTCCTCGTCATCGGCGCGGGCACAATGGGCCGCGGCATCGCGGGCGCCTGCGCCCTCGCGGGCCACGATACGGCCGTCTTCGACGCCGACCCCGAAGCGCAGCGGGCCGTTCGCGGGCACATTGAATCCTCCTGGGGACGAGCCATCGACAAGGGCAAGCTCACCTCCGGCGCCGCCGAGCAGGCGCGGCACCGCCTTCGCGCCGTCGAGAGGCTGAAGGACGGGTCCAACGTCGACATCGCGATCGAGGCCGTCCCCGAAGCGCTCGACTTGAAGCGCATGATCTTCTCGGAGCTCGACGACCTCTGCCCTTCCCGGACCCTGCTGGCCACCAACACCTCCTCGCTCTCGATCACGAAGATCGCCCACGCCACCGGACGGCGGGACCGCGTCATCGGCATCCACTTCTTCAACCCCGTGGCCGCGATGCCGCTGGTGGAGATCGTCCGGGGCAAGGAGACCTCCCGCGAGACCGAATCCCGGGCGCTCGACTTCGCGCGCTCGCTGGGCAAGGAGGCCGTGCTCGTCTTCGACTCGCCGGGTTTTGCGACGTCGCGACTGGGCGTGGCTCTGGGCCTGGAGGCCATGCGCATGGTCGAAGACGGGATCGCGGGGCCGGAGGACATCGACCGGGCTCTCGAGCTCGGCTACGGGCATCGCATGGGTCCCCTGAAGACCAGCGACCTCGTGGGACTCGACGTCCGCCTCGCGATCGCGGAGACGCTCGCCGCGGAGCTTCCCTCGGAGCGCTTCACGCCGCCCGAGATCCTGCGCACTCTGGTGGCCGAGGGGCACACCGGCCGGAAGTCCGGCCAGGGCTTCTACCGGTGGGATGCCGACAAGGCCGCGGGACCGGGAACCCGGGCCGCGGAGCTCGCCCGCAAGCGATGAACCAGGCCCCGCGCGACCGGCGGAGCCTGAACGTCGGCATCGGCCTGACGGCCGTCGGCGTCTACTTCATCCTCTCGCGTCAGTTCGACCTCACGGGACCGGGGCCCATCCTTCTCCTGATCGGAACGGTCCTCTTCACCGCGTCGGGTCTGGGAGGATTCCGCGGACCCGTCGTGCCGGCCTGCGTGTGCCTGGGGCTGGGCGCGGGATTCCTGCTGCGCCGGCCGCTGGAGCCCTGGATGCCTCACTGGGCCGTCCTGCTGCTCTGCCTCGGCGGCGGGTTGCTCCTCGCGACGGCGGTCCTCCGTTCGTCGGGTGCCGATGCGCGGCACGTGCCGCTGGTGCCGGGAGTGGTCCTGGTGGCGATCGCGTTGGCGACCGCCCTCTCGCGTAATCTCCGTTTCCCCGAGGAGCTCTTCGACACGCTCTGGAAGCTGTGGCCCTGGGCTTTGGTCGTTGCGGGAGCGCTCCTGGTGCTGCAGGGAATGCGGCGGCGCACCTAGCTCACAAATCGAGGATCCTCGGCGCCGGCTTCGGAGCGGCCACCGGCGCGGGCGGAACGTTCCGCGGCGCCGACAGGAGCCGGGCCGTCGTGAGCACCAGGATCAGTACCGCGGCGATCTCGACCGAGAAGAAACCCGTCGCCATTCGATGGTAACGGTCCAGAAGCAGCCGCGAGGGATCGCCGGCCGGAAGGCTGTCGATCAAACCCGCCGCTTCGACGCGAATCCGATCGATCTGGGGAATCAGCAGCTGCCGGATCACGATCGCCGCGAAGAAGCCGAGGATGGGAAGCCGGGTCAAAAGCGAGCGCGTCAGCTTCGCCGCGCCGTTGCCCGTCAGCAGCCACGAGGTCCCGAAGAGAACCAGGAAGCTGGCTTCGCCCATCAGGCAGAGCTTCGAGAGGATCGGACTCTGCAGCGCCCCGGCCATGTCGTGCGTGGGGAGGATGCGGAAGGAGGCCGGCGCTACGACGGCTCCGAAGAAGACGAGAGGGCCCAGCGCGATGCAGAGGGCCAGGATGTGGACGGCCAGGACGAGCGTCTGGAGCCTGGGGTCGAGCCTCACAGTGGCTCCTACCCTTCCGCGTACTCGGCCCGCACCTTCGGGATCAGACCCGCGGCGTGAGCGCGGTCGAGCAGCGTCTGGACCGCCTTGCG
>JBKOVK010000034.1:0-14440 GCA_046724475.1 Acidobacteriota bacterium | reverse complement strand
AGCGACACGTCGCGCACGACCGCCCGCCCCGCGTAGGTCTTGACGAGGCCTTCGGCGGCGAGGACCGGCCGGTCTCCGGATCTCGACTCCGTGTCGCTCAATCTTTTTGTGTCCGGTGAATCGTTTCCGTCTTGCCGCCTTCGGGCGCGGTGATCTCGACGCTACCGCCGCGGTCGACGATCGTCAAGATGGCGCCGGCCACGCGATTGCCTCCCGCATCCGTGACGCGCGCCGGCGATCCCCACAGGATCGTCTTGCCTTGCCGCGGATAGTCCAGCGTCTTGTCGGCCTCGCCGGAGCGGCCAGTGGCGCGGTCCGTCAGGCGGACGCCTCCCGAGATTTCGACGGATTCCACGGCCCCGTCCGGGTTGAGCCAGGCCGTGGATTCGGCGCCCGAGGTCCTCGAGCCTCCGCGGGTCATCGCCACCCCGCCGCCGAAGCGGGCGCTGCGATCCGAGTCGCGATACAGGAGCTTCTTTGCGGTAATCACGGAGGAGTCCTTCTCGCCGGGCTTCGCGTCCTTCTCGGCGGGCTTGGTGGGCTTGTCCCGCGCCGGAGTCAGGACGGCGCGCACGGAGCCGTCCGCGTTGACGGTCTTGTCGTTGTCGGAGAGCCGGATCTCGTCGGCGAAGAGAGAGGAGTTCTCCTGCCAGAGCGAAGCGCTCCCGGTCAGCGTCGCGAGCTTCTGCGCGTCGTCGAGCACGATCGTGTCGGCCTTGCCGTAGGTCGGCTTCTTCGAGTCGCCGACGAAGGTCACGGTCGGCGACTTCCTCTGGGCGTCGGGCGTGAACACCGCCCGCGCGCGTCCCTCCCCGGCAATGTGGTTCGCGGCGCGATCCAGCCGGATCGCGTCGGCGGAAAGCCGCGAGCCTCCGCTCTCCACGCGCGCGCCCGAGGAGGCGTCGCCGGTGAGTCGCCACGTGCCCTGTCCCTGCGGTCCGGTCTCGACCGCGCGCGCCGCCTCGGCGTGCCGGCCGTCGGCCTCGATGCGCACGTCGCCCTCGAGATGCATGTCGCGGGCGGTGCCGTCGCGGTCGAACACCAGACTTCCCCTCCGGGCCTGCGCGGCGGAGGTCGGAGACTCGATGTGCACGTCTCCCTCGGCGCGGGCGCTCGACGCCTTTCCGCCCGCAAAAGCGATCTCGATCGAGCGGGCAGTGAGGCGGCGCTCCGGCTCCGAGAGCACGGCCGGCGTCCCGACGAGTGTCATCGCCTTGGTCTTTCCGGTCGTGTCGAAGACGACGGTGCCGTCGTCGCCGGAGTATTGCCGCTGCGGCGCGGGCGCGCCGCCGGGCCCTTTCTCCTCCGGCGGCAGGAAGCCCCGCACATTACCGGTGACGTGCGCCGACTCCGGATGACCTCCGGATCCGGTCGTCTTCAGCTCCAGGTGGTCGGCCGCCAGCCGGTCGCCCCCGCGTGACTGTCCGTCGGGGTATTCGAGCTCGAGCACGCCGTCGTCGCGCCGGTAGAGCCCCGAACGGGCCGTCAGCTTCGAGAGACCGCCGCTCTCGGTGCCGGTGCTCTCTCCCTCGACCGGGCCCGCGAAACGCACCACGCGCTCCGTGAGGTCGTACTTCGCCGACGGCGCCTTGAGGACGGAGTCGCCCTGCGTGAACCGCACGGCCTTCGGCGCCTCGAGCGTTTTCTGCGAGGGATGGAAGAGCAGCTCTTCCGTCTGCGCGACCGCGCCGTTCTTGTCGGTCCACTTGACGTTCCCGCGCAGGCGCGATTGCCGCGAGCGTTCGTCGTAGTCCGCCTTGTCCGAGGTCACGGTGACGGGAGAGCCGTCGTCCGGATACACGGTCAGCGTGACCTTCTCCCCGGCGTAGAGGTTGGGCGGCAAGCCCGCGGCCGGCCCGTAGCCGACGGTGCGGTCGGCCTTGATGCGCATGAGCGGCTTTCCTCCGACGGACTCTGTGAAGTCGAAGCCTTCCAGCAGCGTCGTGGCCTGGCCCGCCGCGTCCGATCCGTCGGGAACGCCCGAGCGGCCTCCCGCCGCGGGGCGCCCGCCCGGCCGGAACGAGAGCGCGAGGATCGTCACGAAGAGCGCCGCGCCGGCGAGCACGACAAGCTCTCCACGGCGGCGTTTCATGCGGCCCCTCCGGCCCCGCGCGCGTCCACGATCTCGACCTGGAGGCCCCAGTCTCCCCGGTCGGGCGGGATCCGATAGAGCAGGTCCATCGCGGCGCCGTCGGAGGCCAGCTGCGCCAGCCGCGCGTCCGGCCGCCACGCCACGCACCGCACGTCGCCCTTCTCGGAGCGCAGGCGCCCTCGCAGGCCCTGGGAACCGGCGGGAAGAAACGGGTATGAGGCACGAACGTCCCGCGCGAGGAATACCGGCGCCGGGTTCGCGGCTCCGTGCGGCTCGAGCATCGCGAGCTCCGCGCGCAGGGTCTCGTCGAGGCGTTCGAGAGGCAGCTCTGCATCCACCGCTTCCACGCGGTGGCGCGCATCGGCCGGGATCCGGTCCCGGAACAGAGATCGGGCCTCGGCGGCGAATGCCTCAAAACCCGACGCGGACAGCGTCGCGCCGCAGGCCTGGTCGTGTCCTCCGAACTCGATGAAGTGATGTGCCATCTCGGTCAGCAGTCCGTGGAGCGAGACGCCCGGGACACTTCGCCCGGAGCCGCTCGCCCGGTCCCCGTCGATTCCGAAGAGCAGCACGGGCCGGTGGTATTCCCGGGCGAGGCGGGACGCCGCGATGCCGAGGACGCCGCGGTGCCAGCCGGGGTCGGCCTCGACCACGACCGCCGCGTCGGAGGATTCGGCGTCGGCCTCGATCCTCTGGCGGGCCTCCGCCACGACGCGCCGCTCCAGGCTCTGCCGTTCGGAGTTGCGTGCCGAGAGCTCCCGCGCGATCGCTTCGGCGCGCTCCGCGTCGCGCTCCTCGAAGAGTGACAGGGCGAGCTCCGCCGTGTCGATCCGGCCCGCCGCGTTCAAACGCGGCCCGATCCGAAATGCCACGTCTTCGGAGGTCGGCGCCGTTCCCGGCTCCAGGCCGGCCTCCGCGAGGATGGCCCTCAGCCCGGGTGCGCGAGAGGTGGCCAGTGCCGCGAGCCCGCGGGCGGCGATGCCGCGGTTCTCCCCGGTCAGCGGGACCAGATCTGCGATCGTGCCGAGACAGGCGGCGCGGAGAAGCGACTCCACCGAAAGCGACACCCCGGCGCGCCGCGCGATCGCCTCGGCGATCTTCAGCGCGATGCCGCAGGCCGCGAGCTCCTTGTAGGGATAGGCGCAGCCGGGCTGCCGGGGGTTGACCACGATGGCTCCGGCCGGCAGCTCTTCGGGAACCAGGTGGTGGTCTGTGACGATCACGTCCACTCCCGCGTCCCGGGCGCAGGCGACGCCCTCCACTGCGGTGATGCCGCAGTCCACTGTGACGATCGCGGCCGGCGACAGCTCGTCGAGAACACGGCGGACCGTGTCGGGCTTCAACCCGTAGCCGTCGCGCAGCCGGTGCGGAATGAACGCCTTCGCATCCGCGCCGGTTCGCGCCAGCGCCGCCCGCAGCTGTGCGACCGCCGTGACGCCGTCGACGTCGTAGTCGCCGAACACGACGACCCGTCGCCCGCGCCGGGCCGTCGACACCAGGAGGTCGGCGGCTTCGGCGACCCCGAGCATCGCATCGGCGTCGTGGAGAGTCTCCTCGCGTGGCGAGAGGTACGCCCGAGCCGCCTCCACCGTACGGATCCCGCGGCGCAAGAGCAGGGAGGCGAGCGTCGCGGAGACGCCGATCTCGCGGGCGAGGCGCTGCGTCTCTTCGTGGTCCTCGGGCTGCAGGCTCCACCGTGCCATGCCTTTGATTCTCGCCGGGGGCTGGGACAGACCGCGTCCGGGTGACGAAGGGTCGGGGGGCGCGCCGGGCGGCGCGCCGCTCACGAAGCCCCTGCGGTTTCGAATCGGCCCAGCGCGCGAAGGCGCCGGTACCGCCGCTCCCGGCGCTCCTCGGCGGTCAGGTCGGCGACCTCCCGCAGGTTGCGCTCGATCGCCTCGCCGACCGCCGCCGCCGCTCCGGCGCCATCCGCGTGCGCTCCACCGGGCGGCTCCGGCACGATCTCGTCCACGACGTCGAGCTCCCGCAGGTCCCGGGCGGTCAGCCGGAGCGCCTCGGCCGCGTCCTTCTTCTTGCCCGCGTCTTTCCAGAGGATCGCCGCGCAGCCCTCGGGAGAAATCACCGAGTAGATCGAATGCTCGAGCATCAGGATCCGGTCTCCGATCCCGAGAGCGAGCGCTCCGCCGGAGCCTCCCTCCCCCGTCACCGTGACGATGATCGGAACGTGGAATCGCGCCATCGCGCGCAGATTGACGGCGATGGCCTCGGCCTGCCCGCGCTCCTCGGCGTCGATCCCGGGATAAGCGCCGGCAGTGTCGATGAAGGAGAGAATCGGGCGCCCGAACTTCTCGGCCAGCTCCATCACGCGGAGCGCCTTGCGGAAGCCGTCCGGCCGGGGCATCCCGAAGTTGCGCCGGATCTTCTCCTTCGTGTCGCGGCCCTTCTGGTGGCCGACGACGGCCACGGGCCTGCCGCGGAAGTCCGCGAGTCCCGCCACGATCGCCTGGTCATCCGAGAACTTCCGGTCGCCGTGGAGCTCGACGAAGTCGGTCATCAGCGCCTGGATGTAGTCCAGCGGATACGGCCGCGACGGGTGGCGCGCCACGAGGGTCTTCTGCCACGGGCTCAGGTTCCCGTAGATCTCGCGCGAGACGCGGTCCAGCTTCTCGCGGAGCTTCTCGACCTCGCGGCGGTGCGCGGCGTCGTCCGGGAGAGCTGCGAGCTCCTCGATCCGGCGGCGCAGCCGCAGGATCGGCTCTTCGAAGTTTCCGTTGTCGGTGTCCACGCCTCGATTTTCCTACAGGAGGTCCTGGGGGTCCACGTCCACGGACACCTGGACGCGCGCCGGAGGCCTCTCCGGAACCGCCGCGGCGAGCGCCGCGAGGACCCCGCGGCGGTCGGCGGCCCGAAGCAGGATCTGGAAGCGCCACCTTCCCTGGAGCCTCTCGAGCGGCGCGGGAGCGGGGCCCGAAATGCGCATCGCATCGGACACGCCGCGCAAGGACTCGCCGATCGCCGCCGCGGCGGCCTCGGCGCGCGAACGGTCCTCCGAGGAGGCGAGGACGGCGGCCAGCTCGCAGAAGGGCGGATAGAAGAAAGATCGGCGAAACTCCAGCTCCTGCCGGGCGAAGCCCGCGACGTCGTGCGCCGCGGCCAGCCGGATCGCGGGGTGCTGCGGGTGAAAGGTCTGGACGTGCACGGTGCCCGCGGCGTCGCCGCGCCCGGCGCGGCCCGCCACCTGAGCCAGCAACTGAAACGTCTTCTCGGCCGAGCGGAAGTCCGGAAAGTTCAGGAGTGTGTCGGCGGACAGAACGCCGACGGCGGTCACGCCCGGAAAGTCGTGTCCCTTGGCCACCATCTGGGTCCCGATCAGGCATGCGACGCGGCCGGTGCGCACGTCTTCGACGACCGCGCCCGCCCCGCGCTTGCGCGCGGTGTCGCGGTCGAGCACGGCGTGCGACACGCCCGGAAAGAGCTCCGCGAATCGCTCGGCCACGCGCTCGGTCCCGGCGCCGATGGCCTCGAGGAGCGCGCCTCCGCAGTCGGGGCAGCGCAGCGGGCGGGGAACGCTCTCTCCGCAGTAGTGGCAGACGAGGCGGCGGCCGCGGTCGTGCACGGTGCGCGCGACGCTGCAGCGCGAACAGCGGAAATCGTGGCCGCAGTCCCGGCAGAGAAGAAACGGCGCGAAGCCGCGGCGGGGTTGGAGCAGGATCGCCTGTTCGCCTTTCGCGAACACCTCGCCGAGCCGATCGAGGAGCGCGCGCGAGAACAGAGGCACGCCCTTCTCGTCCGGACGGGCCTGTTCGGCGCGCAGGTCCACGATCGAGACCTCCGGCAGGGGCCGGGAAGCGATGCGCTCCGGCAGCGTCAGCAGAGCGACGCGGCCGCGCTGTGCGCCGTGGATCGCCTCCATCGAAGGCGTGGCCGATCCGAACACGAGCGCGGCGACGTTCTCGCGAGCCCGCAGCGCGACGACCTCGCGGGCGTCGTAGCGCGGGGATTCACGCTGCTTGTACGAGCCGTCGTGCTCTTCGTCGACGATGAACAGCCCCGGGTCCCGGACCGGTGCGAAGGCGGCCGAGCGGGGCCCGATCACCGCACGCGCTTCCCCGGAGCGCACGCGGTCCCAGGCTTCGGCCCGCTCGCGCTCCGAGAGAGCGGAGTGGAGCACGGCGGCGCGTTCGGGGAAACGTCTCTTCAGCTCCCGCGCGAACAGAGGCGTCAACGCGATCTCGGGCACCAGCCAGATCGCTCCGCGCCCGGCGTCCAGGGCTGAGCGGATCGCGTGGAGATAGACCTCGGTCTTGCCGCTGCCCGTCACGCCCTGGAGCAGCGCCGCGAAATACCGGCGCTCCCGCACGGCTGACGCGATCGCCGAGATCGCGGCGGACTGCGCTGCGGTCGGCTCGATCCGCAGCGCCGCGGGGGCCGGAGTCTCCCCCTCCGATCGTCTCGACTGCGTGAAGTACCGAAGGAGCCCCTTGGCCGCGAGGGCGCGAGGCACCGACGCCGCCGCTTCCGTCGCCATCCGGATCTCGGCGGCGGTGGCGGGCCGGCCGAGCGCCTCCAGATACTCGAGCACGTCGCGGCCTCGCCGGCTCCTGCCGAGCGCGCGCCCGCGCTCCTCCGGATCCGAAGCGAGCGGAGACGGAGCGAACGCGATCTCGGCTCTCGGCGTGCGCTCCTTGACCGAGCCCACGGGCCGAACCAGCCCCCTCTCCTCGAGGGCGCGCAGGGCATCGCGCCGCTCGGCTCCCTCGCCCGGGAGATTCACGACGCGAACGGCCTCGCCGTTCGTCAGTCGTTCCAGGATGGCCGCCTCGGCCGCGGACGCGCCGCGCCGCGCGAGGATTCCCTTTTCGGTGATCCGATAGCGAGCCGCGCCCGAGGCCGGCAGACGCGCCGGCAGCGCGCTCTTCAAGACCTCACCGGTCGACGCGAAGAAGCGCTCGGCCACGCGCGCGGCGGTCTTCAGGAGCTCCGGCAGACACACCGGCTCGGCGTCGAGCGCCTCCAGGATCTCCCGCGTCCCGGCCGGCGCCGGAGGGGCAGGCTCGTCGAGGACGACGCCGGTCAGGACGCGCTCTCCAAACGGAACGCGGACGCGCACACCGGGAGCCGGAGCGGACATTCCGGGGGGAATGGCGTACGTGAAGCTCTGGCGGAGCGGAAGAGGCAACGCGACGGCGACGGTGAGCGGGGCCTGGCTCAAGTCTGCGCCGCGGGAGGCGGCGGATTGTCCTCGGGCGTGTCGTGCACGTAGACGTGGCGGTGCCGTTCCGGATCCCAGCGGTACCGGCGGGCGGCCTCGTCGGCGGTGTCCGGCGTGACGACGATCGCGTCGCGATCGAGCGAAAGATCGCCGTCGGCCAGGGAGACGTCGCGCTCGAGGACGACGCCCGGATCGAAGCCGCCGTCGGCGCGCCCCGTGAAGAGAACGACGGTGAACCAGGGATTGTTCGCGTCGGAATCGCGGCGGACGAACGCGAGGACGAAGTCGAGCATTCCGTCGTCGTTGGCGTCGCCGCGGACGAAGTACGGATGGTAGACGCCGTACAGGCCGTCGAGATCGCCCTCATCTTCGTTGGGACGGCGGTCCTCGTCTTCCGCGACGCGGAGGTCCACGTGCTTGCGCAGGAACGCGTCCACGGCTGAGCGCTCCTTGGGCCGGAACGCGTACCCGGAATCCGCGGCGCGCGCGGGAGCGCCCGGCGTCGGAGCCGGATCCACGCTCGCCGCGGCCGGCGTCTCGCGCTGCCGGCACCCGGCCGCGCAGAGAAGCGGCGCCAACACCAGGAGTGCGAGGCGATTGCGCATCGAGCCCACGATTCTAAGGCAGGGAAAGGCTGTGAGAAGATGGCGCGGCTTCATTTCCAGAGGAGGAAGAGCCGATGTTCAGCTGGCCTCAAGACTTCCCGACGAACTTCCAGTTCCTGCTTCGGTGGATCCACTTCCTGGGCGGGATCACCTGGATCGGACTGCTCTACTTCTTCAACCTGGTCAACGTCCAGTTTCAGAAGGAAATCGACGCGGCGACCAAGGCCAAGGCAAATCCGCCTTTGCTGACCCGCACGCTGTGGTGGTTCCGGTGGGGCGCGATCGTCACGTGGTTCTCGGGCTTCATCTATCTGGGCTACTTCACGACCGCGGGCAAGGAGATCCCCTCCAACGCCGGCACCGCTATCCTGCTGTTCCTCGTGATCTGGAGCGGCGCGTTCACGATCCTGGCCTTCGTGTACCGGGCATCCGTGGCCGGCGGCGCGCTGAAGGACGGCAAGGCCGTCGCTGTAGTCGTGGCGATCGTCGTCATCGTCGCGGGCTGGGCCATGTCCGCCGTGGCGCACCAGTGGGGAGCGAGCAACCGGGCCTCCGCGATCATGGTCGGCGGCGGGATCGGCACGATCATGCTGCTGAACGTCTGGATGATCATCTGGCCGCTCCAGAAGAAAATCATCGCGGCCACCGTCGCGGCCGCGGCCGGCACGCCGGCTCCGGCGGATCAGCCCAAGTGGGCCCGCCGCGCTTTTCTCGCCTCGCGCACCAACGCCTGGCTCTCGATCCCGATGCTCTTCTTCATGGGAGCGGCGAGCCACTTCCCGATCTTCTCGACGAAGCTTCCACCGACTCCGTAGGTATCGTTCGAGGGGAATTGCCGGGCGGCCTCGGGGCCGCCCGTTTCATTTTCCGGCGAGGAAGTCGCGGACGAGCTTCATGTCCTCCCACACGTCCTTCTTGCGCTCGGGCGAACGCAGGAGGAACGCGGGGTGAAACGTCGGCATGACCTTGACCCCCTGGGCGCTGCGCCACCGTCCCCGCAGCCGGCCGATCGGCTCGTCCGTCTCGAGAACCGCCTGGGCCGCGAACGTCCCCAGCGTCACGATCACCTTCGGGCCGATCAGGCGGATCTGCTCGAAGAGAAAAGGACGGCACGTGTCGACTTCGTCCGGCTCCGGATTGCGATTGTTGGGAGGGCGACATTTCAATACGTTCGCGATGTACACGTCGTCGCGCTTCTTGCCCATCGCCTCGATGATCCGGGTCAGCAGCTGGCCGGCCTTGCCGACGAACGCGAGGCCCTGTTCGTCCTCGTCACGGCCGGGCGCTTCGCCGACGAACATCAGCTCGGCCTTCGGGCTGCCCTGGCCGAAGACGATGTTGGTCCGCGTTTTCGAGAGCTTGCAGCGCGGGCAGCCTTCCAGGAACTTCGAGAGCGTCGGGAGGTCCGGCATGGACCCGACCGAGAGCGCCCTGCTCGTGGGCGCCGGCGCGTCGAGAAAGAGGTCGGCGACGCCGAGATCGCGGAAGTACTCGAGCTCCCGGCGCGGATCCTCCACGCCGGCAGTCTATAGAATCCGGCGCGTGAGCGCCTCGTCGTTCGACCGTGCCCGGGCGCGCTATCAGGACCTCGCCGTGGCCGAGGAGTACGACTCGTGGCGCTACGAGACGGCGCGCGGGAAACGGCGCAACCGCCGCGATCTCGCGGCGATCGGGCGTGCCCTCGACGAAGCGGCGAAGCGCGGCGCTCCGGTGCGCGCGGCGCTGGACCTCCCCTGCGGCACCGGGAGGCTCGCGCCCCTTTTCGCCGAACGCGCGATCCGCGCCTGGGGAGCCGACGTCTCCTTCGAGATGCTGCGCGTCGCCCACCGCAAGTCGGCGTCGGGCTTCCCCGTCTTTCAATGCAACGCCGAAGCCATCCCGCTCGCCGACCGAGCCTGCGACGCCGTCTTTGCCATCCGGTTCCTGTTTCACCTCGACCGCGAAGCCCGCCTGCGCGTCCTCGCCGAAGCGCGGCGCGTCAGCCGCCGGTGGCTCGTCCTGGACGTGCGCCATCGCTACAATGCGCGGTGGGTCGGCTGGCGGATCCGCCATGCCCTCGGCCTCCTGCCGAAGGTCCAGCATCGGTTTTCCCGTGCGGGGCTCGAGGAGGAGCTGTCGGCCGCGGGTCTTCGGCTGCGCGGGATCTACCCGTCGCGGCGGTCGTTCGGGTGGGCGTCCGACAAGTGGACCGTGCTCGCGGAGCGCTCCGACTCCTGACGCCGGCGTTCCCGAAGAAACGCGTCCCAGATCCGCTCGGCGACCTCGCGCTTCCCCGCCTTCGCGACCCTCTCGGCCGGCTGGCCGCGCGGCACGATCAGGATCTCGTTCTCCTCGGAGTCGAAGCCGATGTCCCTGCGGCCGACGTCGTTGACCACGATCAGGTCGGCGCGCTTGGCTTCCATCTTGCGACGCGCTCGATTCTCGAGATCCTCCGTTTCCGCGGCGAACGCCACGACCGTCTGTGTTCGCTTGAGAGGCGCCAGCGACGCGAGCAGATCGCGCCCGGGGACGAGGCGAAGCTCCTTCGAGCCTTCGTCGCGATGGAGCCGCTGCGCTCTGGCCTCCGGAATGAAATCGGCGACCGCGGCGGCCATGACCAGGCCGTCGCACTCGGGAAAGTCGCGCACCAGCGCCGCGTGCAGGTCGTCGGCCGTCTCGATCCTCTCGACACGGACGCCACCCGGCATCGCCAGCTCCGTCGCGCCGCAGATCAGGGTGACGGAGGCGCCGCGATCACGGGCCGCCTCGGCGAGGGCCAGACCCATCTTTCCGCTCGATCGGTTCGACACGAAGCGAATCGGGTCGATCGGCTCGCGGGTCGGCCCGGCGGTAACCAGGAGCTTGAGTCCCGAGAGGTCCAGCCGCTCTCCCGTCGCGATCGCCCAGGCCTCTTCGACGATCGCATCCGGCTCGGCCATGCGGCCCACGCCCTCGTGTCCCGAGGCCAGCGGGCCGACGCCCGGACCGATCGTGCGCGCGCCGCGCTCGGAGAGCTTCCGCAGGTTGGCGCGCACGGCCTCCTTTTCCCACATGGCCGATTCCATCGCCGGCGCGAGCAGGACCGGCCCGCGATGCGCGAGGAAGTAGGTCGAGAGAAAGTCGTCGGCGAAGCCGTTCGCGAGTTTGGCTATGGTGTGGGCCGTGGCCGGCGCGACCACGAGGAGGTCGCACCAGTCGGCGACGTCCACGTGGTCCACGGCGGGCGCGTTGCCTTCCGCCCAGACCTCCGTGTAAACGGCGTGTTGGGAGAGGACCGAGAACGTCAGCGGCGTCACGAACTCGCGCGCGCCGCGCGTCATCGCGACGCGGACCTGGGCGCCGCGCTTCGTCAGCCCGCGGACGATCTCCGCGGCCTTGTACGCCGCGATGCCCCCGGAGACACCCAGGAGGATCCGCGGAGGGCGTGCCATCGGAGACCCGTGAGGGGCGCTAGAAAGGAAAAGGCGCCTTCTAGCGGGTCGCCTCCTCCTCCACGACCAGATCCTGCTCCGCGGGCTCCTCGGCGGTCTCCAGGACGCCGCCCTCGGCGCCGAGTCCCCAGCGAATCTGCTCCTCGTCGAACTCGGCAGCCGCCAGGCGCGTGGGCTTCAGCGGCCGGTCGCTCTCGACCTTGGGCCGCGCCCCGCGGATCAGCTGCTCCGCACGGCGAGCGATCAACAGCACGAGCCGAAACTTACTGTCCACCCCTTCGGGCATGTTCTGAATCATGAGTAATCGAACCCTTTCTACCGGAAGTCTTTACGCAGGCGTTCGAGGATCTTGGCCTGCCGCGCCGGTGTCAGCCTGGACGCGCGGACTACGGATTCTAACTCAATACTGGCCCGTTCGAGGTCATCGTTCACGATAACGTATTGAAAACTCTCGGCTTGCGCGACCTCTTTGGCGGCGTTGATGAGCCGTTTTCGGATCGCGTCCTCGCCGTCGAGGCCTCTTGCCCGGAGGCGCTTCTCCAGCTGTTCGGCGGAGCTCGGCACCAGGAAAATCGACACGGACTCGGGGTGGGCCTGCCGCACGTCGCGGGCTCCCTGCACGTCGATGTCGAGCACGACGTCCTCGCCGGCGGACAACCGTGGCATGACCTCGGCACGCGCCGTACCGTAAAAGTTGCCGTGCACTTCGTTGTGCTCGAGAAACTCGCCGCGGCGCGCCATCTTCTCGAACTCGGCCGCGGAAACGAAGTGATACTCGCGGCCGTCCTCCTCGCCCTCGCGCCTGGGACGCGTCGTGTGGGAGACGGAGAAGTGGAGACCCTTCCCGCACGGCCCCGCCAGGAGGCGGCGGATCAGCGTCGTCTTGCCCCCACCCGAGGGGGAAGAGACGATGAAGAGAGTCCCGGACGGAGAGTTCATTCGACGTTCTGTACCTGCTCCCGGATCTTCTCGGTCTCGGCCTTCATGTCCAGGATCTCGCGAGTCGACGTCAGGTCGCGGCTCTTGGAGCCCAGCGTGTTGAGCTCGCGCAGTATCTCCTGCGTCAGGAAGTCCAGCGTCTTGCCGGGGGAAGCGGGCGGCCGCGCGAGCAGCGCCTCGAACTGATCCAGATGTCCCTGGAGTCGCTGGAGCTCCTCGGCCACGTCGGAGCGATCGGCCAGAAGCGCCGCCTCCTGCTCCAGCCGGCCCGGATCGAGGGGCACGTCGGGGAACAGGGCCCGAATGCGCTCGCGCAGGTTCGCGGCCAGGCTCTTCGCGAGCTCCTCCCGGCGGGCCGCGAGCGTGGAGGCCTTGGTGCGGAGTCCCGCGACTCTCGCCGCGAGATCGGCCGCGATTGCCGAGCCTTCGGCCTCGCGCATCGCCAGCATTGCCCGGGCCGCCTCGCCGGCCAGCGCTTCGAGCGACGCGACGTCCTCGGCCGAGAACGAGTCCGTGGGCGTCTCGACCGCGACCAGCTGCGGCACCGCGAGGACGTCCCGGGGTGTGAGCTTCCCTTCGATCGGATAACGTTCCGAGAGCGCGGCCAGGCGTCCGAGGAGCGACTGCAGCAGTCCCTCGTCCACGCTGACTTCGGTCGCGAGCGGAGAAGTGCGCTTGAGCCGAAGCGCGACTTCCACCTTGCCGCGGTGGAAGTGCTTTCCGAAGACCCTGCGAAGCGCCGGCTCGAGCTCGGCCTCGGACTCGCGCGTCTTGACGGACAGATCGAGATAGCGGCTGTTGACGCTCCGGGCCACGATCTCCGCGGACCAGTCCTTTCCGACCGGCCCTCGGGCGCGGCCGAAGCCCGTCATGCTGCGCAGGCTCACGGGGCGGAGTTGGACATCGCCGTCTCGCTCTCGGCGAAAAATTGCATTTCGTGGAGCCTGCGATAGAGGCCCGGACGAGTCAAGAGCGCGGCGTGGCTACCTTCTTCCACGATCCGGCCGCGGTCGAGGACCAGGATGCGATCCGCCCGCCGCACCGTCGAGAGCCGGTGAGCGATAACCAGCGTGGTCCGGTTCTTCATCAGGTTGGCAAGCGCCCGCCCGATCACGGCCTCCGACTCGGTATCGAGCTGGGAGGTGGCCTCGTCCAGGATCAGGATCGGGGCGTCCTTGTAGATCGCCCGGGCGATCGCGAGGCGCTGCCGCTGGCCGCCCGACAGCCGCCCCGCTCCCTCCCCCACCGGCGTTTCGTAGCCCTGCGGCAGCTTCTCGATGAACTCGTCGGCGCACGCCGCCTGTGCCGCCGCTCGGATTCTCGCGGCGTCCGGCGTTTTCTCGCCGTAGGCGATGTTCTCGCCAACCGTGGTATCGAAGAGGATCGTCTCCTGTGTTACGAGACCGATCTGGCGCCGCAGCGACTTGAGCGTCGCGTCGCGAAGATCCATGCCGTCGAACGTGATCCGGCCCGACGTCGGGTCGTAGAGCCGGGGCAGGAGATTGACCAGCGTGGTCTTCCCGGCGCCCGAGGGACCGACGAGCGCGACGGTCTCTCCTCGGCGCAGCACGATGCCGACGTCGCACAGGACGGGCTCGCCGCCGTAGGAGAACCAGACCTGTTCGTAGACGACCGTCGAGGCGAAGCGTGGGAGCTCCGCCGCGTCGGGCTTTTCCACGATCTCGTTGGGCGCGTCGACGATCTCGAAGAGGCGGTCGGCCGAAGCCAGCGCCACCTGCAGCACGATGTTCGTGCGCGTGACGTCCTTCAACGGCTTGTAGAGCATCATGATCGCCGCCAGGAATGAGAGCAGGCCTCCGACGGTCAGTTGTCCGTTCCGGATCTGGCCCGCCGCGTAGATGAAGATCAGCGCCAGTCCCACGCCCGTCAGGATCTCCATCAGCGGAGGATTGAGGGCCTGCAGCCGGATCGAAAGCCGGCTCGCCGAAAAATACCTCCGGTTGGCCTGGCCGAAGCGCTCGGCCTCGAAGTCCTCCATGGCGTACGTCTTGATCAGCCGGTGGCCCCGCAGGGTTTCCCCGAGGATCGCGCCCATCTCGCCGATCCGCTCGCGCGCCGAAAGGCCCGTGCGGCGCAGCTTGCGAAAGTTGCCGACGATCGGGACCACGAGCACGGGCGCCACCACGAGGACCGCCACGGCCAGCTTGAAGTGCAGCGAGAAGACGTAGAGCAGGACGAAGGCTGTCTCTTATACACATCT
>JBKOVK010000137.1:0-2975 GCA_046724475.1 Acidobacteriota bacterium | reverse complement strand
GAGGAGGCCGAGCGCCACTTCATCGATCTCATCCAGAAGTACCCGGAGGAGCGCGAGCTCGTGGATCGCGCCAAGGTCTACCTGACGGTGTGCGAGCGGCAGCGGCGGGATCCGCGGCCCGAGCTGACCGAGCCCGAGGACTTCTACTACGCCGCCGTCCTCGAGAAGAACCGCGGCAACATTGCCGAGGCCATCGACCACCTGCAGCAGGCGCAGAAGAAGAACGGCGGCGGCAAGGTCGATTTCCTGCTGGCCTGCTGCTACGCGCAGCAGGGCGCGCTCGAGACGGCCGTCGGACACCTCCAGAAGGCGATCGAAGAGGATCAGCGCCACCGCGTTCTCGCGCGGCACGATCGGGACTTCGACCCCGTGCGGGAGATGCCCGAATTCCAGAAGCTGCTCGCCTCGTAGGCACGAGACCGCGGACGGCGGACGGCGGACGGCAGACGGCAGACGTAAGATCCTCCGTATGAAGCGACGTTCCCGCTCCCGCCAAACGGCGAGCGGGCGGTCCGCGGCTCCGGGAGTGATCGTGCTGGCCGCGGGCGTGGGCTCGCGAATGCGGACCTCGCTACCGAAGGTTCTCCATCGCGTCGCTGGACGCACGCTGGTCGAAGCGGTCCTCGACGCCGCCGCCGGGGTCGAACCCGCGAGTGTGGTGGTCGTCGTGGGGTCCGGCCGCGAGCAGGTCGAGGCGTCCCTGGCGGGCCGTGCCGTGACCTTCGCCGTTCAGGACCCGCCCCGCGGCACCGGAGACGCGGCCCGCCGGGGCCTCGCGGCGCTGCCCGACGCCCGCGGACCGGTTCTCGTCCTCGCGGGAGACACGCCCCTGCTTTCCCACGCGACGCTCGCGCAGCTCGTCGCGCTCCAGGCCGAGAAGAGCCTCGATCTGGCTTTCCTCTCGTTCCGTCCTCCCGAGCCCGGCGACTTCGGGCGCGTCGTGCGCGATGCGCGCGGCCGCGTCGCCCGGATCGTGGAGGCGAAGAACGCGTCGGCGCGTGAGAAGCGCATCGGCGAAGTCAACGCCGGCGTCTACTGTTTCGCGCCCGGAGGCCTGGCCCGGGCCCTCGAGAAGATCCGGGTGGACAAGGTCTCCGGCGAGTACTACCTGACCGACGCTGTCGAGATCCTCGCGGCCGCAAAGGGGAAGGTCGAGGCGATCGAGGCCGAGGACTGGCGCGAGGCCTGGGGCGTGAACACGCGACGGGACCTCGCCGCGGCCGAAGAGATCGAGAGGCGTCGCACAGTCGAGCGTGCGCTGGACTCGGGCGTGACGCTGCTCGACCCGACGAGCGTTCGCATCGGTCCGCGGGTCGCTCTCTCGCCGGACGTCGTCCTCCACCCGTTCGTGTCGCTCGAGGGGGCGACCGAGCTTGGTGAGGGCTGCGAGATCCGTCCGTTCACGCACCTGGTCGACACGAAGGTCGCCGCCGGCGCCGTCGTCGGCCCGCACTGCGAGGCGGATCGGGCGTCGATCGGCGCCCGGGCCCAGGTCGGACCCTTTTCGCGCCTCCGCCCCGGCACGGTCCTCGACGAGGACGTCAAGATCGGCAACTTCGTGGAGACCAAGAACTCGCGCATCGGGAAGGGCGCCAAGGCGCAGCACCTCTCCTACCTCGGCGACGCAGAGATCGGCCCGGGCTCGAACATCGGCGCCGGGGTCATCACCTGCAACTACGACGGCGACAAGAAGCACCCCACGCGGATCGGGGCGAAGTCCTTCATCGGAAGTGACGTCCAGCTCGTGGCGCCCGTGACGGTCGGGGACGGCGCTTACGTCGGCGCCGGGACCACGGTCACCGAAGACGTTCCGGCCGGCGCCCTGGCTCTCTCCCGGGCGCCCCAGATCAACAAGGAGGGCTGGGCGGCGCGGAAGAAAGCGAAGAAGGAAGAGAGCGGGTAGAATAGTCCGTCCCATGACAATCCGCGGCTCCCGCCGGGCGGCCTGACGCCATGTGCGGAATCGTCGGTTACGTAGGTCCGCGTCAGGCGGGGCCCGTCCTCCTCGAGGGCTTGAAGCGGCTCGAGTACCGCGGGTACGACTCGGCCGGGATCGCGACGCTCTCCAACGGCGGCTTCACGATCCATCGTTCGCCGGGCAAGCTCGGCAACCTGATCGACAAGCTGGCGGGAGCGCCGGCGGCTGGAGTGACGGGCATCGGCCACACGCGCTGGGCCACGCACGGACGGCCGACCGAGTCCAACGCGCACCCCCAGACCGACTGCAGCGGAAAGTTCGTCGTCGTTCACAACGGCATCTTCGAGAACTTTGCCGAGCGCAAGACGGCCCTGGCGAAGGCCGGCCACAAGTTCAAAAGCGAGACCGACACGGAAGTCTTCGCGCACGAGGTCGAGGAGGCCTTCCACGGAGATCTCCTCGAGGCCGTGCGGACCGCCGTCGGCCGGCTGACCGGCGCTTACGCCGTTCTGGTCTCGTCGAGCCGCGAGCCCGGCGTCCTGGTCGCGGCGCGCTCGGGCCCCCCGATCGTTCTCGGACTGGGCCAGGGCGAGAACTACGTCGCTTCGGATCCGGTAGCGCTCGCGCCGTGGACGAAGGACGTCGTCTTCCTCGAGGACGGCGACGTCGCCCGGGTGGACGCGGAGGGGATCCGCGTCGTCAACGCGTCGGGCGGGCGACTCGAGCGCCCGGTGCACCGGATCGTGTGGGACGCCGTGGCCGCGGAGAAGGGCGGCTACCGCCACTTCATGGCCAAGGAGATCCACGAGCAGCCGACGGCGATCGCCGAGACACTGGGCGGGAAAGTCTCGCTCGAGACCGGTGAGCTCTATCTCGATTCGCCGCTCCTGACGGCGGAGCGCGTCGCCAAGTTCGATCGCGTCCTGCTGCTCGCCTGCGGGACGTCGTGGCACTCGGGCCTCGTCGGAAAGTTCCTCATCGAGGGAATGGCGCGCATCCCGGTCGAGGTCGACTACGGCAGCGAATTCCGCTACCGCAGCCCCGTCGTCAACGACCG
>JBKOVK010000214.1:0-4745 GCA_046724475.1 Acidobacteriota bacterium | reverse complement strand
CTCATGCCGGTGCGGAACGACTCGCCCAGCTCGTCCAGCGTGACCTCGATCTTGAAGACATTGATCTTCTCGACGAGCTCGGCCGACGGCGCAACGAAGGTGACCTTACCGGTGAAGATCTTCTGCGGATACGCATCGAGCGAGACCCGCACGGGCTGGCCGACGTGGACCTTGGCGATGTCGACTTCGTTCAGGTTGACGCGGATGATGAGCGACTTCAGGTCCGCGACTGTGAAGAGGACTGTTCCGGCGTTGAAGGAGGAGACGCCCGAGGTCACCGTCTCTCCGAGCTCGACGCCCTTCTTGATGACGACTCCCGCCATCGGCGACGTGACGCGTGCGTTCTGTGAGGCCGCGTTTCCCGAGATCGGGATCCCGCGGTCCTCGACGATCTGGTAGCGCATCTGCGCGGCGCGCACTCCTTCTTTGGCCTGGTCGCGCTTGATCTCGGAGGAGCGGAACGTGTCGCGGCCGACCAGGCCCTGCTCGAACAGCGCCTTCTGCATCGTGTAGTCGCGCTCGGCGTCCTGGAGCTTCAGCTCGGCGTCCTTCACGCTCGCCTGCACGTCGGAGAGCGACTGCGCCTGGTTGACGTCCGGCTCGATCTCGGCGAGCACGTCGCCCGACTTCACGATCGCGCCCTCGCGGACCTTGAGCGCGATGACGCGGCCGGAGACCGCCGACTTCACGTCCACTTTCGTGACCGGGTCGACGACCCCGACTTCCCGCACCGAGACCTGCAGGTCCTCGGCCTGGACCTTGCCCAGCCGGAACGGGGTGTTCTCGGCCTTCGGGTCCGCCTTGTCCTTGTCCTTGCTCTTGGCAGCGACCAGCGCCACCCCGGCCAAGGCCAGGATCACGGTCAGGATGACGATCCACTTCTTCTTTTTCACGAGAAACCCCCCTAAACCGGTAAAAAAGCGGGCCACGACCCCTTAATACGCAGCCCGCCTGAAGAATGTTCGATTGGCCCTGGACTGGACGATTTGTAACGGATTGAGACGCCGAAAAAATCCAGGACGACGGGTGCCCAGGGAACCCCCGGGGGGGCTGCGAGAGGCTGTGCCGGGCTAGAGACTGGGCCGCGCAATCGCCTTTCGGCGGAAGTAACCTGACCCTCCTCGTGGCCGCGCGTCGGGTTGCGCCGCCGCGCGGAAGGAGGACGTCATGACCGTCGGCTTGATCGGCCTTGGCCGGATGGGACGTGGGATCGCCGAGAGCCTGCTCCGCGCCGGATTCGAGGTGATCGTCTTCAACCGAACGGCTGATCGCACGAGGGAGCTGGCTCCGCCGAAAGCGCGGGTCGCCGGCTCGATTGCGGAGGTCGCCCGCGCGGGCGTCGTGCTGACGATGGTCTCCGACGATCGCGCTGTCGAGTCCGTGGTGTCCGGCGGCTCGGGCCTGCTCGCGTCGCTGCCTCGCGGCGGCGCGCATTTTTCACTCTCGACGATCAGTGTCGCGCTCTCGGAGCGCCTCACTCGCGAGCACTCCGCCTCGGGCCAATCCTTCGTCGCCGCGCCGGTGTTCGGGCGCCCCCAGGCCGCGCAGGCGGGAGAGCTGACCGTCGTCGCCGCCGGGCCGCACGCCGCGATCGAGAAGCATCGCGCCGTCCTGTCGGCGCTCGGACCGAAGCTCGTGGTCGTCGGCGAGGATCCGCCCCTCGCCACGACGATGAAGCTTCTCGGCAACTTCCTGATCGCTTCGCTGATCGAGTCACTCGCCGAGATGCTCGCGCTGGCGCGGCGCTCGGGGCTCGATCCGCGCCAGGTCCTGGACTTCTTCACCAGCACGCTGTTCCCGGCGCCGATCTACAAGAACTACGGCAGTCTCATCGTCGAGGGAAAGCACGAGCCCCCGGGCTTCACCGTGCGCCTGGGCCTCAAGGACGTCGAGCTCGTGCTGGCGGCGGCGCGGCAGCGCGGGGTCGAGATGCCGCTGGCGGAAAGCGTCCGAAATCGCCTGCAGACGGCCGTGGCACGCGGCCACGCCGAGCGGGACTGGTCGGCGCTGGGCAAGATCGCTGCGGAGGGCGCGGGTCAGGCCGCATCTTGAGGCTCTTCCAATAAGATAGTTTGCAGTGTGACCACCGGCGGCGGCAGGACCGGCGGACGCTCCGGCTCGGAAACGAGCTCGAGCCGGCCGACCCTGCGGCGTCTGCGGTCGGCCTTCTTCCTCTGGCGCTCGTCCATGCGCACGACCGACATGGTCGTCGCCGGCGTCCTCGTGATCCTCTCGCTCGTCCTCGGCGGTTATCTCTACGATCGAGCGACGGGCGTCGCACGCGCCGCATTCGCCGAGAAGGCGCGCCATCTCCAACTAGCGATCGGGGACCGCGCGCAGGCACCGGTCGCAGATCTGAAAGTCCTTCAGAGCTTCTTCGAAGCTTCGAACGGAATGACGCGTCGCCAGTTCCGTGTACTGACGGGACCGCTGCTCCTCAACGACCGGTTGGTCTACGCGTTCGAGTGGCTTCCCGCCGTACCCGCCTCCGAGCGCCTCGGCCGCGAGAGACAGGCGCAAGCCGAAGGCATCCCCGACTACCGCATCTGGGAGCCGGGCCCCGGCGGCAAGCCGCGCGACGTCAGCCCGCGTCGGCTGCACATACCGATTTTCTACATGGAGCCGCCCAACGCCGGCGCGCTGGGCTTCGACATCGCGTCGGATCCCGAACGCCTGGCGACGGCCGAGAAAGCGCGCGACACCGGGATGATCGCTGCCTCGCCTCCCTTCCGGCTCGTCGAGGAGGTGGCGGGAAAAGAATCCGGGCCCGCGATCGCGCTGTACGCGCCGATCTACCAGGAGAAGGACCCCGGCACACCGGAGCTGCGCCGCGCGGCTCTGACCGGCTTCGCTCTTGCGATCGTGCGCGTGGGAGCGCTGGTCGAGAACGCCGCCTCCGTCGCCGACGCCGCGGGACTTGGCTACGTCGTGCGCGACTTCGGAAGGCAGCGTGCGGCCGTCCTGGCGCAGCGCCCGGCCGCAGCGAACGCCGTGCCGCGTCGCGTCGGCTTCGAGCTCGAGTTTCCGGCGACGATCGCCGACCGCTCGTGGACGCTCTCCGTCTTCCCGCTGCCCAAGGCCTTCGCTCCGGTCAAGCGCGGCGCGTTCGAGGTCGCGACGATCGGCGTGCTGACCGCGCTGCTGGGACTCGTGATGGCGACGGCCCTGCGCACGATCGTGCGCCTGCGGCGCCAGGTGGAGAAGGTCGGCCCGTATCGGCTCGTCGCGCGCCTGGGTCATGGAGCGATGGGAGTCGTGTGGGAGGCGCGCCATGCGCTGCTGCGCCGCCCGACCGCCGTCAAGCTCCTCGCGCCGGGGACCGAGGGAGAGCGCGCGCTCGCGCGTTTCGAGCGCGAGGTCCAGCTGACCGCGGGACTGACGCACCCGAGCACGATCGCCATCTACGACTACGGCCGCACGTCCGACGGCGTCTTCTACTACGCGATGGAGCTGATCAACGGGATCAACCTGCTGCAGCTCGTGGGCTTCGGCGGACCGCTCGTGCCCTCGCGCGTCGTGCACCTGCTGCGCCAGGCCTGCGGCGCTCTCGCCGAAGCGCACGCCGCGGGATTGATCCACCGCGACATCAAGCCGGCGAACTTGATGATCAGCGTCTACGGCGGGATCCCGGACTTTCTGAAGGTCCTCGACTTCGGCCTCGTCAAGGACATCGGGGCCGCCGAGATCGCGAACGGCCCGACGGCGGCCGCGGACCCGATCGACCCCGGTCTGTCGCACGACGGCACGCTGCTCGGTACGCCGCTCTACATGTCGCCCGAAGGCATGAGCGATCCCGCGCACGTGGACGCGCGCACGGACATCTTCGCCCTCGGCGCCGTCGGCTACTTCCTCCTGACCGGCCACTCGCCGTTTCCGGGCCGCACCGCGATCGAGGTCTTCGCGATGGAGCGCCGCGGACCTCCTCCGCGGATGGCCCAGGCGGCTCCGAAGCCCGTTCCGCGCGAGCTCGAGGAAACGCTCATGGCCTGCCTGGCCTTTGACCGCGGGAAGCGCCCGGCGTCGGCGGATGCGCTCGACGCGATGCTCGAGGCCTGCGCCGTGGAGCCCTGGACGCGCGACATGGCCCGTGCCTGGTGGCGGGAACGGGGAGCGTCCGCCATGGAGGCCGCACAGGCCGAGCGCCGTGAGGCGTCGCAGGCCCTCCAGGTCTCGGCCCGGGGGCGTTCGAGAAGCTGAGTCCCCGCGGGGTCCGCGCTGTGCAATAGAATTCCGGAAAGCGAAGCGAGGACCGACATGTTGAGCGTGGACGCCGCCTTCGACCGCATCGGCTCGGCTCTTCGGCAGCGGGGCTACTCGCTGACGAGGGAGGAGAGGCTGACAGATCCCTCCGCCGACCGACTGACCGTCTTCGACTCGCCCGACATGTCCGTGCTCGTGGACTGGAAGGGGAAGGCGAGGATGCTCGTCCTCAAGGTCAAGGTCGAAGGGGAGTGGGTCGAGTTCGCGCGCCACAGCTTCGGTCCTGCGGGCCTCGAGGACACCGCGGTCGATTCTCTCGTGCGCGCGATACGCAACGAAGTGGCGGAGACGTCTACGGACGCGGACTGAGGAACGACCCCCTCACCCTGACCCTCTCCCCCAAGGGGGAGAGGGAAATTCTTTGAGATCCCCTCGCCCCCGAAGGGGGGAGAGGGCTAGGGTGAGGGGGGCAACGGCAGCCTCACACCCTCTCGCTCGTTGTCCCACAGCACCGACATCACCCACCATCGCTCGCCGTCGTGCAT
>JBKOVK010000092.1:0-5681 GCA_046724475.1 Acidobacteriota bacterium | reverse complement strand
ATGCCGGTCTGATCGAGGGCCCGCCACAGCTCGCCCCCCTCGCGCACCTTCGGGACGACCGCTGCGACCTTGCGTGAGACCGATCGATTGCCGATCGCGTCGGACGCGTTCTCGAGGGCCGGCACCAGAGGCGTGCCGCCTCCGAGGAGGGTCCCGAGGCTCCGGGTGAACTGGGTGATGGCGAACCGGCGGAAGATGCCGCCCACGATCGGAAGCCTCAGCAGCACGGCGTCGAGCCAGAGCCGTCCCGCCGACGTCTTGAACCAGCGGTTCACGAGGAAGCCCGCGCCCGCGAGCCCCCCGAGCACGAAGAGGATGTTCTTCTGCAGAAACGTCGCGATCCCCAGGACCACCACAGTCAGAGCCGGCAGGTCGGCGTCGAAGTCCTTGAAGAACTCGGAGAAGCGCGGGATCACGTACGTCATCAGGATTGCGATCAGGACGACCGACAGCGCGATCAGGATCACGGGATAGACCAGCGTCGAGGCGACCTTGCGCGTCAGGGCGATGACGGTCTTCTGGTACTTCAGGTAGCGGCGCAGAACCGCTTCGATCTCGCCCGACTTCTCCCCCGCCTTCAGAGACGTCCAGTACAGGCGCGGGAAGAGGTCTCCCTCTTCGGCGAACGCCTCCGAGATCGAGGCGCCCGAGTTAACCCGCTCGCGCACGTCGGTGAGGACGCGCCTCAGGACGGGGCTCTTCTGCCGTTCGAGCAGGATCTCGAACGAGCGCACCACCGGCAGGCCCGCCTTCAGGAGCGCGATCATTTCCTGGTTGAAGATGAGGAACTCCCCCATCTTGATCCGGCCCTTGCGCGCGGACTTCCCGCCGGAGAAGAGCGCCAGGCCCCTGCGGCGAACCTGGAAGACGTGTCCACCCCTCCGCTCGACCTCCAGGCGCGCGGCGCCGATGTCGGCCGCCATCACCGACTGCTCGACGACCGAGCCGTCGGGCCACCCCGCCTTGACGCGGAATTCGCTCACTTTTTCTCCGCGGCCACGGGCCCGGTGGCGCCCTTTTCCGCGTCGCCGCGCGGCAGCTCCTGTGCGTGGAGGATCAGGATCAGGGCGCTCTTGGACCTCTCCTCCTTGGACGCGCCGACGACCAGAGTCTGCGACAGCGTGACCGGCATCGCCGCCCGATAGAGGGGCCGCGTCAGGATCGGCCCGGCCGGGTTCGAGCGATAGATCCGCGACAGCACGAACGGCGAGAGGAGCAGCTCGTTGCCGTTGCCGGCGGCGCGGACCGTGAAGTCCAGCATGTAGTCGGAGCCGAACTGGTAGGAGACGTTCCCGCCGTCGAGACCGCGGAGGACGCCCGAGTCGATCAAGGCGTAGTCGTTGAACTGGAACATGGACTTCAGCTTCGCGCCGAGCCCGCCGATCTCGCGCGCGATCGAGCCTTCCGGGACGTCCGCCCGGGCCTTGACGAGCTTGACGGCGAACGTGAAGCCTCTGGGCGGAATGTCGAAGGATGCGAGCACCTTTCCGATCTGGTCCAGCTTCTCGGGCTTGTCGGTGACGGTCATCGCGTTGAGCTTCTGGGTCAGCGTGATCGACGCGGATTCGGAGAGGTGCGGACGGATCAGGAGCGCGGCCTCCTCGACCCGTTTGTGCTTGAGGACGTAGACGCGAACGCTCGCCTCGTCCGCGGCCCGCAGGGGTCCGGCGGAGAAGACGATCGCGGCGAGGAAGAGAAGCAGCCTTTGTTTCACTTTGAAAACCACGGCCCCGTCGCCGGAGGCCTGCCCGGGCGGCACGTTCAGATGTCGAGCCCCCGATCCACGATCCAGACCACGCGCGGTTCCTCCCGGCCGGCGCCGGGATTCCAGTCGTACACGGTGGCATCACCCGCGGGAGCGGCGGAATCGGCCGGAAGCGCGGCCGCCGAGAGCGCGGCGTCGGAGGACGGCGGCGCGGGGGCGAGCGGCTTCGCCAGCGACGCCTCGGTCCCGGCCGGCGGCGCACCGTTTCCGCCGCCGGGGCGGGCTCCGGGAAGGAGCAGAACCAGGGCCGCTACGGCCGCCGCAGCCGCGGTTGCGCCGGCCAGACGCCGGCGAGTCGAGCGGATCCGCTTCTCCGTCTCCATCAGGGCCACGCCGGTCTTGACGGCCGAGAGAATTTTCGCCGCTTCCTCCGGAGTCACCTCGTCGCGCACCGCCCGCGCGAAGACGAACGTCGGATCCTTCTCGACGGCCAGACCGCGGCATTCCGCACAGGCCGCCAGATGCTCGCGCAGGATCCGCCGCTGCGGCGTCGGCAGCGCGTCGGCGAGATAGTCCTCGAAGCTCCCGCGCAGGATCCCGCAGATCGCGGTCACAGAGACCTCCCCCGCAGGAACTCGGGATAGAGGCGGCCGATCTCGCGTCGGAGGATCCGGCGGGCGTTGAAGAGGTGGTTGCGCACCGTCGACTCGCCGCAGCCCAGGATCTCGGCGATCTCGCTGGTGTCGCAGTCCTCCATCTCCTTGAGCACGAACACGGCCTTTTGCTTCTCGGAGAGACTCCCGGACAACGCTTCGAAGAGCCGCGCCAGCTCCGCGTCCTCGGCCGTGCGCGTGGCGTCGGCGGCCGTGGACTGCTCGCGCTCCTCGACTAAGTGCAGGGTCGCTCCATGGGCCCTCTCGCGGCTGCGCGCGCTGCGAAGGAAGTCGATCGAGAGGTTCGTCGCGATCCGGTAGAGCCACGTATTGAGCGAGTAGCGCTCGTCGTAGCGGTGCAGCTCGCTCCAGACCCTCAGGAAGACCATCTGGCCGACGTCCCGGGCGTCCTCGCCGTTGCCCACGATGCGGCGCGCGAGCGACACCACCGCCGGAGTCTTCCGGGTCACCAGCGTCTCGAAGGAGACCATGTCGCCGCCGCGCGCGCGGATCGCGAGGTCGCGATCCGGAAGGCTCGAAGCCTCCTCCCGTTCCCGGCGCTGACTGTAGACGAGCTCCATTGCCCGAAAGGTCTCCTCCTGCCGCTGTATACGGACGCCGACAGCGATCCGTTGGGTCCGGCCTCCCGATCCTAAGCCTTTGAATCTTAAATCTTTGGAGCCCTCCGGGCAAGCGGCCGAGGCTCTGCTTGCGCGATAATCGCGCCGCTTTGCTCCTCTACCGGGCTCTTGCCGCCCTTTCCCTGGCCGCCTATGCCCCCTGGGCGCTGCTCCGATCCGTCACGGGGGGAAAGCGCCTTGGGGACGTACGCGGGCGGCTGGGTGGACGGCCCTACCCGGATCTCTCGGGCGGGATCTGGATCCATGCCGTCTCGGTCGGCGAGGTCGGCGTCGCGCGCAACCTCGTGCGCGAACTCGCGCAGGTCATTCCCTCGAGGCCGCTGGGCGTCTCCGTGACGACAGCCGCGGGCCGCGATCTGGCCGACAGGACCCTCGCAGATCGCGCGGCGGTGTTCGCATTCCCGTTCGATCTGGCCGGTCCCGTCGAACGCGCGCTCACGACGACCAAGCCGGGCCTCATCGCTCTGACGGAGACCGAGATCTGGCCCCTCTTCCTGGAGCGGGCGGCGCGCCACCGGATTCCCGTCGCTCTGGTCAACGGACGGATCTCGGAGCGGTCGTTTCGCCGCTACGGACGCATCCGCCGGTGGCTCGCTCCGACGCTCTCGCGCATCGCGCTCTTCGCGATGCAGTCGCGGGAGGACGCACGCCGGATTGTCGAGCTCGGAGCGCCGGAGTCGCGGGTGCGCGTCTTCGGGAATCTCAAGTACGACCTCCCGGAGCCGGCGGCCTTTCCCGACGCGGACCGTCTTCGCGCGGCCGCCGGGGGGCGGCCCGTGGTCGTCGCCGGCTCGACCGGAGAGGGCGAGGAAGCGCTCGTCTTCGACGCCTGGCAGGGGGTCGAACCGCGACCGCTCCTGGTCGTGGCGCCGCGCCGCCCCGAGCGCTTCGACGCCGTGGCGCATCAGGCCGAGTCGCGGGGGCTCAGCCTCGTCCGGCGCTCGTCTCCCGTCTCCCCCCTCCCGTCTCCCGCCCCGGCGGACGTCTACCTGCTCGATTCGATCGGGGAGCTCTCCGCCGTCTACCGGCATGCCGCGGTCGCCTACGTGGGCCGGAGCCTCATCCCGGGCGGCGGCCAGAACCCGATCGAGGCCTGGGCCGCGGGCGCTCCCGTCGTCGCCGGCCCGCACATGGAGAACTTCCGGGACGTGGCCGCGAGCGGCGAGGCCCTCGGAATCCTGACGCGCGCGGCGGACCCTCCGGCCCTGCGCCGCGAACTTTCCGCGGCGCTGTCGGAGCCCGGCAAGACCGCCCGGCGGGGGGCCGACGCCGCGCGCTTCGTCGCCGAGAGCCGCGGAGCGGCGTCCCGAACGGCGCAGGCGCTGGCCGCCCTTGCGCCGCCGGCGTCGGGCGGGCGAACATCTCGATCGTGACGCTCTCGCCGCTCTCGAGTCTCTATGGAAGGGCGGTCGCGCTTCGGGCGAAGTGGTACGCGTCGGGGAGGATCTCTTCGCGCGCGCTTCCGCGCCCCTCGATCTCGGTCGGCAACCTGACGTTCGGCGGAACCGGGAAGACGCCGTTCACGGAGTTCCTGGCGCGCCGCTTTCGCTTCGAGGGCCGCTGCCCCGCGATCCTCTCGCGGGGCTACGGACGCCGCTCGCGCGGAGTCGTGGTCGTCTCCGCCGGCGAGGGCCCGCTCGTGTCGCCCGAGGAGGGCGGGGACGAGCCTGTCGCGATGGCGCTTTCGACCTCGGGCGTGGTGATCGTCGTGGGCGAGCGCCGCGCGGAAGCCGCGCGCCGGGCCGCGGACCTGGGCGCGGATCTCTTCCTCCTCGATGACGGGTTTCAACATCTGGCCGTCTCGCGCGACGTCAACCTGCTCCTGCTGGATGCGCGCGACCCGTTCGGCGGCGGACGTCTTCCGCCCGGGGGCCGCCTGCGCGAGCCGATCGCGGCGCTGGCGCGCGCGGACGGGATCGTGTTCACGCGCGTGGACCGCGGCGCGCCCGCCGCCGAGGCGCTCGAGGCGATCGCGCGGCTCCATCCGTCGGTACCGCGCTTCCACGCCCGGATCCGGGCGGGCGGTCTCCGCGACGAGACCGGCTCCCCGGTCGATCCCGGGACGGTCCGCAACCGGCGCTGCCTCGCCGTCTGCGGTGTGGCGAGCTCCGCGGAGTTCGCCGCCACGCTCGCCGACCTGGGCCTCGCGGCTGAGGAGCGCCTGGAGTTTCGCGATCACCAGCGGTATCGCGAGCGCCACGTGGCCCGGATCCGGGAAGCCGCCGAGCGCGCCGGCGCGAGTTTCGTCGTGACGACGGAGAAGGACGCCGTCAAGCTCTCCGGGAGACTGCCTCTTCCGCTTCTGGCCGTGCGTCTCTCCGTCGAGGTGGCCGAGCCGGACTTCTTCGGCTTTCTCGGATCGCGTCTCCCGGTGTCGGCGAAGACCGCGTGAACGCGCCGGCGGAGGCCGCGGCTCCCATTCCCCGACGCCGGCCGAGGCGATCCGTCGCCCGCCACCGATTCGAGCTCGCGATCTTCCGAGTCGCCGCGGGAGCGCTCGCGCTTCTGCCGCGAGGAGCTTCCCGGACGCTGGGACGCTCACTGGGCCGGCTCTACCTGCGTTTCGGCCGTCCCCGGCGGCGGATCCTCTTCGAGAACCTGGCGGCCGCATTTCCCGAAAAGACGCCGGATCAGATCTCGGCGATCGCGAGGGCCTCGGTCGAGTCGATCGGAGCTGGATTC
>JBKOVK010000074.1:0-9235 GCA_046724475.1 Acidobacteriota bacterium | reverse complement strand
TCGCACACCCGCGCGACCGGCAGAGAGCGGTCGTGACCCTCGCGATCCAAAACGGATCGGTCTCGACCTCCGGAGATTCGGTGCGCCGCCGGATCGGTCACGGTCGATCCATCGGCCTGCTGCTCGGTCCCCACACCGGCGAACCGGCTCCCGACTTCGGATCGGCCACCGTCGTGGCGCCGTCGGGCCTGGCGGCCGACGTGCTCTCCACAGCGTTCTTCGTGCTCGGGCCCGAGAAAGGCCTCGCGCTCTCCGAGAAGCTCCGCCGCGAAGGCGTCCCCAACGAAGTTCTGTTCCTGATCGACCGCGGCGACGACACGCTCGACGCCGTCACCTCGCCGGGGATTTCACCGCTCGTCGTCTCGACCGATTCCAGGGCCGTCCACGGCCTCCCGATCACTCATCACTGAGGAGGAACGACCCCATGCTTCGTCTTTCCCGATTCCTGATGATCTGTCTTCTGGCCGCGCTTTCGAAGGCGGCCGCTCTCGCCCAGGCTCCCGCCCCGACTCCGACACCCGTTCCCGGATCGCCCGAAGAGCGCATCCAGAAGCTGGAGAAGCTCCTCGCCGACACCCGCGCCGAGATCGCCGCGATCAAGGCGTCGGCCGATGCCGCGACGGAGAAGCGCCTGGCCGAGATCGAGAGGCGCATCGACGTCCTCGCCGCCGAGATCGAGGCCATCAAGCTCGGCGAAGCGGAGAGCAGCGCCGTGGCCGCGGCTCCGGCTCCACAACCCACGGCGGTGGCTGCCGCACCTGCGGCGCCGGCGCCGACGCAGCAGTCCGCCGGGCAGCGCTACGGCCTCGGGCTCTCCGCCTCGAAGGTCTACGGCATCAAGCGCGGCGTCTCGATCGGAGGCTACGGCGAGGCGCTGTACCAGAAGTTCGACAGCCGCAACCAGAGCGGCGAACCTTCCGCTGCCGAAGACCAGATCACGCTGCTTCGGGCGGTTGTCTACCTCGGTTACAAGTTCGACGATCACTTCGTCTTGAACAGCGAGATCGAGTACGAGAACGCGGTCATCGCGTCGGACAAGGGCGGAGAGGCGGAGATCGAGTTCGCCTACGTCGACTACATGCACTCCCGGCCGTTCAACGCGCGCGCCGGCCTCGTGCTGATCCCCATGGGCCTCGTCAACGAGCAGCACGAACCGACCGCGTTTCTGGGCGCGCGGCGGCCCGACGTCGACGAGTTCATCCTGCCGACGACCTGGCGCGAGATCGGCGGCGGAGTCTACGGCGAGTGGGGACCGTTGTCGTATCGCGGCTACGTCGTCAACGGCTTGAACGCCGCGGGCTACACGGCCGACGAAGGCATCCGCGAGGGTCGGCAGGAAGGTTCCGAGGCCAAGGCGACGGACTGGGCGGGAACGGCGCGTCTCGACTTCGTCGGGGTTCCGGGGCTTCTCGCCGGCGTCTCGTTCTTCTCGGGCGACTCCGGCCAGGGTTTGCGCACTCCCGCCGGCGTGAAGATCGACGGGCTGACGACGGTCTTCGACGTCCACGCCGACTGGCAGTGGCGGGGACTGTGGCTGCGCGGCGTGTACGCGCACACGTCGATCTCGCAGGCGGCGCTCATCAACGAGGCTCTCGGGTTCGTGGGCGACGAGTCGATCGGCAGCCGCCAGGAAGGCTGGTACCTGCTGGGCGGGTACGACGTGCTCTCGCTCGTGCCGGGCACGAAGATGTCGCTGACGCCGTTCGTCCGCTACGAAGAGTGGGACACCCAGGCGGCCGTGCCCGCGGGCTACGCGCGCAACCCGGCCAACGACAACCAGGAGCTGACCCTCGGCCTCGCGTTCAAGCCGATCGACCGGCTGGTCCTCAAGATGGACTGGCAGCAACGGCACAACGCGGCCAAAACGGGCGTGAACCAGTGGAACGCCGCACTCGGATACATTTTCTGATGTGAGCTCCCGAAGGCTTCTCTCCGCGGCCGTGGCTGGCGCCCTCCTGGCGGCGCCCGCCGCGGCCAAGGTCTACCTGACGCGGGAGGAGGCGCTGCGTCTGGCGTTTCCGGGAGCGACCGTCGAGCGAAAGACCGCGTTTCTGACGCCCGAGCAGCAGAAGCAGGCGCAGAGACTCTCGGGCGACGAGGCGCTCCCGGGCGCGCTCGTCACGTACTACGCGGCGACCAAGGACGGCCGCGACGTCGGCACGGCGTACTTCGACGTCCACGTGGTCCGCACGATGCCGGAGACGATCATGATCGCGGTCGATCCCTCCGGCGCCATCACGCGCATCGAGGTCCTCTCCTTCTCGGAGCCCGAGGAGTACCTGCCCCGGCCGCAGTGGTACGCCCAGTTCACCGGCAAACCTTTGAACGACGAGCTCTCCATGAAGCGCGCGATCCGCCCCGTCACCGGGGCGACGCTGACGGCTCGCGCCACGACCGACGCGGCCCGGCGCGTCCTGGCGCTGCACCGCGTCCTGCACCCGTCCGTGGCCGAGGCGAAACCCCGATGAAGCGCTGGGAAGCTTGGTGGAATCAGTCCGCCCTGATCGCGGTCTCGCTCACCGGCCTCTTCTACGGAATCTTCAAGTACTTCGTTCCGGGTTCGGATCCCTACTCGCGCGTCGGCAATCCTCTGCAGCCCTGGATCCTCAAAGCGCACATTCTCGTCGCGCCGTTTGCCCTGATGGGAGTCGGCCTCATTCTCCGCCGGCACGCGCTCGCGCGCATTCTCAGCGGCGAGACCAGCGGGCGGAAGAGCGGGATCGCGATGCTCTGGCTCCTGCTGCCCCTCGGGATGACGGGATACCTCATCCAGGCGTTCACGGCGCCGGGCTTCGCGCGCGGCACCGGCTATACGCACGCCGCTCTGGGCATGATCTTCGGCCTGGGGTACCTGTTTCACCCCAAGCGAAGGACGCCGGCGGACACGGGAACGGACGAGGCTTGAGCGCCCCCTCACCCTGACCCGATACCACCGTGCTTCGCACGGCGTTCCCTACTGCCGGGGGTTTGCCTTCGGTGGACGGGTCCCCCTCACGGGGGAGAGGGAATTGTTAGAGGGAGCGCTCTCTCAGAAATCTCCCTCTCCCCTCGGGGGAGAGGGCGGGGGTGAGGGGGGAGGCCTAGAAGACCCACGTCAAGCCCGCCGAGTAGGTCGGCTTGATTTCCTGCACTCCGTTCAGGTCTTTCCACACCGGAAACTGTGCGGACGCGCGCGCGACGAGGCCCTTGACGACGTTGACAGCGATGCGCGGCGTCAGGAACAGGGTCTTTCCGCCCGTGTTCGGATCTTCGAGACCCAGACTGTCGAGCTGATCCCGTTTCGCGTAGAGAAAGTTCACCTCGCCGAGGACGTCGAGCCAGTCCGTGAGCCGGCGGTCGTAGACCGCATTGACCTGCACGTTGTTCCCGTACTTGTAGCCGAAGTCGTTGCGGCCGGTGCCCGTGTAGAGCGATGAAAAGTACATCGAGGAATCGGCGTCGAAAAGGTAGAGGAACGACAGCCCTCCCGCCAGATTGGTCGCTCCGGTGCCCGGCTGCACGTGCTCGTCGAGACGCTCGCCGTCTTCCTGGGCGTCGTTTTGTCCCCAGGGCGTCTTGACCGAGAAGATGGCCGACAGCCAGGCGCGGCGGCCCAGGCCCGGCCCGAAGTCGGACGCCCACAGCCGACCGTAGACGTAGAACGACGGATCGCCGAAATTGTGCGCGTCCTCGACTCCGTCGGCGCCCGTCTGGTGCGCCCACACGTACGGGACCTGAGCCACCAGGAGCAAGCGCTCCTTCCACGAGTACGAGAGCGTCAGGGTCAGGGAGTTGCGGATCTGGTGCTCGAAGTCTTCGCCCTCGCCCTGGCTCTGGTCCTGGCGAAGCCAGTCGATCGCGACGTGAAACCCGGCGTTCGTGTAGACGCCTTCGCCGAGCGCGTTGAAGACCGGGTCGCTGCAGCGGCACATCGAGCAGGCTCGGACGCCATCGGGCGCGAAAATCATCGCGGCGGCGGCGAACGCCATAGCCGCGGGAAGAAGCTTCCGCAGGTGCATCGAGGCTCTCCTTCTGTTGTTGGTCGAGAAGCGGGATCAGGAGAGCCGGAGAGGGACGGGATCGGCGGGCTCGAGAGATCGGTTCAGAGGACGCGCGGCGCCGGCGGCGTCCGCGAGTCCGTTGGGAGCGGGTGAGGAGAGAACCGCGGCCGGCCTCGGAGCCGCCATGCGGCAGACGGGGGGCAGAGGCACGCCGTCGCGGGACTCCCCGCAGAGCTTGAAGACGGGCCCGTCGGACCCGGCGACCCGGCAGCAGATCGCTCCGGTCGCGGCTCCGTTCGCGTGGCAGGCCATCGCGCACTGGAACGGCGACGGCGCGAGCCCCGCGATCCATGCCGGCGTGAGGACTGTGAAAGCCAGATAAACGGCGGCAAACCTGCGCATGCGAAGTCGGGATGTTATCCGAGTCTCTTCCAGCCGATCCCGTCGTAACCAAACCCAAAGAATTCCGGGTGCAGGATTTCCGCCAGGATCTCGAGCGTCTCGGCCAGGCGCGGCCCGGGCCGGTTGAAGTACTGGTTGGCCTCGCCGAGGTAGACGCGGCGTGTCGTCACGGCCTCGAGGTCGCTCCATCCCGGAAGCGTGGTCAGCAGATCGATCTCGCGTTCGACGCGGTCGAGCGAGAAGCCGCAGGGTATGACGAGGATGACGTCGGGATCCGCGGATCGAAGCGTTTCCCAAGAGATCCAGTCGGAATGACGTCCGGGCCTGCCCAGGACGTCCTCGCCTCCGGCCATCGCGACGAGTTCCGGCATCCAGTTTCCGGCGGTCATGAGCGGCGACATCCACTCGATCGTGACGACGCGGGGCCTCTCGCGAAGAGCGCGCGCCGCCGAGGCGACGGATTCCATGCGCTCGCGGATGCGCGCGACGAGCCGTGATCCGCGCTCGGGAGCGCCGAGGGCCGCGGCGACTCGCTCGATGTCGGCGAAGATGTCGGAGAGGCTCGCCGGATTGAGAGGCGTCAGGCGCGGACGCCTGGCCGTCCATCCCGCGAGGGCCTGCTCGACCTCCTCGAGCGAGACGGCGCAGACCTCGCACTGCACCTGCGTGACGACGTGGGTGGGCTCGAGATTCCGCAGCAGTTCGGCGTCCACGCGGTAGACCGACAAGGTCTGCGCCAGCAACGCGCTGACCGAGCGATGGATCTCTTCGGAGCTTCCTCGAGGGTCTATCTTCGGCGCCGTGCACACTGGAAGGTCGGCGACCTCCCCGGGATAGTCACACTCGTGCGAGCGCCCGACGAGAGCGTCGGCGAAGCCGAGCGCTGCAACGATTTCGGTCGCCGACGGCAGAAGCGACACGACTCGCGGCGCGGTCATCGCAGCGTCACCTCTTCGACGGCCGGAAGCCGCAGATCCGCGAACACGAATCCCTCGCGCACGACGGTCTCGCCCGTGACGGTGCGCACGGGTTGCCGAAACATCGGGCCGTCCGTGACGCAGGTGTGAAACTCCCCGTTCTCACCGCACGGATCCACGCCGGCGGGAAGCTCGGAAAGAAACGCCGCGCCGAACTCGCGACCCGCGAACGTTGCCGGCAGGCGCCTCGGATCCACGCACACGACGGTCGCCCTCAATCCCGAATCCGCCATCTCTTTGGCGAGAGCCGCCGTGTCGCGGCCCCACAGCGGGAAGACCGGCTCGATTCCCGAGCCCGCGAGCATGCGCTCGCGGTAAGCGCGCACGTCCTCGAGAAACAGATCGCCGAAGACAACGCATTCGACCCCGTCGGCGCGCGCGGCGGCGACGGCGGCTCCCATCGCGCGCTCGTAGTCCGCGTTGACGCAGCCCGCCGGAATCCGCACCTTCCGGCACCTAAGACCGAGAGCGTCGGCCTGACGATCCAGGATCTCTTCCCGCACGCCGTGCATCGAGACACGCCCGTACTCCTCCGTCAGCGTCGTGAGGAGGCCGACGATCTCGAATCTTCCGGAGACGCGGGCCTCGTGCAGCGCGAACGCGCTGTCCTTGCCGGAGCTCCAGGCGACGAGCGTATTCGGCCTCACGCCCCCTCACCCTCGCCCTCTCCCCCCGCCGGGGGAGAGAGAAGTTGTGGGTTCCGCCTCACGCCTCGTTTTCGTTCGCGGCGCGAGGAGTCTCCGCGCACCCGGCCACCGAAGGCAGACTCCCAGCAGTAGGGAACGCCGGCCGCAGGCCGGCGGTAACTCCGAGCGGAGGAGCCTCGCGCCGCGGTCACGCCCGGCTGTCCCAGAGCACGTCCGGGACGCCGCGCTTCTTGTTCTCGTAGCGCGCCATCACGAAGAGCGCGTCGGAGAGCCGGTTCAGGTACGTGACGGTGAAAGGACCGACCGCTTCCCGCCGCGAGAGCGCGATGACGAGACGCTCGGCCCGCCGGCAGACCGTCCGCGCCACGTGGAGCGCCGCCGCCGAAGCACAGCCGCCCGGAAGAACGAAGTTCTCCAGCGGCGGCAGCTCCTCGGAGAGCCCGTCCATCAGCTCTTCGAGGGCGCGGACGTGCCGTTCCTCGATCTTCGGCGCCGGGCGCTTCGCCTTGTCGGGCTCGAGGATGCAGAGGTCGGATCCGAGGTGAAAGAGCTCGTTCTGGATCGTCGCGAGCGGAGTGCGCAGCGTGTCGTGGACGCCCGCCGCCACCGCAAAACCGATCTGGCTGTTGAGCTCGTCGACCGTCCCGTACGCCTCGATCCGCGGCGAGTCCTTGGCGACGCGCTGTCCGCCCCCCAGGCTCGTCGTGCCGTCGTCCCCGGTGCGCGTGTAGACCCTGGTGATGCGCGGCATCACTCAAAACTTTACGTCTAATCCGAACGAACCGAGGCGTCCCGCCGCCGGATAACCTGCGACCTCCTCATAGGCATGGTTCGTCAGGTTCACCATGCGCACGTAGGGAGCGAGGTTCGCCGTCACCTGCCACCGGGCGATGAGGTCGAGCCGGACGTACGAGGGATCCGTGATCGCATCGCCCGTGCCCGGATCGGTGTCCGCGCGCGGGCCGACGTAGAGGACGCGCGGCGATATGTTCACCGTCGGAATCGGCATCCACGAGACTCCCAGCGTCACGCCGTTCTCGGGCCGGCGTAGCAGGGGCCCCTCGGTCTCGAGGTCTTTCGTCTTCAGGTACATGTAGGACAGGTTCACCGCGAGCTGCGGCAGGATCGTCTGCTGCCAGCCGAGCTCCGCTCCGTACGTGCGGGCGTGGCCGATGTTGATGTCCATGTTCGTGGCGAAGTCGTAGACGATCAGGTCCTTCAGGTCGTTCCAGAAGACCGAGACTTCGGCGCGGCCTCCGTTCCCGAAGTATCGTTCGCCGCCGACCTCCGCCGAGATCGACTTCTCGGGCTTCAAGTTGCGATTGCCGCTGAAGGGGTAGTAGAGCTCGCCGATCGAAGGCGCGCGGAAACCCGTGCCGCCGGACGCGCGCACTTTCCAGAGCCTGTCCGCCGAGAGCCAGGAAATCGTTCCGCGGGGACTCCACGCGTCGCCGTAGGTCGTGTAGTGGTCGTATCGCAGGCCCGCCGTGACGGTGAACGCTCCCAGAGCGACGGTGTCCTGCGCGCCGAGGCCCCAGAGAGTGGTCTGCGAGTTGTCGAGATTGACGCCGAAGTTGCTCTCGTCGGACACCTTCCACCGTTCCCACGACGCGAAGGCGGAGAGCGTGTGGGCGCCGAGCCGGGCGGTGTCGGAAACCTGCGCCTGGAACGTGCGCGCGTCGGTCTGCGAGACGAAACCTCCGGCGGTGTCCTGGTACGAGGGCTCCGATCGCAGGCCTCCGACGAGGACTTCGAGGTGATTGGCGTCCGACAGCGCGAAGCTGGCCGGGACCGAGATGCGGGACTCGTGGGTGAGCCCGCGCGCCGTGGACGGATAGCCGAAGCCTCCGATCGCCCCGGGGTTGCCGACCTCGCCGTCGAGCAGGCCCCACTCAACGCCGATCCGACCCGAATCGCCCAGCCGCGCCTGCAACGACGCCGATCCGTTGCGCTGGCGCCAGTCGGTGTTTGGTCCGTTGCCGTCGAAGGCGGTGTAGCGGTAGCTCGCCGCCGCGGAGAACGGCCCCTCTCCCGCCGAGACGAACGCGGACCCCTGACCCTGTCCCTGGTTGCCGGCCTCGCCCGTCGCCCGGCCCGACACGCCCTCGGCACCCGGCCGCGTAAAGATCTGGACGACTCCGCCGATCGCGTCGGAGCCGTAGAGCGCCGAAAACGGTCCGCGAACGATCTCGATTCGATCGATGCTCTCCGTCGTCATCGCCGACCAGTCGTAACCGCCGAAGTAGGGCGAATTCATGCGCACGCCGTCGACGAGCACGAGCGTCTGGGTCGAGTTGGTGCCGCGCGTGAAGAGCGACGTCAGCGACCCCGGCGTGCCGTACTGCGTGACGTCGAGGCCCGGAACCGAGCGGAGCACGTCCGACACGACGACCGACTCGTGCTTCTCGATCTCTTCCCGCGTGATGACGGTGACCGCGGACCCGACCTGCTTTTCGTCCTCGGGCGTGTCCGTGGCGGTGACCACGATGCTCTCGGAGGCCGAAGGCAGCTGCGGCGTGGGCGCCGGAGGAGGGGGCCCCTGCTGGGCCGCCGCAGGAGGCGCGAGGGCGAGCCCGATCAGAAGCGCGCCTGCGCCGACGAGACGCCGCGCGCGCTGCCTGCGCGAAAGGGCATCCAGGCCGAAGAGCGCCGCAGTGCCGAGCAGGTCCGCCGCCAGCGTCGCCGGGAAAAACGGCAGTGCCAGCATGTAGCAGAGCACCAGGCCCGCCGGAGTCAGCGGATAGAGCTTGCCCGAGGCCCACACCGGTAGATTGGAGGTGAGAAAGAAAAACGTCGAGGCTCCGACCGAAAACGCCGCCAGACGGCCGACGCCGGCGTCCGCCGGCAGTTGCCGGCCCGCGACGACGATCATGGCGAAGGTCGCGTAGATCGTCAGCCGCCCGAGGGAGAGCGCCGCGCGTCCGCTTCCGAAATCGATCACGAAATCCGACAGCGCGAGGGCCGCAAGCGGCACCGCCCATGCCCACCCGCGCGGTAGCCGGGCGCCCGAGTAGAGGGCCAGCGCCCCGAGAGGCGCGAAGTTGGGAGGATGGGGAATCAGCCGGGAGAGGGCGCCGAGGAGGACTAAGAGAACCGCGGTCGTCATTCGAACCTCCCGTTCGACAGGACGGATGTCTCGAACGGGTCGAGCAAGGTCCCGCGCTCCGGGAATTCGAAAACGCGTCCTTCTCGCGGCCCCGTCCGAGAAGCGTGTCGTCCGGCAGGTCTC
>JBKOVK010000093.1:0-8178 GCA_046724475.1 Acidobacteriota bacterium | reverse complement strand
GCCCGATGCTCTGCACGCAGGTCTTGAACGGCCTCGTCGGGGCGCTCAACGTGATGTCGCTCGAGGCCGACAAGGACTTCGACGTCCTGGCCGTCAGCTTCGATCCTCGCGAGACGCCGGCCATGGCCGCCGCGAAGAAGGAGGCGTACCTCTCGCGCTACAAGCACCCGTACGCCTCCGAGGGCTGGCACTTCTGGACCGGTGATGCCGCCGCGATCGAGACGCTGACCAAAGCCGTCGGATTCCGGTACCGCTACGACGCCGAAAACGAGCAGTTCGCGCACGCCAGCGCGATCTTCGTCGCGACTCCGGACGGCCGGCTGGCCCGCTACTTTTACGGCATCGAGTACGCGCCCCGCGACCTGCGCCTCGGCCTCGTCGAGGCGTCAGCCGGGAAGATCGGCACGCCGGTGGACCAGATTCTCCTGTTCTGTTTCCACTACGACCCGGCCAACGGCAAGTACGGCGCGGTCGTCGTCAACATCGTGCGGCTCGCAGGCCTGGCGACCGTCCTGGCAATCGGAATCGGGATCTGGGCGATGACCCGCCGCCGCGCCCGCTCGCTGAACGCGATTCCCGGGGGCGTCCGCTGATGCCTCAGCTCTTCCCGCCGGAAGCCTCCTCGTTCGCCGGCCACGTCGACGCGCTCTACATCTTCCTGATCCTGGTGACGGCGTTCTTCTCGCTCCTGATCGGGACGCTCGTCGTGGTCTTCGCGATCAAGTTCCATCGCAAGTCGCCCGACGAGGTCGCGACCGAGGTCCACGAGTCGGGATTGCTCGAGATCGTGTGGACGGTGATCCCGTTCGGCCTGGTGCTCGTGATGTTCGCGTGGGGCGCCAGCGTCTATTTCCGCCTGTCGCGTCCTCCGGCCAACGCGCTGGACATCTACGTCACGGCGAAGCAGTGGATGTGGAAGCTCCAGCACACCGACGGGCATCGCGAGATGAACGAGCTCCACGTCCCCGTGGGCGTCCCGGTGCGCCTGACGATGGCCTCCGAGGACGTCATCCACAGCTTCTACGTGCCCGCGTTCCGCTTCAAGCGCGACGTCGTGCCGGGCCGCTTTTCGACCGCCTGGTTCGAGGCCACCAAGCCCGGCAAGTACCACCTCTTCTGCGCCGAGTTCTGCGGCACGCGCCACTCCAACATGATCGGCTGGGTCTACGTGATGAAGCCGGCGGACTACCAGGCGTGGCTGGCCGGCGGCGTGCCCGGCGAAACGCTCGCGGCGGCGGGCGCCAAGCGCTTTATCGAGCACCAGTGCAACACGTGTCACGGCGACCAGCCGGGAGCGCGCGGGCCCTCCCTCGTCGGTCTTTTCGGAAAGCAGGTCCAACTCACCAATGGGCGGACGGTCCTGGCCGACGAGAGCTACATCCGCGAGTCGATCGTGAACCCTCAGGCCGTGCTGACGGCGGGCTATCCCCCGATCATGCCGACGTTCCAGGGGCTCATCGGCGAAGAAGGACTCCTGCAGCTCGTCGCGTACGTCAAGTCGCTCGCGTCGGCTCCGCCGGCCGGGGCCGCCGCCTCCGCGGCCCCAGCCCCTACCCCGGAAAGGAAAACCATTCGGCCATGAGCACTCCGACGGCAACTCCCTCGCAGCGCGTCGACTATCTGAACGCGAGCTACGGCGTGAAGTCGTGGCTGCTGACGACCGACCACAAGCGGATCGCGATCCTCTACCTGATCGGCATCACGTTCTTCTTCGCGATCGGAGGCCTCGCCGCGGCGCTCATCCGGCTGGAGCTGCTGACGCCCGCCGGAGACGTCTTCCAGGCCGAGATGTACAACCGGATCTTCACGACGCACGGCGTCATGATGGTCTTCTTCTTCATGATCCCGGGCATTCCGGGCGTGCTCGGAAACTTCCTGATCCCCCTGATGATCGGCGCCAAGGACGTGGCGTTCCCGCGCCTGAATCTGCTCTCGTGGTACCTCTTTGCGATCGGCGGCCTGACGGCGCTATGGGCCGTGGTTCACGGCGGTGTAGACACCGGGTGGACGTTCTACACGCCCTATTCCACGGTGTACGCCAACGGCTGGGTCGTCGTCACGGCCGTGGGCATCTTCATCTCGGGGTTCTCGTCGATTCTGACGGGCCTGAACTTCCTCGTCACCTTGCACACGATGCGCGCTCCCGGGATGACCTGGATGCGGCTCCCCCTGTTCTGCTGGGGCATGTACGCGACGGGCATCATCCAGATCCTGGGCACGCCGGTCATCGCGATCACGCTGCTGCTGGTCGCGGCCGAGCGCATCTTCCATCTCGGCGTCTTCGACCCGGCGCAGGGCGGCGACCCGGTGCTATTCCAGCACCTGTTCTGGTTCTACTCGCACCCGGCCGTGTACATCATGATCCTGCCGGCGATGGCGGTGATCAGCGAGCTCGTGACGGCGTTCTCGCGCAAGCCCATCTTCGGCTACAAGTTCATCGCCGCCTCGTCGGTCGCGATCGCGGTCCTCTCCTTCCTGGTGTGGGGCCACCACATGTTCGTCTCGGGCCAGTCGGTCTACGCGGGTCTGGTCTTCTCGATCCTCTCCTTCATGGTGGCGATCCCGTCGGCGATCAAGGTCTTCAACTGGACGGCCACGCTCTACAAGGGATCCGTGTCGTACCAGACGCCTTTGCTCTACGCCCTCGGCTTCATCGGCCTCTTCACGTTCGGCGGCCTGACCGGGCTGATGCTGGCGACACTCGGACTCGACGTCCACGTGCACGACACGTACTTCATCGTCGCGCACTTCCACTACATCATGGTCGGCGGCACGATCATGGCGTACCTCGGAGGCCTCCACTACTGGTGGCCCAAGATCTCGGGCAAGCTCTACCCCGAGTACTGGTCGCGCGTGTCCGCGTGGGTCATCTTCATCGGCTTCAACCTGACGTTCTTCCCGCAGTTCATCGTCGGCTATCTCGGAATGCCGCGCCGGTACCACGCGTATCCCGAGGAGTTCCAGGTCTTGAACGTCATGTCGACCGCGGGCGCGTCGATCCTGGGGATCGGGTACGTGATTCCGCTGATCTACTTCGTCTACTCCATGCGCTATGGCAAGGACGCGGCCGACAATCCGTGGGGCGCGACAGGGCTCGAGTGGCAGACGCCCTCGCCCCCTCCGACCGAGAACTTCCCCGATACGCCGGTCGTGACCGGACGCCCCTACGACTACCTGACGGGGCGGGAGGAGGAAGCCGTTGGCTGACGCGCACGCGCACGCCGCGGCCCACGCCGCGCCGCCGGAGCTTCGGCATCACTTCGTGGACCTGCCGGCCCAGAGGGAGGCGTCCTCGCTGGGCATGTGGCTCTTCCTGGTCACCGAGGTGCTGTTCTTCGGCGGGATGTTCACCGCTTACGTCGTATACCGATCCACTTACCGCCGCGCGTTCGAGGGAGCGTCGAACCTTCTGGACATCAAGCTCGGCGCGATCAACACGGGCGTGCTGATCATGTCCTCGCTGACGATGGCCATGGCGGTCTGGGCGGCGTCGGTCGGGAAGAAGAAACTCATCATCCTCTTTCTCCTCGCCACGATCGGACTGGGCAGCGTCTTCCTGGGGATCAAGTACGTCGAGTACAAGCAGAAGTTCGACCACCACGAGGTTCCCGGGCCGCACTTCGTCGTGCCGCACGACGAGAAGACGCACGAGCCGCTCCCGAGGCAGGCGGAGATGTTCTTCTCGCTCTACTTCTGCATGACCGGGCTCCACGCCCTCCACATGATCATCGGCGTGGGTCTGCTGACCTGGCTCATCGTCAAGGCGCGCGCCGACGCGTTCTCGCCTCGGTACTACACGCCGGTCGACAACGTCGGGCTGTACTGGCACTTCGTGGACATCGTCTGGATCTTCCTCTTCCCGCTGCTCTACCTGCTCGGGAGGCACACGCTGTGAGCCAGAACGGATCGCACTCCCACGCGCCCAAGGCCTACTTCCTCGTCTTCGCGGCGCTGATGTTCTTCACGGCGCTCACGGTCTGGGCCGCGTTTCAGCACCTCGGCGTCTGGAACACGCCCGTCGCTCTGGCCATCGCCGTGACGAAGGCGCTTCTCGTCGCCCTGATCTTCATGCACTTGAAGAGCTCGCCGCGGCTGACGATCCTCGTCGTCGCCGCGAGCGTGCTGTGGCTCTCGTTCCTGATCGTGATCACGGTGTCGGACTACGTCACGCGGGCGTGGCTGCCGATCTATCCACGGTAACGCCCGGCCGGGCCACCAGAAGCACCCCCACGAGAATCAGCACCCCTCCCACCAGCACGCGCGGCGAAAAGGCCTCGCCGAGGACGAGGTTCCCGAGGACGACGGCAATCACCGTGTCGATGACGGGGATCATGCCGATAACGGCGACGGGCACGCGCGGAAGCAGCCAGAACAGCCCGACGAACGGGAGCGCGGTGCCGAAGATCGCGAGATAGAAGAGCGCCCCCAGAGCGCGGGGCGTCCAGTGCAACACGGCCCCGCGCTCGACGGCGGCGGCGAAGGCCAGCAACAGCGAAGACCCCACCAGCGTCTGCGCCCAGACGTTGCGCAGCGGCGAGACATTCGAGAGGTACTTCTTGTTGAGCACGTTGGCGAAGGCCGCGACCACAGCGGCCAGGAGCATGAGGGCGCTTCCGAGGAGGAGCAGCCGCGTCTCCGTCGAGAACATCGTCCGGGCCGACGGCGCCTCGATCACCGCGACTCCCGAAAGCCCGAGCGCCGCCGACGCGAGTGTGCGCCGCGTCAGGGGCTCGTCCGGCAGCAGATAGTGCGCGAAGACGCCGACGAAAATCGGGAAAGTCGCGAAGAGCAGCGCGGCCAGGCCCGAGTGGATCCACTGCTCGGCGGTGAAAATGCAGGCATACTGGAGGCCGATCTGGAGGAGGCCGCCGAGCACGATCCACTTCCTCTGCGCGGGCGCCGGCTTGCGGGAGGACGCCGCCAGCGCGAACGGCGTCAGGAGCAGCCACGCCAGCGCCATCCGGATTCCCGCGAACCAGAGCGGCGAAAGGTCCTGCAGGCCGATCTTGATCGCCAGCCACGTCGAGCCCCAGACCGCGCAGCACCCGACGTAGAGGGCCAGAACACGCCCCCGAAGCACCGACATCGCGGCGCATCATACAGAGCGTAGAATCCGGCCGTGTTCAAGATGACGGCACGGCCGATCGGCCCCAAGAGCGAGACCTACCGCGAGCTTTCGCGTTCGCTGTCCGCTCTTCTCGAGGGCGAGACCGACGCCCTCGCGAATCTGTCCAACGCGTCGGGACTGCTGGCGCAGACGCTGGATCGCGTGAACTGGTCGGGCTTCTACCTGGTGCGCGGCGGCGAGCTCGTGCTCGGACCCTTCCAGGGCAAGCCCGCGTGCGTGCGCATCCCGCTGGGGAAGGGCGTCTGCGGAACGGCGGCGCAGTCGAGCGAGACGCTGATCGTGCCCGACGTCCACGCGTTCGAGGGCCACATCGCATGCGACGAGGATTCGCGATCGGAGATCGTCGTGCCGATCCTCCAGGACGGGGTCTTGCGGGGCGTCCTGGACGTGGACTCGCCCGAGAAGAACCGCTTCGACGAAGAAGATCGGACGGGGCTCGAGGCGTTCGTGGAGATCCTGACGCCGCGGGTCGCGTGGGAAAAGCTCTAGGAGCGCCCCCTCACCCTCACCCTCTCCCCCTCACGGGGGAGAGGGGATTCGGGATAGCGGAACTCTTCCTGTAATTCGCGGCGACGGTCGAGCGTGTCCCGCGAGCCGCGGCCCGGTGCCGCAGGGCAGGTCTCCTAGCAAGCGAAGGCGACGGTCTAATTCAGGGGCAAACGCCCCGCGAATCCTTCCTCGTATCCGTGGAAGTGGTTGAGCGCCGGCTCGGGATACTTCCAGCAGTAGTACCCGGCGCCCGAATCGAAGTCGACCAGCCAGATCCCCTTGACCTCGATTCCGAGCGACTGCATCTCCTCGGCCCAGTCGCGCACCACGGACTCCCGAGCCTCGTCCTGGTCTCCCGGAAGCTGCCCGTAGCGCGAGACGGCGTCGGCGGTCCGCTCCTGGACGCGCGGCAGGAGCGCCCGCGCCTCCTCGAGCGTGAAGGTGCGCCGCGCGCCTTCGGCCCGGGCGCCTCCGGCCTCGCGGTTCGGCGCCAGGACCATCAGGCGCCGCAGGCCTTCGGCATCCTCGCCCTCGTCCTCCGAGAGCTCGCCTTCGCTCTCCAGGATTTGGGCGGCCTCGTCGGTGCGGCCGCTCTTCCACAGAAGCAGGGCGCGCTCGCGCCGGTGCGCCGCCACGTCCGGCTGCAGGATCTCGGCGAAGTCGAGAGCCGCGAGGGCGTCCTCCCAGCGCTCGCGCCTCTCGTAGGACCGCCGTAGATTCAGCAGCACGCGCCCGAGGATCGCGCGCGGGGAATCCGGGCGCAGCAGATCCGAGGAGAGCGCCACCGGCGAACCGAAGATCGACCCCAGCCGGCGCGAGAGACCGGCGGGATCGTAGAGGGCTCCGCCGTCGAACGGATCCATGAACGTTCCCTCGGGCAGATCCGGTCCGCCCACCACGAAGTGCCCGGGCAGGCCCACTCCGGTCAGTCGGACGCGGGCCAGGCGTCCGACTTCGATCGTCAGGATGGACAGCGTGATCGGCATGCCCCGCCGCCGTGCGAGCACGCGCGCCACCGACGAGTTCTCGGGCGCGTCGTAGGTCTCGCCATCCCCTCGAAAACCCTCTTCGGCGAAGAGCACGCGTCGCAGCGCCTCGTGCGGCGCCTCGTTTCGGCCCGCGGAATCCCGCACGCGAACGGCCAGACCCGCGACGGCGGCCCGCGCCGACTCGAGGCTCTCGCGCGGATCCACCAGCGTCGACACCGCGAGCGCTCCCTCGAAGAGGTCCGGCTCCCCTCGCGAGACGAGCGCTTCGAAACGCTTGCGCAGTTCGTCCCGGGTCGGCATTGCTACTCGCGGCGGGCGATCGCCACGCCGTCGCGCAACGGCACGATGACCGACTTGAATTCCTGGAGGGCGAAGAGCATCTGGTTGAACTGGCGGATTCCCTCCGTGGCTTTGTCGCGCGACGAGGCATCCACGACGCGTCCGGACCAGAGCGTGTTGTCCGCCAGCAGGTAACCGCCCCGCCGGACCCGCGGCGCCGCGGACTTCAAAGCGCGCGGATAGCCGTCCTTGTCGACGTCGATGAAGATGAGGTCGTAGTAGCCGGTCGTGGAATCGAGGCTCTCGGCCGCGTCGCCCACCCGGAAGACCACGCGGTCGGCCAGCTCGGCACGCTCGAGATAGGCCCGGGCGCGGTCCGCGTTTTCCTGGCTGCCGTCGGTGTAAACCACCTGGCCGCCTTTCCCCACGGCCCGCGCGAAGAACGCCGTCGAATAGCCGATGGCGCTGCCCATTTCGAAGACGCGTGTGGCGCCGATCGACCGCGCCAGGACCTCCAGGAGCGTCCCGACCGCCGGGCCCACGATCGGCACGTCGTGTTTGGCGGCATAGGCTTCCATCTCTGCGATCACGGGCTCGCGCTGCGGAATCAGACCCCGCACGTACTCGTCGATCGCCGGCGGAACGATGTCGGCCACGGCGGGATTCTATAATCCGCGCGTGTCGCCGCCCGACGGATTCCCGGCCGAGGAGTACGAGCGCCTCGTCGCGACGCGGCGCGACTTGCACCGCCATCCCGAGATCGCGTACGAAGAGCGCCGGACCGCCGGCATCGCCGCGGTCCGCCTGAAGGAGCTGGGTCTCTCGCCGCGCGAGCGTGTCGGGCGCACGGGCGTGGTCGGCGACCTCGGCCACGGCGGCCCGCGCGTGATGTACCGCGCCGACATGGACGCGCTGCCGCTGACGGAGGCGAGTTCCGAGAGCTACGCGTCGACGATCCCGGGCCGCATGCACGCCTGCGGGCACGACGGCCACGTCGCGATCGCGCTCGCCGTCGCGGCGCGCCTCGCGAAGGCGCCTCCGCCGGTTCCGATGCGATTTCTCTTCCAGCCCGCCGAGGAGGGCCGCGGCGGAGCCCAGGCATGCGTCGAAGACGGCGCGCTCGAGGGAGTCGCAGCGGCGTTCGGGCTGCACCTCTGGAGCCCGATGCCCGTGGGCCGGATCGGCGTCAACCGAGGCGCCCTGATGGCCGCGGTCGACCACTTCGAGATCGAGATCGTCGGCCGCGGCGGCCACGGCGCGATGCCCCACGAAGCCGCCGACCCGATCCTGGCG
>JBKOVK010000051.1:0-14854 GCA_046724475.1 Acidobacteriota bacterium | reverse complement strand
GTAGGTTCGAGTCCTACACGGCTCACCACTCATCACCGACGGCAGTTCCAGTTCATCGAGGCGCTTTACCACGCCGGCATCACGGCGGGATGCGGCGGAGGCAATTGCTGCCCCAACAACCCGCTCACGCGCGGCCAATGGCCGTCTTTCTGGCCAAGGCTCTCGGGCTGCACTGGCCGTACTGAAGCTGCGCTCGCTTCGCTCGCTGCTGACGCGCTGCCCGTTAGGCGGCGCGTGGCTGTTGATCGTTGGGGCGGGGTGGCTCGCGGCGACCAGCGCAGACGACCCACGAATTGGCCCGAGCTGTCACCTCCCAGCGGAGGTTTCTCGGCCCGCTCTGCCAAAGCTAGACGGAGAGAAATACCACGATCAGCAGCAGGAGCCCCACGGAGGAATCGGCTAGGTTTGGGAAAAGCTTCAGAACCGCGATCGTCGCGCTGACCAGCAGGACGGCCCCGGGTAGCGCAGCCATCTCAAACCGCCTGGAATGCCCACGGGAGGCGATTCTTGGGGCAGCGCACTACCTCCCAGGCACTAATCCGGCTAGGCGGCCTCGACCCGGGTAAACACCTTCCTCATAACTCGGATTGGAAGTACGACGGCTTCCAACCCGGCGAATTGGAGACGTCTCTGGATCGCGAACGCCGTCTCGTTGTGAAGGATCTTGTAGATCAAACTGTCTTTTTCGAACACCAGCGAGCCCAAGAAGAAGATCGACCGGGGATACTCTTGGCGAATCTGCTGACATAGCTCCACGACTTTCGCCACCGCCTCGGTTGCCGTCTCGTACCGATAATCGGCGGAGAATCCGAGCCGCTGGACGAACGCCACGTACTTTTCCAGGTCCTCGACCGTATGACGCTTCAGGGCCTCGACCTCGGTCGTGCCCTTGAAACTCGCCGAGTCGATGACCCCGACCGATACGAAGATATAAGACTTGAACTGCTTCGGAAAGAGCTTCTGTACGCTGAGCAGCGTGTGCACTCCAAGCCCGCTAAACCCGTTGACTAGAAGCACGGCGACCGACTCGTCCCGCCGGGGAGGCCCTGCCGGCGTGCCGTGGGGGCGGACCGGAATGTTCAAGAGAGTCTCGTCGAGCCGCCGCAACTGAGCCCGGACGTCGAGATAGTGCCGCTTGACCGCAAACGCGAGCGCGATAAAGCTGGAGGTTACGACAACGGTCAGCCATCCACCTTCCGTGAGTTTCTCAACGATGCTCACGATGAGAATCGACAGACACATGGTCAGACCCGTGCCGTGGATCGCGAGGTTGCGACGCCAGCTCTTGTGCTCCGGCTGGTGGCGAGTCCGAATCCAGTAGCGGGACATCCCCAGCTCCGTCAGCGTAAACGTCAGGAAGACGTTGATCGAGTACATGAGAATCAAAAGATCACTCTGTCCCTTAGAGTAGAGGAGCACCCCGACCGCGCCAGCCCCCATCAGGACGACACCATTCTGGGTGACCAGGCGTTCGGAGAGCTGCGCGAACCGGTGCGGTACCCAGGAATCGACCGCCATGTTGGCGAGGATCCGCGGGCCGTCGATGAAACCGGTCTGAGCCGCCACGAACAGGAGCGCTCCTTCCGAGACCATGGTGACAACGACCAGATAGGAGCCGATCGGGAACCCGCCCAGACGCCACGGCCCGAATAGATTCTCGGCGAGAACGTCATTGAGAGTCTTGCCCGCGACGGGGCGGGCGTGAATCAGGAGATAACAGAAGAGGATCCCACCGGCCGTGAAGGCGAGCGAGAGAGCCATGTAGAGCATTGTCTTCTTGGCGTTGTGAACACGCGGCTCGCGCAGGATCTGGACGCCGTTGGAGACCGCCTCGATTCCAGTGTACGTGCCTCCCCCGAGCGAATAGGCGCGCAGGAGAATGAAGATCGTGGGCAGAAGCCCGATCGCGGCGGACGATTTCCGCGCCTCCGTAACCGCCCCCTGGAGCACCGTCGGCAGGCCGGCGACGTGGGCAACCAGACCGTAGGAGATGAGGACGAAGTGTGTCAGGACGAACACGAGGAAGATCGGCAGCAGGAAAGTCACGGACTCCTTCACCCCGCGGAGATTCAAGACGATCAGGAAGATCAACACCAAGACTTCGACCATGAGCTTGCTATGCGCCCAGGCTGGCGGGAGGAAACTGAACACGGCGTCGCAACCGGTCGCCACCGAGACGGTGATGGTCAGAACGTAGTCCACGATGAGGGCGCAACCCGAGACGACGCCCAGGCGCGGCCCGAGAAGCTTTGTGGCGACCAGGTACCCCCCTCCCCCGCCCGGGAAGTGCTCGATCAGCAGGCTATAGGCGAAGGAGATGACGAAGACCGTAGCGGCGACCATGAGGGTGAGGAAGACGGCGAGGTAGGTGTGCTGACCGAGCGCTTCGAATGCTGTCGCGGGCCCGTAGGCCGAGGAGGAGAGGCCGTCGGCTCCTAGACCGACCCAAGCGAGAAAGGCGACCAATGAGACGTGGTGGAAGATGCGGGCATCGGTCGGGTCCCGTGGCTTGCCGATGACGATGTTGCGCAGGGTGCCGGAGAGCGAGCGTTTCGGAACCCGTTTCGGCGGGGGGTGTGGCGACTCCGGGTTCTCCTCAGACACCGCGCGATGATAGGGCGCTCTATGGCGGCTGACGCGACAGCCGGTCCGAATCTTTCGGAAATCTTTCGAACTTTTTACGGACTTCTTCTCAGGGGACTCTAGAAGGTGACCGTGGTTGGAGACCAGACGCATCTACGGCGCCTCACGGGCCCGCCCCCGCGCCATCCTGGCGATTCTCGCGCTATTCGTCAGTTCTCTCGCCGCGAGTTTGCGAAGCATGTCGTATCCCATGCGTGTCGCGATTGTGGCCCTCGGGTACGTTTCCTTCGTTCTTCTGGTCCGATCGGCGCTTCTCTGCTGGAGACGCGATTGGGAAGATCTCTGGAAGGCAGACTTCGATTGCCGACCTGTTTCACCAGTGATCTCGTTTTCCAAGCGGAGGCATTCGAAGGCCGCAGCTTCTCAGCAATATCGTTCTCTTAAGGGCGGAGCGACGGACGGGAATCGGCCAGCCGGCCTTTGAGAACGAGGCCAGGTTCAGAGCGGGTCCGGGTTGCTGGTCGAAAAACCGTCGAGCCGCCTCCAAGGCGCTGAGCTTGTCCCGGTTGTCCGTGACGCGGTACGGATACGAGAACGGGTCCAGTTTGCATCCCGGGAGGCGCCTTCAAGACTCGGACACAGGACTCGGACACGTGGTCCCAACTCGTTGACCTGTTGTGAACTTCCTGAAGGTTCGAGTCCTACACGGCTCACCACTCTTCCGGATCGCTCCCGCGCGGATTGTAGAGTTCCGTTTGCGGCCGCAATGACACTCCCTTCCGGAACCCGGCTCGGCCCCTACGAGATCCTTGCGCCGATCGGCGCGGGCGGAATGGGGGAAGTGTACCGGGCGAAAGACACGCGGCTCGAGCGGGAAGTGGCGATCAAGGTGTTGCCGGAGACGACCGCCGACTCGCCGCTGGCGCTATCGCGGTTCGAGCGCGAGGCGAAGGTCATCGCGTCTCTTTCGCATCCGAACGTTCTCGCGCTGCACGATTTCGGCCACTCGGGCGGAATCGTGTATGCCGTCATGGAGCTCCTGGATGGCGAAACCCTGCGGCACCGGTTGTTGCAAGAGACGCTGGCCTCTCGGAAGGTGATCGAGGTTGGCATAGCGGTGGCCGAGGGAATGGCCGCAGCGCACGCCAAGGGAATCGTGCACAGAGACCTGAAGCCCGAGAACATCTTTCTGACGTCCGACGGGCGCGTGAAGATCCTGGACTTTGGCCTCGCGCGGCTGGAAGCGCCAGGTTCGATGACGGCGGAAACCTCGGCGCCGACGACCACACCGGCTCCGCCCTCGACGGAGCCCGGGACGCTGATGGGTACGGCAGGGTACGTGTCGCCGGAACAGGTTCGGGGGCTCGCGGCCGACGCGCGCAGCGACATCTTCTCATTTGGATGCGTGCTGTACGAGATGGTTGCGGGACGAAGGGCGTTTGCCGCGCCCACCGTAGGGGAGTCGATGGCGGCGATTCTTCGCGATACCCCGCCGCCGCCGGGGGCCGCGCCGCCCGGGCTCGCTCGAGTCATCGAGCGGTGCCTCGAGAAGAATCCGGACGAGAGGTTCCAGTCGGCGCGAGATCTCGCTTTCGCGCTGAAGGAGAGCATCGGGGGCTCGGCGGTCCCGCTCGCTCCGACACCGGGCCGACGACGAGCGAAGTGGCCGCTCACCGCGGCGGCAATCATCCTGGCAGCGGTCGGGGTCTTTCTCGCCGTGAACGTCTGGGGAACGCGGGACCGGCTGTTCGGCCGCTCGGGAGGAGGCGGCAAGATCGAGTCGCTTGCCGTTCTGCCTCTCGACAACCTCTCGAAGGACCCGGAGCAGGAGTTCTTCGCCGACGGGATGACCGAGGAGCTGATCACGGATCTCGCACAGATCCGTTCGTTGCGCGTGATCTCGCGGACGTCGGTCATGAGCTACAAGGGAACGAAGAAGCGGGTGCCGGACATTGGGCGCGAGCTCAACGTCGACGCCGTGCTCGAAGGCTCGGTGCAGCGCAGCGGTTCGCGGGTGCGCATCACCGCGCAGCTGGTTCGCGCCTCGACGGACCAGCATCTCTGGGCGAAGAGTTACGAGCGGGAGCTGCGCGACGTCCTCGCGCTGCAGAGCGAAGTGGCGGGGGCGATCGCCGCCGAAATCGGAGTCACGCTGACGCCGCAGGAGCGCTCGCGGCTCGCCGCCAACAAGGCGGTCAACCCGGAGGCCTACGAGGCGTACTTGAAAGGCCGCTATCACTTGTTCGGAGGCAACGCGGCCGATTCGCAGAAGAGCCTGGAGGACTTCCACCGGGCGGCCGAGATTCAGCCGGACTTCGCCCTGGCCTACGCGGGAATCGCGGATGCGTACAACCGGCTCGGCAGTTCGGCGATCAGCGTGCTGTCTCCAAAGGAGGCCTTTCCGAAGTCAAAGGCCGCCGCGACGCGCGCCCTGGAGCTCGATCCGACGCTCGCAGAGCCCTATGTTCCGCTGGCCTGGAGCAGTTTCGTCTTCGATCGAGACTGGACGACGGCCGAGAGCCAGTACCAAAAGGCAATCGAGCGGAATCCGAATTACTCGAGCGCGCGTCGGTCCTATGCAGTCTTCCTGGCGAGACTGGGCCGATTCGGCGAGGCCATCCAGGAAGCGAAGCGCGGTCAGGAGATCGATCCGCTCTCGCTCGAGGCCAATGTCAACGTGGGACTCGTCCTGCACCTGGCTCGGCGCGACGACGACGCGATTTCATGGTTTCGCCGCACGCTCGACATGAATCCGAACTTTCTTCGCGCGCACTGGCTCCTCGGGCTGACCCTCATGCAGAAGAACAGGCTTGAAGAGGCGATCGCCGAGCTTCAAAAGGCCGTCGAGCTCTCAGGCGGGGGCGTGGTCCTCGGGTCTCTGGGATACGCCTACGCGGTCGCCGGCCGCCGGGCGGAGGCGCTCGAGGTCGTCGACCGACTGGAGACGAACTCGAAGGGGCACTACCTGGCTCCCGCGGCGGTGTCCATCGTCTTTGCCGGTCTGGGCGACAAGGACCAGGCAATGTCCTGGCTCGAAAGAGCCAACGAGGAACGGGACCCCTGGGCCACCGACATCAAGGTACAGCCCATGTTCGACTCTCTACGGTCGGACCCGCGATTTCAGGATCTTCTGCGGCGCGTGGGATTGAAGTAATCACTCGGTCTCCCGAGGATCCGTGGGATGCATCTGATCCAAATGCATCTTGTCTTTCGGCGCCCGCCGGTCGACGTTGCATCGATGGCGATCGACTCGTATCGGTTCCTGGACTACGCGTCGCGGCAGATCATGAAGGCCTGGGCCGCCCGGCAGAAGCCCGGGGTCATTCCGTTCACGCCGCTCTCCCGGCCGCTCGCCGAGTGCACCGTGGCGCTCATCTCGACCGCCGGCATTGCGCGCAACGACGACAGGCCATTTGACCAGGAAGGCGAGCGGCGAAACCCCTGGTGGGGAGATGCGAGCTTCCGCGAGATTCCTCTCGGAACGACCGAGAACGACGTCCGGCTGTACCACATGCACATCGATCCGCGCTTCGGCGAGTCCGACCTGGACGTCGTCCTGCCGATGCGCCGGCTGACCGAGCTCTCCCGCGAAGGATTCGTCGGCCGCCCCGCTCCCACGCACTACTCGCTCATGGGCTACATCCTCGATCCCACGGAGTTGGTCGAGAAGACGGCTCCGGCCGTCGCCGATCGCCTTCGCGCTGAGCGCGTCGACGCGGCGGCACTGGTCCCCGCCTGACCGTTTTGCTGCCGGTCCGTGGGACTGGTCCAGCGGGTCCTCGAGGCGAGCGGTATCTCGACGGTCGCGCTCTCGATGATCCCCGACCTGACACGCGCCGTCGGCGTGCCGCGGCTCGCGGGCATCAGCTACCCGTTCGGCCGGCCTCTCGGCAGTCCGCACGACGCCGACAGTCAGCGCGCCGTACTGCGCGCGACCCTGGAAGTGCTCGCGAGCGCGTCCCGGCCTGACACCGACGTCGAGCTGCTGAAGATGAAGCCGTGGCTCCTCGCCAACCTTTACAGTGGCCGGATCCCGCTCGTTGAAGGCCGAACGGCCTGACCGGTTGTTTTCCGGGCAGACCACGTAAGAAGCACGCGCTTCCCACCTCGAAGCGAAATGCGGCGCGACCCCTTTTACTTCGAGCTCTCGGCCCTCAGGGCGGCGTCGATCTGTTTCGCCTCCGCATTGACCGGATCGACGATTCCGTTCTCCGGGTTGGAGATCCAGGCCGCTTCCGATCGCCGTCCATCGACGGTCCACGACGCAGTGACGAGCCAGTATCCGGGCTTGCTGTCGACCCGCGTCGCCGGGGCCATGAATGAGGCTCCGGAGGGCGGCGAGTAACGGTTGGGCACTCGATAGGTCACCTCCACGAGCCGAGACGAGGAGGAGCGCCTGGGGGATTTCGCGAGCAAGTTCGCAGGCAGCGTGACGTCGAAGTAACGCTTCACACCCCACCGCTGCATCACCTGATTCATGGCCGCCTCCATCAGAACCGCGTCGATTGCCTGAGCTCTGGCGGATGCGGCGTTGCGCAAGTCTCTCAGCTCCGAAGGCGATGCTTCGACGGATTTCGCTAGCCAGCCGCTTCCATGCTCGGCGATGGGCATGGCCGCCCGTTCGACAGCGCCTGCATCCGGCGAATTCTGGATTTGGAGCGCATATGCGGACAATTCGGTGATGCCGTCGCCCGACGGAGGATCGACGATCCACTGAGCGACCTGGCTGACGCCGTCCTTCGAGTAGCTTTGGACCACATACCACTTTCCCCGCGCCTGGCCGTTGGAGCCACGCTCCGTGGTCGGAGAGCGATCCGCCGTCCAGAGCTCGTCCGTAATCGTGTGGCCCAGCGCCTTCTCCGCAGCGATGATCTCGGCAACGGCGGCTTTGAGAGGTGGACCGTCTTTGTGATAGCGCCACACGACCGCGAGAACCTGGTCTTTCTCAGCACCGACAGTCTGAGTGTGGGCCCGGGCTCCAGGCGCCGACTGACCCGAAGCCGCGGACCTCAACAGCAGAAGAGCGGCGAGCCCCAATAGTGTCTTCGTGATCCAGTTCCTGCGCATCTCGACCGTCCTTTCGTGACCATGTCGGCCACAAAACCCACAATTCGGGCGGCTGATCCCGGCGGGAAGGTCCCGTCGCTCAACCGTCTTTCGCTTTTCGTTGGGTCTGTCAGATAGCCGGTCTGGCAGGCTAGCGAATTCGAACCACACCAGCGTATCACGAGAGCTTCGCCGGCATGTTGTGATACGGTTAGTTCTCCGATTCCCTTCGACGGACGTCTCCGGTATCCCACCGACAAATCGAGAGCCCGCCGCGGATTTCGGCCGAAAGCGAGCGGCCTCATGAAGTATGTGCTCGGAGAGTGGAACTGCCAGAAGTGCGGCTCGACGAGGATCGCGTCCGTTTCGGAGACGCGCGAGTGCGAGATCTGCTCAGACCGCATGCGCTTCCAGTCCGTGAGACCGAGGGTGGGCAGGATCCTCCGCCGGTGGACTGCGGACGCAGCTTCGTCGATCGGAGGACAAGTCAAAGCCCGGGTCGGCTTCGAGGACCCGCTGGTCGCGGATGTGCGCCGCCTCCAACTCGTGGCCGTGGCGTCGAAGCTCGCCGCGGCGAAGTCACTCGGGGTCGCTGAAGGCAGAAAGTGAGTGCTTCGTGGAACACGCCCTGAAAACCTGGAAGTGCACGCATTGTGGTCGTCACAACCGTACGGTCGTCGGCCTGGACGGGACCGTCAAATGCCCGCACTGCGCCTCGAGGATGACCATTCAACCAAGTCGGGACTACTTGTCCTCATTCTCGACGCTTCACCCGGAGGTCGCTCCCATCGCTGCGGACAGGACGGAGCCATCGTGGGGAAGACGTACCCGATCCGACCCCGTTTCCTCGCCGCTGGCCGGGGTTCGATGAGCCGGATGTCGAAGGAGCAGTCGGTCGCCGCTGTCCGATCGGCGTTGGTCTTCAGCCGATCCGCCGCGCTGGCGGAGTACGGCGGATTTCCCGACCTGCATTATTACGTGATGGAAGGCCGCCAGCCGAGCGCCCTCCAGCTTCTGAGCGATCGGGATACCCGCCTGGCCATCGGCGACGCCCTGAACAACCTCGCAGCGGCGTGCGACCGTGGCGCGCAGCCCGCCAAGAGCGCTGCGGCTCGAAAGCTCCGCGCGTCTCGACTCGGGCTGCTCGATGCCTTCGCGCCGGACGCCGACGATGTCGGCGAGAAGCAAGGAGCAAGGTAGGCCCTCTGCGGCTCCTTGGCGGGCACCGCGGGTCGCCAACGCGGTGGAAGGCCGTCGCGCAAAGACGTCGTTGAACGGTCTGCCGCGACGAACGCCGAGCGGCGACCGTTCTTGGATAGTCTGGGTTCGTGGATTCGGTCGCGCACGCCGCTAGGAAAAAGGACTCGCCCGCTTCCAAGCTCCTGCTCGGCGTTGTGGCGATATCGCTGCTCCTCCGTATCGTGCTCGTGCTGTCGGGAGGACAGAACTTCTGGCCCGACGAGATTCGATACGAGCGCTCTCGTCGCGCGGTCGACGCAATTCGGAACCGGAACTGGACATCCGCTCGCCTGGAGTTGGCTCACCCCGACCACCTCTTGTTCGGCGTTCTCGGGATGCTTCCGGCGACTCTCGAACTCGTCACGCGACCCGACGCGCGCATTCCGGCCTCGTTCTTCGCGCTCTTTTCGGTCGCCAGCGTCCTGCTCGTCTACGGTTTGATGCGCCGCGTGGGGGAGACCGAGCGAGCCTCCTGCCTCGGCGCGGTTCTTTTCGCCGTCGCGACGACAAACCTCTACTATTCCCGACATCTGCTCCCTTACGACGCGGCGATGGCCTTCGCGCTGTCTTCCCTGTACGTCGGATTGCAGGATTCGCCCTCCTTGCGCACGTCGATCTCGTGCGGCCTCCTCTCCTGCGCTGCGTTCCTGACGTACAACGGGTACTGGCTCCTCGCCGGCTTCGCTCTCATGGCCCATGTCCTGCACGGACCGCGAACGTGGCGCTCTCATGCGAGCAGGGCGATCGTGGCCGCTGCCGCGTTCGCCCTGCCGATCCTCACGATTCTTGGCGCGGACGCGGCAGCTGGCGGCCATCTCCTCGGGGAGTGGAGCGCCTTCTCCGACGCGGTGTCCCAGGGTCGCTATTCGGAGGGTTGGAGCTTGCCATTCGCCTACTTCTGGCACGCCGAACATGCGATCGCACTCCTGTGGGCCTCTTCTTTGCTCTTCGGCGTGTGGAGCCTCATCCGAGGCTCGCGCGCCGAGGTGTTCATCGTCGGCCTTGCGGGAATCGGCGTTGTCTACGGCGGATTGGTTCTGATGTCGGTAGGGATGGAAAGAATGGTGGTCTATGGGAGGTTGTCTCGGCAGCTCGTTCCATTTGCCTGCATTCTGACCGCGGGGGCGCTCGAGAGAATCTGGACAGGGGCGCGCAATGCCAGGATCGCCGTCGCCGCAGTGGTCGTGGCGGTTCTGGTGCAGGCAGCCGCGAACTTTCATGCACCGGTCACGCAGGTCTTCCCGCCGGAGTTCCGGCGCCTTGCTGGACTTTCTCAAACCCGAACGAATGCGCCGACTCTTCTGCTCTATGCCGACCGCATCTATCCGATCCCAGCGCCTACGCCAACCTCTGCGGGTCCCGTTCTCCTGGCGAGGCCGCACCCGCTTCAGTTTTTGCCCTATCAATACGAGGGATACACTCCGGAGCAACGCAGCGCTCTCCGTAGCTCCGACATTCGAATGCGTCTGGTTCTGGCCGTCCCTGGCGATGCGCGCGGAAATGGAGAGCTGCCGTGACGCTTCGAGTGGTATGGTCTTTCGATGAAGTCCCGACGCGTGCTCGCTCTCGCCGCGCTGCTTCTGGTCGCAGCGATCGCGCCGGTCCTCGCGGACACGGCGACGCTCCAGGTCACCTACTACTACCTTCCCGGCTGACCCGTCTGCGCGAGGATCAAGCCCGCCGTGAGCGGGCTCGAGGCCGAGTACAAGGGGAAGGTTCGCGGCGAGAACCTCGACGCCACGACGCCGGACAACAAGAGGATCGTCCGGTCGCTCGGCTTCGACAACCACGGCCTCGTGATCCGCTCGTCGGACGGGAAAATCCTCTGGAAGCAGCCCGACCACGAAGTCGACATGGACGACGTACGGAAGGAGCTGAACCGGCTGCTGGCGAGCTCGAAGTAGCCGGCTGAGATCAGGTCAGCGCGAGGTACTCGTGCGCGAGCCGCACGACCATCGAGCCTTCGCCGACGGCCGACGCGACGCGGTTCATCGCCCCCGTCCGGACATCCCCCGCGGCGAACACTCCGGGTACGCTGGTTTCGAGGAGAAGCGGCTCCCGCTTCTCCTTCCAGACGCGCGGGTAAGCCTCGGCCGCCATCAGGTCGCGGCCGGTCAGAACGAATCCCTTCGCGTCGCGAAGGACGCCCGGAGGGAGCCATTCCGTCCGCGGACGCGTTCCGATGAAGATGAACACGGCGTCGGCTTCTTCGGAATGGCACGAGCTGTCGTCCAGGGAGCGGAGCGTGACGCGCTCGACGTGGCCTTCGCCCTCGACGCTCGCGATCTCGGTCCGAGGTCGGATCAGGATGTTGGGTGTCTTCGCGATCTGCTCGATGAGGTACTGCGACATCGTCTCGCGCAGGGTCTCGCGGCGAATGACGATGTGGACCTCTTTGGCGTATCGGGCGAGATACATGGCGCCCTGTCCCGCCGAGTTGCCTCCGCCGACGACGAGAACCCGCCGGTCGCGGAACGCCGAGCCTTCCGTGGTCGCGGCACCGTAGTAGACGCCGGCTCCGGCGTGTTCCGCCACGCCCGGCGCGGGGAGCTCGCGGTACGCCATTCCGGTGGCGACCAGCATCGTGCGCGTGACCAGCTCGCCGCCGTCGGAGAGCATGAGGTGCTTGTACCCTCCGTCCACGGAAACGCCGGTCACCTCGAGGGGCGCCAGGAACTCGGCGCCGAGCCGTTGTGCCTGCGCCAGGGCGCGGCGGGTGAGCTCGCTGCCGCTGACGCCGGACGGAAACCCGAGATAGTTCTCGATCCGCGAGCTCGAGCCCGCCTGTCCTCCGGGCGAATGGCGATCGAGCATCAGGGTCCGGAGTCCCTCCGAGGCGCCGTAAACCGCGGCGGCCAGTCCCGCGGGCCCCGCGCCGACGACGACCAGGTCGTACACGTCGAAGGCCGCGGAGAGGGACTTGCCGAGGCGCTCGGCCACCTGGCGCGGCTCCGGATTGCGCAGCACGGATCCGTCTTCGAAGAAGAGCGCGGGGAGGCCGTCGGCGCCGATTCCCGCCGCCTCGAGAAGCGGGCGCGCCGCTTCCGGATCGCGTTCGACGTCGACCCACCGGTACGGGATGAGGTTGCTCGCGAGGAACTCCTTTATCGCGTGCGAGCGGGTGGCCCACTGGTGACCCACCAGCCTCAGGCCCTTCTCCTCGGGCGGTGATTCGGCCTGCCAGGCCTCGAGGAGATCGTCGATCACGGGGAATAGCCGCTCCTCGGGGGGGTCCCAGGGCTTGGAGAGATAGTGGTCGATGTGCGCCTCGTTGATTGCCCGAACCGCAGCATCGATGTCGGAATAGGCCGTGAGCAGGACGCGCCGCGCCAGGGGATAGACCTCGCGGGAGCGCGCCAGAACCTCGACACCGAGCATGCCGGGCATGCGCTGATCGCTGAGCAGCAAAGCCACCGCATCGCCGCGGCTCTTGAGCTCCTTCGCGGTCTCCAGCGCCGCGGGCCCGGACTCCGCGCTGAGGACCCTGTAGGAATCTCTGTAGCGGGCGCGCAGGTCGCGGCGGACCGCCGCGAGCACCTGCGGATCGTCGTCGACGGCGAGCAGAACCGGCTTGTTCATGCCGTTCCGCGGGAGCCGCCGGATTCGGCGACGGGCAGATTGACCCGGAATTCCGTGCGACCCGGCTGTGAGTCGACCTCGATTGCGCCGTCATTGTGTTGCAGGAGCCGCCGGACGATGTCGAGACCGAGCCCGGTTCCCTGACCCGCCGGCTTGGTCGTGAAGAACGGGTCGAAAATCTGCGCGCGAATCGCCTCCGGGATCCCGGATCCGTTGTCGATGACGCGGACGACGACGCGGCCGTTTTCCGCGCGCGCCTGCACCTGAACGCGTCCTGCGTCGGGCACGGCGTCGAGGGCGTTGTCGATCAGGTTTCCCCAGACCTGGTTGAGCTCGCCGGCGAAACCGCGGACCTTCGGCAGTCCGGGCTCGATGTCCACGGCCACCGCGACCGCCTTCGCGCGCGCCTTCGACTTGAGCACGGCGACCGTATTGCCGATCCCCTTGGCGAGATCCACGGGCTCGGCGACGGTCGCCTGATCCATGTGCGTGAATCCCTTGACCGCCAGGACCAGCCCCGCGATCCGCGTCGAGGAGTCCTGGATCTCCGAGGCGAGCAGGCGAACCGAGCATCCGGCGGCGGCCCACCGCAGCGCGGCGTTGAGCGCGGGTCCCTCGACGACCTTGGCGAGACGGTCGAGCGCCTCGATGGAGACTGCCGTTTCCGTAAGCGCCTCGGCCGCCGCGCTGTCGAGGCCGCGGTCGTCCAGCCAGTCGGCAATGGCCTCCTCCCGCTCGGCCCGTTCGATCGGAGACCGGACGCCCTGTTCGGGCGCCGCGGCGCAGACGTTGCGCACCGCGTCGATCGCGTCGAACTGGGCGTCGGTCAGGTCACACCGGCACAGGTCGCGCGCCGCCTGTTCGAGGTCCGAGAGGCGGCTGGCGAGAAGAGCGGCACCGCGCTCGATCGCCGCCGACGGGTTGTTGAGCTCGTGGGCGAGGCCCGCGGAGAGGCGCCCGAGCGAGACCAGCTTCTCGTCGTGCAGCTCGTTGGACGTGAATTCCCGGGCCCGGTCCAACATCCTGTGCACGAAGATCGCCGTCAGCTCCGGGCACTCCCGAGTCAGAGCGCGGAAATGTTCGCGGTTGAGTACGAAGACTTCCGAATTTTCCTGAGCATAGGTGTAACCCGGCGCGACGCCGAGACGGGAGTACGGAAGCAATCCCGTCACCTCGCCGCCTCGCCACTCCGATAGCTTCCGGCGGGCGCCTCCGCGATCCATGAACAACGCGATGAAGCCCGACAGGATGGCGTAGAGATTCTCGACCGGGGCGCCTTTGACCGAAAGCTCGTCCCCGACCTTCAACTGCCGGATGGACCCATGCGCCGCGAGCCACTCGAGCTCCTCGCGGGGCGCGGCGCCGAGGGTTCTGTGCTTCGCCAGACGATCGACGAGATCGGTCTCGGTCATTGGAGCGACACCAGGGGTCGAATCCTACATCGGACTCGCGAAGCTGCGGCGTTGCTCGGGCCGCTGTGTCACTTCGTGCCGGCGGCGAGTTTCCGAACGTCTTCGGAAGCACTCGCCCAGGCCCCCGGAGGCGAGAATCCCAGCCGCGACGCGAGGAACGTCCACATGTCCGACCGTTCCGCGATGCGCGCCTGCGACGCGGCGTAGTTGTGGCTGGCATCGTGAGCGAGGCGCAGCAGAATCGGGGCCTCGCAAGACTGGGCCGCCTGCAGCGCCGCCGCGAACTTGTAGGCGTGGCTCGGAACGACGGTGTCGTCGTGATCCGCCGCCAGGAGGAGCGTGGCGGGGTAGCAGGTGCCGGCCTTCACGTTCTGGAGCGGCGAGTAGGCCAGCAGATGTCGGAAGGCCGCCGGTTCGTCGGGCGAGCCGTATTCCGGGACCCAGCCGGCGCCCACCGTGAACCGATGGTAGCGGAGCATGTCGTAGTGACCGGCGTTCGCGACGGCCGCTCCAAACAGGTCGGGGCGCTCGGTGATTGCCGCCCCCACGAGCAACCCGCCGTTGGAGTGACCGTAGATGGCGAGCTTGCCGTGCGTCGTGTATCCCTTCGCGAGAAGGTATTCCGCACACGCGAAGAAGTCGTCGAAGCTGTTTTGCTTGCGCTCGAGCATTCCCCCGCGGTGCCAGTCCTCTCCGTACTCGCCGCCGCCCCGCATGTTGGCGAGAGCCCACACGCCTCCCAGCTCGAGGAACAGTGGAATGTCGGGCTCGAAGCTCGGCGCCGTGACGATCCCGTAGCCTCCGTATCCGGTCAACAGGGCCGGATGCGTGCCGTTCCGCTCGAGACGTCTCGCGGCCGTGATGAACAGCGGGACCCGCGTGCCGTCCTTGGACGCGACGAAGACCTGCTGCGTCTCGTACCGGCTGGGATCGAAGGGCACCCGCGGCGCCCGGAAGGGGGCGCTCGCACCGGTCCGCACGTCGTAGCGGTAGAC
>JBKOVK010000169.1:0-6276 GCA_046724475.1 Acidobacteriota bacterium | reverse complement strand
TCCCGCGGCCGACGTGGATGAAGTCGTGCGCCTGGCCGAGGAAGAGAGGCGCGAGAGCGTCGACCTCTATCAGTTCACGAAGCTCGTCGCCGAGAAGTTCTCGCGCGAGCAGCGCCTCCGGCTGATCGAAGTCATCTGGGGAATCGTGTACGCCGACGGCAAGCTGACCGCGGTCGAGAATCAGCTCGCGCGGCGCATCGCCGAGCTCCTCGGATTCCAGCATCCCGAGGTGCAGGCCGTGCGGGAGAAAGTCGCGAAAGAGCGCTGACCGTTTACAGGCCTCGGTCGGGGCAATCACCCCAGGATCGGCGACGGTCTATTTGAGCCACGCCGGGAGCTTGCGCTTCTCCTCCGGAATGCGTTCGAGCGTCTCGGGCCGCTCGGCCAGCAGGTAGGCGGCCACTGCCGTCGCGGCCGTCGAGCGGTCGAGGATCTTCGGCTCGATCCGGTCGAACGTGTCGTTGGCGGTGTGGTGGTAGTCGAAGTATTCCGTGGCGTCCTGCAGCAGTCCCAGATTCGGGATTCCCGACGGGAGCAGATACGCGAGGTCCGCGCCGCCGAGGTCTCCGACGAGCAGGCGATCCGCGGCGATCGGGGCCAGCACTGCGGCAATCGTTTTCAGCGGCGCTTCGGCGCCCGTGCCGGCGTTCCACGACAACCCGAGCGGGGGACCCTGTCCCAGATCCACTTCGAGCGCGGCGACGTGGCGGGGCAGCTCCGCGGCATGGTCGTCGGCATACGCCTTTCCGCCCTTCAGGCCGTGTTCCTCGTTGGCGAACAAGACGACGCGCACGGTGCGGCGCGGTCGCGGCGAGAGGGCCGCGATCTGCCGCGCGGCCTCGATCACGATGCCGCATCCGGCGGCGTCGTCGAGCGCTCCGGTGCCGAGGTCCCACGAGTCCAGGTGCGCTCCCAGCAGGACGACTTCATCCGGCTTCTCGCGGCCGGGAACCTCGCCGACGATGTTGGCCGACTCGGCGTCGGGCAGCGTCCGGCAGCCCAGTGTGACGCGCACGCGGACCGGGCCTCCGCGCGCGACGAGCCGCCGGAGCAGGCCGGCGTCGTCCCACGACAGGGCCGCGGCCGGAATCTTCGGGACGCCTTCCTCGTAGGTCATCCCGCCCGTGTGCGGGATGCGGCCCGGGTCGGTTCCGATGGAGCGGATGAGGAGACCGATCGCTCCGACTTTCGCGGCGGCCGACGCGCCGCTGTTGCGCACGTGGCCGGCGTCCCCGTATCCGGACCCGTCGGACGTGCGGGCGGTCGGCCGGTCGATGAAGACGATCTTGCCCCGGGCGCCGTCGCCGATGGCGGCCAGCTCGGCCAGCGAGGCGACGCGCACGATTTCTCCCTCGAGACCTCCCTCCGGAGTGGCGACGCTGCCTCCGAGCGCCGTCAGGACGAGCTTCTGGGGCGCCGGAGAGAGGACTTCGCCGGTCTCGACACCGCGCTGCCACACGGGCACCATCACCTTCTCGGCGCGGACTGAGGCGAAGCCCTGGCCCTTCAGGATCGAGAGGGCCACGGCGACGCCGGCCCGATCCCCGGCCGTTCCCGGCAGACGCGAACCCGCGAGGTCCGTGATCTGGGAGACCCACTCCGCCGCACGGGAGCCCGCGAGGATGCGGTCGCGCAGCGCCGCCGCCGTTTTTTCGGGTCCGGCCGGAGCGGCGAGACCTGCGGACGTGAGCGTGCCGAGAGCGACGAAAGCGAAGCGCGCCAGTGTCTTCAAGATGCGGCCTCCGCGGCGCGGGATGCTATCAGGGCCGCCTCGGGCGCTCCTGAATTAGAATTCCGACCCTCTATGGCGACGCGCACTCCCGAAGCCGACGTGTCCGAGGAGCTGGCCTCCGAGTTCGGTGCCAACGCGAGCTATGTCGCGGATCTGCTCAGCCGGTTCCGCGCCAACCCGGCTTCCGTCGACGACGAGTGGCGGCAGTATTTCCACGAGCGCTTCGGCGAGCCGGAGTCGCGGGCCGAGGCCCGTCCGGCTCCAGCGCCGCCGGTCGAGTCGCCGGCGCCGGCTCCCTCGCGAGCCGCCGCGGCCGAGCCCGCCGCCCGGGGGCCCGCGCTCGAAGGAGAGCGCGTTCCCATCCGCGGCGCGGCCGCGCGCATCGCCGAGAACATGGAGGCGAGCCTCACGGTTCCGACGGCGACCACGCAGCGGCAGATCGCCATCAAACTGCTCGACGAGAACCGCCGCCTGATCAACGAAACACGGACGGCCGCCGGCCAGTCGAAGGTGTCGTTCACGCACCTGACGTCCTGGGCCGTGATCCAGGCCCTCGAGGACGTGCCCGCGTTGAACGACGCTTTCGACGAAGCCGACGGACAGCCAGTGCGCGTCCGGCGCGAAGAGATCCGGTTCGGCATCGCCGTGGACGTGCCCAAGCCCGACGGCTCCCGCACGCTCCTCGTGCCCAACGTCAAGGGCGCCGAGAAGATGCGGTTTGGGGAATTTCTGGCGGCCTCCGACGACGTGGTCTCGCGCGCCCGCGCCGGAAAGCTCAAGGTCACCGACTTCGAGGGCACGACGATCTCGCTGACGAATCCCGGCACGCTCGGCACGACGGCGTCGGTCCCGCGGCTGATGCCGGGACAGGGCGCCATCATCGCCACCGGCGCCATCGAGTATCCGGCGGAGTTCCGGGCGATGGCTCCGGCGACGCTCTCGCGTCTGGCGATCTCGAAAGTCTGCGTCTTCACCTCGACGTACGACCACCGGATCATCCAGGGCGCGGAGTCGGGAGCCTTCCTCGCGAAGGTCGAAGAGCTCCTGCTGGGACAGCATGGCTTCTACGAATCGATCTTCCTCGACCTCGGCATCCCGTACCGCCCCTACAAGTGGGAGGCGGACAAGAGCGTGTCGGCCGACCTCCACGGCGAGGACATCGGCAAGCAGGCCCGCGTGATCGAGCTGACCAACGCGTACCGGGTCCGCGGGCATCTCATCGCGGACATCGATCCGCTGCGCACGCGCGCGATCGTCCACCACCCGGAGCTCGACATCGAGACGTACGGGCTGACGATCTGGGACCTGGACCGGGAGTTCTGGACGGGGGGCCTGAAGGGCGGCGACCGGATGCCGCTGCGCGACATCATCGCCGTGATGCGCCGCGTCTACTGCGGCAAGGTCGGCATCGAATACCGCCACATCTCGAGTCCCGACGAGAAGAACTGGATCCGCGAGCGCGTGGCGGCCGCGGCCTCGGCGCCGCCGCTTCCGCCGGAGCTGCGCAAGAAGATCCTGGCCAAGCTCATCGCCGCCGAGGAGTTCGAGCGCTTCCTGGGGACGAAGTTCCTGGGGCAGCGCCGTTATTCGGTCGAAGGCTGCGACACGGTCATTCCGCTGCTCGACCGGCTGGTCGAGGGGGCGGCGGCCCGCGCGATCGAGGAGATCGTGATCGGCATGTCGCACCGCGGCCGGCTCAACATCCTGGCGAACGTCGTCGGCAACGCGGCCGAGCGCATCTTCTCGGGCTTCGAGGGCGTCGTCCATCCGGACTTCCCGGCCGACGAAGGCGACGTGAAGTATCACCAGGGCGCCCGCACGGTCCGGCGCACCGAGTCGGGGCGCGAGGTCGCGCTGCAAGTCGAATCCAATCCCTCGCACCTGGAGGCCGTGGATCCGGTCGTCGAGGGCGTGGTCCGCGCCAAGCAGGTGCGCTCTTCGGGGCGCGGGTCCGCCGGCTGGGCGCGGGCGCTTCCGGTCCTCCTCCACGGCGACGCCGCGTTTGCGGGCCAGGGAATGGTGGCCGAGGTGCTCAACCTCTCTCAGCTTCCCGGCTACCGGACGGGAGGCACGATCCACGTCGTCGTCAACAACCAGATCGGCTTCACGACCCCGCCGTCGAAGGGACGTTCCTCCGTCTACTCGACCGACGTGGCGAAGATCATCCAGGTCCCGATCTTTCACGTCAACGGCGACGAGCCCGACATGGCGTACCGGGTCCTGGAGATCGCCCTCGACTACCGCCAACAGTTCCACAAGGACGTCGTCATCGACCTGATCGGTTACCGCCGCCACGGCCACAACGAGGGCGACGAGCCGACGTACACGCAGCCGGTCATGTACCGGGCGATCGAAGCGCATCCCGGTGTGCGCACGCTCTACGCGCGGCAGCTCATCAAGGACGGCGTCGTCACCGAGGCCGAGGTCAAGGAGATGGAGACGCGCCAGCTCGCCGAGTACGAGCAGGCGCTCTCCGCGGCCAAGGAAGCCGCGCGCCGCTCGCGCCCCGAGCCGCCCGCTCCGCCGGCCGAGGGCGCACAGGTGGTGGAGATCGATACCGGCGTTCCTCGCGAAGCGCTCGCCGCGATCGGCCGCGTGCTGACCACTGTGCCGCCCGGCTTCCACCTCAATCCGAAGATGGTCCAGCAGCTCGCGCGCCGCGCCAAGATGACCGAGGGCGCGCTGCCGATGGACTGGGGAACCGCAGAGGCGCTGGCGTTCGGTTCGCTCCTGACCGAAGGCACGCCGATCCGCATCTCGGGCCAGGACTCCAGCCGCGGCACCTTCTCCCAGCGTCACTCCGTGTTCCACGACACCTCGACCGGGGAGACCTGGACGCCGCTCTCGACACTGTCGCCGAAGCAGGCCTTCTTCGAAGCCGTGGACAGTCCGCTGTCGGAGTTCGCCGTGCTGGGGTTCGACTACGGCTACAGCGTCGAATGGGTCGAGGCGCTCGTCCTGTGGGAGGCGCAGTTCGGCGACTTCGCCAACGGCGCGCAGGTCATCGTGGACCAGTTCATCGCCTCGGCCGAGGACAAGTGGCGCCAGCGCTCGCGCCTCGGGATGCTCCTTCCGCACGGCGCGGAGGGGCAGGGACCCGAGCACTCGAGCGCGCGCATCGAGCGGTATCTCCAGCTCTGCGCCGACGGGAACATTCAGGCGGTCAACGCCACGACGCCGGCGCAGTACTTCCACCTGCTGCGGCGCCAGATGCGCCAGCCGCAGGCCAAGCCTCTGATCCTCTTCACGCCCAAGAGCCTGCTCCGACTGCCGGCCGCCGCTTCGCCGATCGAGGCCCTGACGCAGGGCGGCTTCCGCGTGGTGCTCGACGATCCCGAGGCCGCCGACCGCGGGCTGGTCGAGCGCATTCTCTTCTGCAGCGGCAAGGTCTACTACGACCTGCGTGCCGAGCGGGAGAAGCGAGGCGACTTCAAGACGGCGATCGTGCGCCTCGAGCAGCTGTATCCGTTCCCCGGGCAGATCCTGCGCGCGGTTCTGAGCGCGTATTCCAACGCGGACCGCCTCGTCTGGGTCCAGGAGGAGCCCCGGAACATGGGCGCCTGGAGCTTCGTCGCGGAACGCGAGTCGGAGTTCCTGCCATCCGGAGTTTCGCTCCGCTACGTCGGCCGCACCGCCTCGCCGTCGCCGGCCACCGGCAACGCCGGCGTCCACAAGCGGGAGACCGAGAGGTTCGTCGCGGAGGCGTTTTCCGCCTAGGTCACTTCCAGCTCGCCACCGTCTCCTTCGCGAAGTCCGAGAACCTCCGCGGCTCGTGGCCGAGAATCGTTCGGGTCTCCTGGAGCTGGGCCGGTGAGGCCTTGAGTCCCTTCTTCTGGAACGCGTCGTACATGAGGGCGTAGTCGTAGACCGCCCACGCGGGCATGTAGGCGCGGGAGGCTTTGGCCCAGGCCACCAGGTCGTTGCCGCCGTAGGCGACCTTGCGGCCCAGCGCCTCCGAGAAGGCGCGCGCGCAGTCGTCGCCCGTGAGGGCGTCGGGTCCGGCGAGCACGTAGGTCTTGCCGACGTGGCCGGGCTCCGTCAACGCGCGCACGCAGGCCTCGGCGACGTCGCGCGTGTCCACCCGCGAGATGCCGACGTCGCCAATCGGCTGCGGATAGACGCCGTACTGGAGGAGCGCGTCCTTCCACCAGTAGTCGTTCTGGTAGAAGTTGTTGGGCCTCACGATCGTCCAGGGCACACCGCTCTGCTTGAGAGCCGCCTCGATGGCGATCTTCGAGGCGAAGTGCGGCGCTTCCGGACACTTCTCGACGTCGTGAACGGACATGTGGACGACGCGTTTGGCTCCCGTGCGCCGCGCCTCGTTGACCGCGCCGAGACCCTCCATCATGTCGGTGGGCCCGTTGGCCGTCAGGAGGAAGAGATGGTCGTAGTCCTTGAAGATCCCGTCGTAGTGGTCGGGATTCGAGAGGTCGCCCACCACTGCCTTGACACCCTTCGGCAGCGCCTTCGCCTTGCCGGCGTCTCGCGTCAGGACGGAGACGTCCTCGCCCTTCTTCAGGAGCCCCGCGACGACGAGGCTTCCG
>JBKOVK010000165.1:0-9044 GCA_046724475.1 Acidobacteriota bacterium | reverse complement strand
AAGGGTTCTTGTTCGTGAACCTCTCCTGCGAAGCCCCTCCCCTCGACGATGCGCTGCGTCCGCTCCTGGGCCGCTTCGCGCCCTGGCGCCTCCCGACGCTCAAGACCGCGCGGACGATCGAATACGACGTCGCCGCCAATTGGAAGCTCATCTTCCAGAACTTCTCGGAGTGCTACCACTGCCCACCGGTCCATCCCGCCCTGTCCAAGCTTTCGCACTATCGCAGCGGGGCCAACAACCTGCGGGAAGGCCCCATCCTCGGCGGCTACATGACAATCACGCCGGAGGGAGGGAGCGTGACGACGAGCGGGCGGATGTGCGGCGCGCCGCTCGGCGAGATCGCCGGCGACGATCTCCAGCGCGTCTACTACTACTCGATCTTCCCGAGCGCCTTCCTGACGATCCAGCCGGATCTCGTGATGGCCACGCGGCTTTCTCCCGTTTCCGCCTCGCGCACGCGCGTGGTCTGCGATTTTCTCTTCGCGCCCGCGAGCCTGTCGGCGCCGGGCTCCGATCCCGAGGACGGGATACAGATCTGGGACGTCACCAACCTACAGGACTGGCGCATGTGCGAGCTCGCGCAGCAGGGCGTTTCCTCGCGCGCCTACGCGCCCGGCTTTTACTCGCGCGAGGAAAGCCTCCTCGCCGCGTTCGACCGCGAGTATTTGTCGAGCCTCTCCGCCTAAGGGGCGCGCCCTCTACTTCGGAACCACGACCGGAGCCGCTCCCGCGGTAGTCGCCGTCCGGTTGAAGTCGGCCACGTCCGTCGCGACGAGGGTCTGGAGTCTCGCGAGGACCGGCTCGATCTCCTTTTTCAGATCCGCGTAGCGCTCGACCTGGCCGTCGGTGGGCCGGGCGTCCATCTCACCGACGAGGCCGTACACGTAGGCGAGCTGGTTGTCGAGCTTCGTCGGGAAGTTCTCGACGTCCTGGTCGGCCTCGTTCTTCGGCTGCATCAAGTCGTTTTCGATGGCGGTGGCTTTTCCGGAGAGCTCCGTGGCGGCGGCGTCGAGGGAGGACACGTCGACGCCGGCCGCCTTCAGGCGGGCGATGGCCGCTTTCGATTGCTCCCGGACGGCGCGGCACGTGCGCACGCCGTCGTAGATCGCATCGAGCGACGCCCGCATGGCAAGCATCAGGTCGAGCTGCTTTGCGTAATCTTCGGCGGTCAGGGAGAGGCGCGGATCGGCCAGGACACGGAATTCATGCGTCTCCTTCGCGCTTCCCGCGGTCAGCGTCGCCCGATACGTACCCGGCGCCCCGGCCGGACCGCCGGTGAATCCCCAGATGATCGCGTCCGGAACGATGTTCACGACCGGATGGCGAAGGTCCCATACGAAGCGGTTGAGTCCCGGATTCTTCGTCAGGCGTTTGTCTCCCGATGGCTGAGCCGTCATGGCGAAGACTTCGGGAGGATTGGGCTCGGCGTCGCGCTCGCTCGAGAAGGTCTGGATCGTCTTCCCGTCCGGCCCGGCGATCGCCAGCGTCACTTCGCTTTTCCAGCCGGCGGGCAGCGCGTACCAGAAGACGGCGCCGTAGGGAGGGTTCTCCGCCAGGGTCTTCCTCTGCCCTTTGATCACGGCCATCGCCGCCCGGAAGGCGTCGCGGGGAGGACAGAGCCGCGGCCCGGAAGTCGGCGGCCCTGCCGCGAGGACGCGCAGCGGCGTGACGTCGTCCAGGATCCAGAGACTGCGGCCCTGGGTCGATACCACCAGATCGCCGTGATGCACGCGCAGATCCGTGATCGGGATCTGCGGCAGGTTCCGCTGCAGCGACTGCCAGCGCGCGCCGTCGTCGAAGGACACGTACATGCCACGCTCGGTGCCCAGGTAAAGGAGTCCTCGCCGCTCCGGATCCTCGCGGACGACGCGAGTCGGCGTCGTCGCCGACACCCCGTTGGTTCCGTCGGTCAGGAGCTTCCAGGTCTTCCCGTAGTCGCTTGTGACGTAGACGAAGGGGCGCCAGTCGTCCAGGCGGTAACGGTGCGCGGCCACGAACGCGCGGGCGGCATCGTGCGGCGAAGGTTCGACCGTCTGAATACTCGCCCACTCGGGCAGCCCAGGGGGCGTGACGTTCAGCCAGGTCTTCCCGCCGTCGCGCGAGACGTGGACGAGCCCGTCGTCGCTCCCGGCCCAGAAGACGCCGGCCGTCTTCGGAGACTCCTCGAAGGAGAGGATGTTGGAGCTGACCTCCACACCCGTGTTCTCGTAGGTGATCGGCGAGCCGGCGTAGTCCTGCTTGTCCTTCTGGTTGCGCGAGAGATCCGGGGAGATCGTCTGCCAGCTCTGGCCTTCGTCCGTCGAGCGGTGGACGAACTGCGAGCAGTGGTAGAGCGCCTTCGGGTCGTGCCGGGAGACCCGGATCGGCGCGTTCCAGTTGAAGCGGTAGCGCAGCTCCCGGGGAGCGAGGCCGACCTCCATCTGCGGATACGCGAGGATGTCGCGCCACTCTCCAGTCGCCAGGTTCTTGCGCGTGATCTCGCCCCCATAGCAGCCGGCGTACACGATGTCCGGATCGCGCGGGTTCACGGCGATGTTCCCGTCCTCGCAGCCTCCGACGTTTCTCCAACTCTCGGTCGGCGTGAGTGTCCCGGAAGGAAGGCGGCTCGGAATGGAAAACGTCGGGTTGTCCTGCGAGGCGCCGTACACGCGGTACGGAAACTGCTCGTCCACGGTGACGGTGTAGATCTCGGCGGTGGGCTGGTTGAACTGCGCGGACCAGTTTTTCCCGCTGTCGAGCGAGACCGTGCCTCCGCCGTCGTTGCCCATGATCATCACGCGCGGGTCGGCCGGATTGATCCAGAGGTCGTGCCCGTCCTCGTGAGGCAGGTTCTTGATCTCTTCCCAGGTCTTTCCGCCGTCCTCGGTGACGAAGTTGGAGACGTTCATCGCGTACGCGCGGTTGGCGTCGCGCGGATCCGCCACGATGTGCTGGTAGTACCAGGTCCGCTGGTACAAGCGGCGGCGCACGTTGGTGGAAAGGCGTTTCCAGCTCGTTCCGGCGTCGTCGGAGCGGTAGAGCCCTCCCGCGTCACCCTCGGCCTCGACCAGCGCCCAGACGCGCTGGGGATCCGCCGGCGAGACCGCGACTCCGATCTTGCCGACCACGCCCTGGGGCAGTCCGCCCGTGAGCTTCTGCCAGCGGTCTCCGCCGTCGGTCGACTTGTAGAGCCCGCTCTCCGCGCTGCCCGAGACGATCGTCCAGGGCTTCCGGTCGCCGGTCCAGGCCGCCGCGTAGAGGACGCGCGGATTCGTGGCGTCCATCGCGAGATCGGTCACGCCGGTCTTCGCGCTGATAAACAGGACCTTCTCCCAGGACTTTCCGCCGTCTTTGGAGCGAAAGATGCCGCGCGTTTCGTTGGGGCCGAAGGCGTTTCCGACGGACGCGACGTAAACGAGGTCGGGGTTGGACGGATGAATCCGGATCTTCCCGATCTGTCCGGCGTCGCGCAGGCCCGAGTGCATCCACGTCTTTCCGCCGTCGGTGGACTTGTAGACGCCGACACCCGCCGAGACGTTGCCCCGCAGGCATGCCTGCCCGGTGCCGACGAAGACGACGTTGGGATCCGAATCGGCCACGGCCACGGCCCCGATCGAGCTCGACTCGAAGAAACCGTCCGAGACGTTGGCCCACGAATTCCCGGCATCCTCGCTCTTCCACAGGCCGCCCGAGGTTCCGAGGTAGAACGTGTACGGCCGGCTCGGCACGCCGGCCACCGCGGTCGAGCGCCCCCCGCGCGAGGGCCCAAGCAGCCGGTAGGTCAACGCCTGGAGCTGCGTTGGGTCCACGGCGGGAGCCGGCGCGGCCAGAAGACTCGCGAGCAGGAGAAGCATCAGATCGAGCCCTCTGTCACGATCCCCCGTGCCACCCGACGAATGCCCTCGACGACGCCGCGTGCTCCGGCGATCACGTTGCCCCTCTCGAGATAGCCCTTGCCGCCGTCGTAGTCGGTCACGACGCCACCGGCTTCCTCGATCAGGAGGGCCCCGGCCGCCACGTCCCACGGGGAGAGGCGGAACTCGAAGAAGCCGTCGAAGACCCCCGCCGCGACGTACGCGAGATCCAGCGCCGCCGAGCCCGCGCGTCGTATGGCCCGCGCCTCGAGGAAGACGGCGCGAAAGAGGGCGAGGTACGTTTCGATTTTTTCGCGGTTGCGAAACGGGAAGCCGGTGGCGACGAAAGCGCCGGGAAGACCCGGGCGCCCGGTGACCGAGAGGCGCGCGCCGTTTCGGAAAGCGCCTCCTCCCTTGTCGGCCGTGTACAACTCGTCGCGAAGGGGATCCCAGATGGCGGCCGCGGTCAGGGTCTCACCTTCGCGAGCCGCGATCGAGATGCACCAGAACGGGAAGCCCGAGACGAAGTTGGAGGTGCCGTCCAAGGGATCGATGATCCACTCGCGCGCGCCTTTGCCCGCGCCGGCACGCGCTCCGCCCTCCTCGGCCAGGAACGCGTCCTCGGGGAAACGCCTGCGGATTTCGGCGATGATCCGCTCCTCGCTCTCGCGGTCGGCGTTGGTCACGAAGTCGTTCTTGTGCTTCTCCTCGACCGATCCGTGCGGCAGGTTGCGCCAGTAACCGAGCAGGACCTCGCCGCCGGCTTTCGCGGCCGCGACGGCGGCATCGACGAGCGCGCTCACGGCCGTCCCGCCTCCATCTGTCGGAACCCGTCCGCCACGGCCTTCTGGGCCGGTGTGCCGAGGAGGTTGAAGCTGCGTTCGCCGGCGGCCGCGGGCCGTCCGTCGGAGAAGACCTTCCACCAGTAGACACCCCGCCACCAGGGCTCCTTCGAAAGCGCGCGGTAGACCGCGGACACGCAGCGCGCCGCGTCCTCGGCCGACGGCGGGCGGTTGGCGCCTTCGTCGTGCGGTGCGACCCATGCCGCGCGAACGGACGGATAGCCGGCCTCGGTGAAGATCACCGGCTTGTCCGACAGCCGCCGCGACATGTCCGCGGCTGCCCGTGCCGCGCGCCGGACCCCGTCCTCGAGCGCGGCATCGGAAGCCTTTTCGGTCTTCGCGAGAGGATCGTAGAAGTCGATGCCGATCGCGTCGAGCGCGTCCCAGAACGGAATGTCTGCGGCGCCGGCCGCCCAGTTGGCCGCGTAGGTCAGCGGAGCGCCGGTGGCCAGACGCACGGCCGAGATCGTTTCCTTCCAGTCGTTCTTGCGCTCCTCGGTGCCCTTCAGCTCCACGCCCACGCAGAAGAGCGCCGCGCCGGCCGCCTCCGCGACAACGGCGTGGTGCACGACGAAGCGCCGGTAGGCGTCGAACCAGGCGCGCCACGAGGCGTCGTCCGGCATCGTGAGCTCGCCGGTGAATCCCCGGTCGTCGAGCCAGAGCTGCGGCTTGACCATGACCGTCATGCCCATGGAATGGGCGTCGAGCACCGCCCGGACGATCCCCTCGTCCGTCTCGCCGCGCGGGTTCGTGTGCACGAACTTGAGCTTCCGGTCCTGGACGAAGCCGTACGGCATCACCGAGATGGAGTTGACCGAAAGCTCTTTGAGCGCGCGGACCGTCTCGAGCGACCTCGGCGCGACGTACGCGCCCTCGATCGAGTTGGTCATGGCGTAGGAGACGCCGCGCAGGAAACCTTCCGACAGCGGCCGCCGCGCCGGCGGACGGAGCGTCTGGCGCAAGGCCGCCTCGCGCCATCGCGAAAGCTTCCCCGCGAGCGTCTTGTCCGGCTCGGAAAGAGCCTTCACGACCGCCGACTCGCCGTCGAGGCGCGCGCCCGCGTCCAGCCACGAGGCCGCGGCTCCGACCGCGAGGACCGGGGAGAGATTCTCGACGTCCTTAGGGTCCGTCCGCAGAATCTCTTCCACGGACGGCTCGACCCCCGCGGAGCGGACGAACGCGGCAAACGTTTTCACGTCCCGACCCCACCAGGAGCCGAAGCGCTGTGCGCCGGCCGCGGCGCCGAGGGTGGGACGGTCGAGGAGCTTCGGATTCGTTGCCGCGAGGCCCGCGGTGGCCAACGCCGGCGGGATCAGGTCGGGCTTCTCGGGAGCCGACGCATCGATATCGACCCGGATGAACCCCTCGTCCATGAGCACGTCGGCCGGGCGCGAGGAATCCGTATAGAGCGCCTTGATCGCCGCGTCGGGATAGACGCGCACTCGGAAGCCCTTCTTGCCGGCAAACCCCGCCGCCGTTTTCTCCCAGCGGACCACCGCGGCTTTCTCGGAGTCGCGGAGCTCCCACTCGACATTGCCGCGTTTCTCTTTCTTCAGAGACCCGTAGAACTCCTCGCGCTGGGCGATCGCGTCCTTGTCGCTGGCACGGTCGATCTCGAGACGGCCGCTCTGTGGGACGAAGCGGCCGGTCTTCGTCAGGCCTCCGATTCCGTCCACGGCGATCAGATAATTCCCCTCGGGGGACGCATAGATCGCGCGGCGCTGTGCGAGCAGCACGGCGATCCCCGACGCGTTGCCAAGCGCGAAGAACTCGCCGGGACGGGACGGATCCGAGAGAAGAATGCCGTCGTCTCCCCCGGAATAGGCCCTTCCGTCGAACGCGAACCCTTTCGCGTCCAGCGTGATCGGAAACTTCGCCACGGCCGTTGCGACAGCCGGCGGGAGCGGCAAGGCGCAGACGTGGACGACCTCGTACCCCTTCGGCACCGCCGCGCCTTCCGGCCCGACCTGCAGCTCGATGTTGCGCCGTTTCGCACCCTCGGGATTGAAGGCGGAGTCCCCGCTGACGCCCTCGCACAGTCGCACCGCGACCTTTCGTGGCGCAGGAGGTTTCGGCGACGCCGCGAGCAGCGGGAACGCCGCGGCGGCCGCGAGAACCGCCGCTACAACTCGACGCGCTGCCACACGACCGAGCCGCCGACGATCGTCGCCGCGGGCGCGCCGGTCAGCTCCCAGCCTGCGAAGGGAGAGTTCCGTCCCTTCGACAGAAACCGGTGAGGATCCACTTTCACGCGCGCCTCCGGATCGAAGAGGGTCACGTCCGCCGGAGATCCGACGGCCAGCGTGCCTCCCGGAAGCCCGAAGACCTTCGCCGGACCCGCTGAAAAGAGACCCACGAACCGCGGCAACGCGAGCCTCCCGCGGAGGACCAGCCGGTCGTGGACGACCGAGGCCGCGGTCTCCAGCCCCACGACTCCGAACGGCGCCGAGTCGAAATCGACGGCCTTCTCGTCCTCGTGGTGCGGCGCGTGGTCGGTCGCGATCGCGTCGATCGTGCCGTCGGAGAGAGCCGCGGCGACGGCCTCGACGTCCGGAGCCTCGCGCAGCGGCGGGTTCATCTTGAACCGCGTCGAAAATCCCGACCGGGCCACTTCTTCGTCGGTCAACGTGAGGTGGTGTGGCGTGACCTCACAGGTCACGGCCAGGCCCTTCGACTTCGCCCGCCGGACGATCTCGAGCGCGCGCGCCGTCGACAGATGCGCCAGGTGCAGCCGGCCCTTCGTCAGCTCCGCGATCAACACGTCGCGGGCGGCGGCCACCGCCTCCGCCGCGCCGGGCTGCCCGCGCATCCCCAGCCGGGTCGAGACCGCGCCCTCGTGCATGGGTGCGCGGCCCGACAGGACCACGTCCTCGGCGTGCTGCACCACCGGCAGGCCGAACAGCGACGCGTGTTCCATCGCGCGGCGCAACAGCGCGCCGTCGGTCAGCCACGCGCCGTCGTCGGACAGCGCCACGACGCCGGCGTCGCGCATCTCGCCGAACTCCGCCATTTCCTCGCCCTTCTGGCCCTTGGTGATGGCGCCGACCGGAAGGAGCCGCGCTCCCCGCGTCTCGAGCCCTCGTCGGACCAGGAATTCCGTGACTTCGCGCGAGTCGTTGACCGGATTCGTATTCGGCATTGCGCACACCGCGGTGAAGCCGCCCGCCGCCGCCGCCGCCAGGCCCGAAGCGATCGTCTCGGCGTATTCGCGGCCGGGCTCGCGCAAGTGCGTGTGGAGGTCGATGAAGCCGGGAAACACCAGGAGTCGCGAGGCGTCGAAGATCTCGGCGTCGCCGGCTTCGATGCGGTCCGCGACCTCGGCGACCTTCCCGTCCGAGAGCAGGACGTCGAAGCGGCCGTCGCGGCCGGCCTCGGGATCGATCAGGCGTCCGCCCCGCACCAGCAGTCCCCGGCTCACGCTTCACCCTCCCACGGATGGCCGCCGAGGAGGAGGTAGAGCACGGCCATGCGCACCGCCACGCCGTTGCCGACCTGGTCGAGGATGACGGACCGATCCGAGTCGGCGACCTCGGATGAGATCTCGACCCCGCGGTTCATCGGGCCCGGGTGCATCACGATCGCCGACGGCTTGGCCTTCTTCAGCCGACGCCCGTCCAGGCCGTAGAGCCGGAAGTATTCGCGCACGGACGGGAAGAGCGACGTGCCCTGCCGCTCGAGCTGCATCCGCAGCATCATCACCACGTCGGCGCCCTCGAGCGCCGCGTCGAAGTCGTTCGTGGCCTCCACACCCATCGCTTCGATGCGCACGGGCATCAACGTGGGCGGGGCGCAGACCACGATCTTCGCCCCCATCTTCGTGAGGAGCCAGATGTTGGAACGCACCACGCGCGAGTGCGCGACGTCGCCGCAGATGGCGATGCGCAGCCCCTCGAGCCGTCCCAGCTTCTGGCGGATCGTCAGGGCATCGAGCAGGGCCTGCGTGGGGTGCTCGTGCGCGCCGTCGCCGGCATTGACCACCCCGGCCTTCAGGTGCCGGGCCAGGAAGTGCGGCACACCCGGAGAGCCGTGACGGATGACGATGAGATCCGGGGACATCGCCTGCAGATTGCGGGCGGTGTCGAGGAGCGTCTCCCCTTTTTCGACCGAGCTCCCCTTCGCAGCGAAATTCAGCGAGTCGGCCGAAAGCCACTTCTCGGCGGTTTCGAAGGAGAAGCGCGTCCGGGTCGACGCCTCGAAGAAGAGATTGACGACCATGCGTCCGCGCAGAGCCGGCACCTTCTTGATCGGCCGCTCGGCGATCGACCTCATGGATTCGGCCGTGTCGAGCAGAAGCGTGATCTCGTCGGGAGAGAGCGTCTCGATCCCGAGCAGGTCCTTGGAGCGGAGGCTCTTCGCCGTCACCCCGAGT
>JBKOVK010000082.1:0-8890 GCA_046724475.1 Acidobacteriota bacterium | reverse complement strand
TCCAGCACCAGTGGGGAGCGTTCCTCTGCCTGCTCCCGCTGTTCCTGTTGAGGTATCTCGACGGCGGAAAGCGGAAGGACCAGGTCTTGTTCGGGATCGCGTTCGGGTGGAACGCTCTCTGCAACGTTCACTTTGCCCTCTTCTCCGGGTTTCTTGTCGCCGCCGCGTTGGCACTCCACGCTGCCTGGGGCGGACGCGAACGCTGGCGGCGGATCGGCGGCGCCCTGCTGGCGGCCGGCGTGGGAGCGCTGGCGTTCGTGCCGTTCGCGATCGGGTATCGGAAGGCGTCCGAGCTGTACCACATGCAGCGCTACTACGGCGAGATGGAGACGTACTCGGGCGTGTGGAGCGACTTTCTGTCGGCCGGGTCGAAGAATCGGTTCTGGGGTCCTCTCACCCAGAAGTGGCTCAAGCCGGAGGGCGACTTCTTCCCGGGAGTCGTCGCGTTGGCCCTGGCTCTCGTCGCAATCGCGACCGTTCGCGGAATTCCGCCCGCGCTCTCCGACGAAGGACACCGTTCCACCAGCCGGAGGCGCGCGGCCCGGGTTCTCGACGTCGTCGCCGCGCTGGTCGCCTCAGTCTGGCTGGTTGCGCGGGTGACGCCGGGATTCCGCCTGGGTCCGCTCTCGATCGGCGATCCCGGCCGAGTCCTCGTCTATTTGTCCGCCGTCCTCTTCGCGCGCCTCGTACTCGCGTTTCCGGGTCGGGGCCGCTACGCAAGCCTGCCCGACTGGCTGCGCCGCACACGCCTACAGAGGAACCTGGTCCTTCTTCTGGTCGTCGGCGCGATGGGCGTCGTCGTTGCCCTGGGCGCCCACACGCCCTACTACCGTTTCCTCTTCAAGTCCTTCGGCGACGTCTTTCGCGCGATCCGCGTTCCTGCGCGCGGCATCGTGCTCTTCGACCTCGCGCTGGCGGTGCTCGCCGCGTGGGGCCTCTCGAAGATCAGCCGCCAACGCCGAAGCGCTGCGCGCGTCGCAATCGTGTCCGCGGCTCTCGTACTGTGCTGCGTCGAATACCGCGCGTTTCCTCTCGAGATCCTCGCCTATGACGCTTCGCCGGCGCCCGTCTACCGGTGGCTGGCTGGCCGCGATCTGCCCGGCGCCGTCGTCGAGTGGCCATTGGGGCCGCGCGATTTCGATTACGTTCTGCGACAGGCGGCCCACGGCCAGCCGATCGTCAACGGAACTTCGGGGTTTTTTCCTCCGGTCTACGTCCGCGTGCGCGACGGGCTGCGGCTCCATCCGATCCCGGACGACGCCTGGGACGCGCTCAAAGCCGCGGACGCGGCCGTAGCCGTCTACCACTTCGATGAGAGCGACACTTTGCAGCGCTTGAGCTACGTGACTTGGATGAAGCGGGGCATCGCCGACGGCCGCCTCGAGGTCCTGGGCAGCTTTCCGCACGCCGGAGAGCGGGACATCGTCTTCCGATTCACGAACGCTCCGCGGTTTGAGACCGGCCTGTCGCCGGGGATCGCCGAGGACGCGGCCCAGTTTCTGAGCCAGTCCAACGCCGCGCTCGCGCCTCCGATCGTTGGAGTCGCGTTCGACGCGCCGGTGTCCGCCGGTGACTGGCACGGCGGATGGGCGCTCGACGATTCGGGCATCGCCGAAGTTCGCATCGCCTCGGAGCTCGGCCCCGCGGGCTCGGCGCTCCTGCACATGCGCCACGGCGGCCTGGCGCAGAACTTTCCGGACTTCGCGGAAGCGGCGGACGACCGCGGCGGCTTCGGATTCCCGATTCCGAATCTTCCGCCGGGTGCTCACACGCTGACTTTCACGGTGATCGCCAACGACGGCGGTGTCACGGTCGTGACCCGGCCGATCACGGTCGTGGCGCCTCGGACGAAACCGCGTTCTCGGTGACCATCGAGCCGAGACCTCAACCGCGCGGCAGGCGCCCGCTGCGCACCCGAAACCCTTATAATCCGCGCCCTCATGGACGCGACTCCCATCTCGGCAATCGGTGTGCGCGCGGGCGGGCCTGCGACGGTCCGAGGCTGGCTGTACAACAAGCGCTCCTCCGGGAAGATCCAGTTCCTGATCGTCCGCGACGGCACCGGCTACATCCAGGTCGTCGTGCCGAAGGCGGAGGTCGCTCCCGAGGTGTGGGAGGCGGCTGAGAAAGCGACCCAGGAGTCGTCGGTCTCGGTCCTCGGGACGGTCCGCGAAGAGAAGCGCGCGCCCGGGGGCTTCGAGATGACCGCCTCGCAGGTCGAGATTCTCGGAGCGTCGCCCGAATACCCGATCACGCCCAAGGAGCACGGCGTGGACTTCCTGATGGGCCTGCGCCATCTCTGGATGCGCTCGTCCCAGCAGCACGCGGTGCTCCGAGTGCGCTCGGAGCTCGAGCAGGGGATCGCCGACTTCTTCTACGAGCGGGGCTACGTCCGCATCGACTCGCCGATCCTGACCGGCTCTTCGGTCGAGGGAACCTCGACGCTCTTCGAGACCGACTATTTCGGCGACAAGGCGTACCTCTCGCAGTCGGGGCAGCTCTACCTCGAGCCGGCCGCGGCCGCGTTCGGGAAGGTCTACTGCTTCGGCCCGACTTTCCGCGCCGAAAAATCCAAGACTCGCCGGCACCTGACGGAGTTCTGGATGGTCGAGCCGGAAGTCGCGTTCCTGGAGTTCGAGGGACTCGTCGAGCTCGCCGAGGACTTCATCGTCTATCTCGTGGAGCGAGCGCTGAACCGCTCGAGCGAGGACTTGAAGAGGCTCGAGCGCGACGTCACGAAGCTCGAGAAGATCAAAAAGCCGTTTCCGCGGATCACCTACCGCGAGGGGATCGAACAGCTCCAGAAGAAAGGTTTCTCCGTGAAGTTCGGCGACGACCTGGGCGCCGACGAAGAAACGGCGCTGTGCGCGGACTCGGAACGGCCGCTGATCGTGTCGCGCTTCCCCGCGGCGATCAAGTCGTTCTACATGCAGCCCGACCCGAAGGATCCGGAGGTCGTCCTGGGCCTCGACATGCTCGCCCCCGAGGGCTACGGGGAGATCATCGGCGGCTCGCAGCGCATCCACGATCTCGCGCTTCTCGAGAGGCGCCTGGAGGAGCACAAGCTGCCTCGCGAGGCCTACGAGTGGTATCTGGACGTCCGCCGCTACGGCACGTTCCCGCACTCGGGATTCGGCATGGGGCTGGAGCGGCTCGTCGCATGGGTCTGCGGGATCCACCATCTGCGGGAAGCGATCCCGTATCCCCGGACGCTCAAGCGGATCTATCCCTGACGCCATGAGCTCTCGAAGGCTGCCGACGGTCGGCGTGGTCTCGCTGGGCTGTCCGAAAAACCTCGTGGACGCCGAGGTGATGCTGGGGCATCTCCAGCGCGCGGGTCACGAGATCGTGGCGGACGTCGAGGCCCGCGTGGTGCTGGTCAACACCTGCGGGTTCATCGACCGAGCCAAGGAGGAGTCGGTCGAGACGATCCTCGAGCAGCTCGAGCGAAAGAAACGCGGCGAGATCGACCGCGTGGTCGTGGCGGGATGCATGGTCCAGAAGTACGGCCGCGAGCTCGCGCACGAGATGCCCGAGGTCGACGCGTTCGTGGGGCTGGACGAGCTCGAGAACGCGCCGGCCGCGGCGCAGGGTTTGCCCACCCTTCCACGGTTCACGGACAAGCCCCTCGCGACTCGCCTCTACGACGAGCGCGCGCCGCGCGTCCTCTCGAGGCGCCGCGGTTACGCGTACCTGAAGGTGGGGGAGGGCTGCGACAATCCCTGCACCTTCTGCACGATTCCGCAGATGCGCGGGAAGCAGCGCAGCCGTACGATCGAGTCGCTTCTGGCCGAGGCGCGATCGCTCGAGACCCAGGGCGTGGCGGAGCTCGTGCTGATCTCGCAGGACACGACGCGCTACGGCCAGGACATCGGCGCCGGGCGGGACGGCTTGGCGCGCCTGGTCGAGGCGTTGCTGGCCGGGACGTCGTTTCCCTGGATCCGGTTCCTCTATGCGTATCCGAAGACGCTGGACGAATCCGTGCTGCGTCTGATGGCGACGGAGCTGCGGTTCGTCCCCTACGTGGACATTCCGCTCCAGCACGTCGCGCGGCCGATCCTCGCCGCGATGCGCCGCGGCGGCGACTTCGTCACGTACCGCAAGATGCTCGATCGGATGCGGGAGCTGGTACCTCAGATCGCCGTGCGCACGACCTTCATCGTCGGCTTCCCCGGTGAGGGCGAGTCCGAGTTCCGCGAGCTCTGCGAGTTCGTTCGCTCTGCCGAGCTCGACAACGTCGGAGCGTTCACGTACTCGCCGGAGCCCGGTTCGGGCTCGGAGCGCCTGGGGGATCCGGTGCCGGCCGAGGAGAAGGAGCGGCGCAAGGACTTCCTCCTGTCGCTCCAGCAGCCGATTGCCCGAAAGAAGCTCCGCGCCCTGCGCGGCCAGACCGTCGAGGCGATCGTCGAGGGCCCTTCCAGCGAGCACGAGTACCTCCTCGAAGGACGCTTGCGCTCGCAGGCCCCCGAGATCGACGGCCGCCTCCTGATCACCGACACCGGGGATCGCGCGCTCGAGCCGGGGCAGATCGTTTCGATTCGAATCGAGAAAACGTTCGACTACGACGTCGCGGGGAACGTGGTCGCGTCTTGATGCCGCGCCTCGCCTTGACTCGCAAGGGCGCCCTGCGCGTGGCCGCGATGTGGGTCGTCTGGAGCCTGGCGATCTTGACTCTGGCCTCTCTCGCAATGACGCTGCCGGTCGCCAACTCGAGCCCCTGGACGGCGGTCTACGATGCTCCTCCTCTGGCGCGCTGGGACGCCGTCTGGTATCGGAGTATCGCCGCCGAGGGCTACCACCTGAGGGGCCCGCAGGGTGACGGGAACGTCGGGTGGTACCCGCTGTATCCCATCGTGTTGCGGCAGGTGTCCGGCGTCCTCGGGGCGCCGATTCTTTGGGCCGGGATTGGGTTGTCCCTCCTGTTTCTCCTTCCGGGTTTGCTTCTCATGGCCGATCTGTTTGCGGAATGGGGAGGAGAGGAGTCCGTCCTTCCGGGTATCGCCAGCGTTCTCCTGTTTCCGACGTCGTTCTATTTCGCCTCGGTCTACTCCGAGTCGCTCTTCCTGCTGACGACGGCGCTCGCGATCTGGGCTGCGCGCCGCGGCTCCTGGCTGATCGCGGCGCCCGCCGGGTTCCTGGCGGCGCTCACGCGGTTCAACGGAGCGCTCGTGGTGTTCCCGATCGCGTGGTACGCGGTTCACGCGGCCCGGAAACAGGGGCGACGGCTTCTCCCCGCTGCCGCAGTGGCGACGACGCTCGTGGGCGCGGCGGCGTACCCGGCCTATCTATGGGCGCGATTCGGAGATCCCCTCCTGTACGTGCATGACCGCATCCGTGGATCGAGCGTACAGCCGCGGACGCTCTGGGGCATGGGTCCGTGGCTCGTCGGGCAGATTCGTGGGCGACTCGCGGGCCCGCCGAGCCCGGAGAACTTGAGCTTCGCCGTTGAACTCCTGACGATCGTCCTCTTCGTCGTCCTGGTCGTGGGCCTCTTCCGGACAAAGCTCTTCGCCGAGGCGATCTACGCCGGCGCGACGATACTCCTGCTGCTGCACTCCGGGACGGTCGCCGGGCTGGATCGATACGTTCTCGTCCTCTTTCCCTGCTTCTTCATCCTGGCCGAGTACCTTCGTCGGCGGCCCGTCGCGGCGTTCGGCTATGTTCTCGCGTCGGCCGGGCTCGGCGGCGTCTTTCTCCACCGTTTCGTTCACTGGATCATGGTGTCGTAGCGATGCAGGTCGTCCGCGATCCCCTTCGTTCGACCGACCTCCCTCGCGGGGGCGTGGGAACGATCGGGAACTTCGACGGCGTCCACCTGGGGCACCGGAAGATCCTCGAGACGGTCGTGGCGCGAGCGCGGGAGATCGGGCAGCCCTCATTCGCGATCACGTTCGAGCCCCACCCCATGGCGGTGCTCCGGCCGGACCGGGCGCCGCGCCGCATCCAGACGCTGCGGCAGAAGGAAGAGGCGATCGAAGCGATCGGTATCGACGCCCTCCTGGTCATCCCGTTCACCCGTGACTTTTCGCTGACCGAGCCCGAGGACTTCGTCCGCACGCTTCTGCGCGACCGCCTGGGCGCCTCCGAGTTCTACCTGGGCGCGCACTTCGCGTTCGGGAGAGGCAAGCGCGGCGATCTGGCGCTGCTGACGCGGCTGGGCGCGGAGTGCGGCTTCGCCGTCTCCTCGGTGCCGGAGGTGATGTATGAGGGCGAGCCCGTCTCCTCGACGCGGATCCGCCGGGCCCTCGAGCGCGGCGCGATCGGAGAGGCCAACGCGATGCTCGGCCGCGCGTACGAGATCGACGGCATCGTCTCCCGGGGAGACCGCGTGGGCCACCAGATCGGCGTCCCGACGATCAACCTCGAGCCCGAGAACGAGCTGCCGCCGGCCGACGGCGTTTACGTGACCGAGATCGAGATCCGCTCCTTCGGCCGGCCCTTCCCGAGCGTCACGAACATCGGCCGGAGGCCGACTCTCTACGAGGAGTACCGGACGACGATCGAGACTTATGTCCTCGATTTCTCTTCCGACGTCTACGGAGACCGGGTCCGCCTCTTCTTCCTCGAGCGCCTGCGAGAGGAGCGCAAGTTCCCGTCCGTTCTCGAGCTGAAGGATCAGATCCAGCGGGACATCGCGGCCTCGCGCGATTACTTCGCGCGCCTTCCGGCGGCCGGAGACTGACGCATGGCCGCCGGGAGACCCGAAGCCGCGGTGCGGCCGACCCCGGCGCGCGGCCGAATTCGCCAGTTCATTTCGAATCTCGGCCCGGGCATCGTCACGGGCGCCGCCGACGACGATCCCTCCGGAATCGCGACCTACTCGATCGCCGGAGCCCAGTTCGGCACCGCGCTCCTCTGGACTGCCTGGCTCACGTGGCCTCTGATGGCTGCAGTCCAGATGACGTGCGCCCGCATCGGCATGACCGCGGGCCGCGGCCTCGCCGGGGCATTGCGCCAGAAGTATCCGCGCTGGGTGCTCGCGATCCTCGCGACCGCCCTGTTCGCGGCGAACACGATCAACGTCGGAGCGGATCTCGCGGGAATGGCGGACGCGGCCGAGACCCTGACGGGGTGGAACTCGCACTTCTTCGTCGTGATCTTCGGCGCCGGGATCGCGTGGGCGATCGTCCGGTTTCGCTACCACCAGATCGCCTCGATCCTGAAGTGGCTGGCGCTGGTCCTCTTCGCCTACGTCATCGTGGCGATTCACTTGAAGCCCGCGTGGGGTTCGGTCTTGCGCGATGCGTTCGTTCCGCACTGGCCGAAGGGGGAGGAGTGGGGAGCGCTCGTCGCGATCCTCGGGACCACGATCTCGCCGTACCTCTTCTTCTGGCAGGCGTCGCAGGAGGTCGAGGAGGACAAGGCTCTGGGCCGGCGGATCCTCATCCGGAGGCCTGACGCTCCGCCGCTGCTCCTGGCCGAGCGGCGCCTGGACGTCGGCGTGGGGACGTTCTTCTCCAACCTCGTGATGTTCTTCATCATCCTCGCCACGGCCCTGACTCTCCATCGCAACGGCATCACGAATCCGCAGACCTCGAGAGACGTCGCCGAGGCTTTACGCCCGCTCGCCGGCCGCTTCGCCGAGCTGCTGTACACGCTCGGGATCGTCGGCGTCGGTCTGCTGGCGATCCCGACGCTGGCCGGCTCCTCGGCCTATGCCTTCGCCGAGACGTTCGGCTGGCGCCAGGGCCTGGACCGCAAGCTCCGTGGCGCGCGCTACTTCTACGGCGTGATCATCCTTTCGAGCGTGTTGGGGATCAGCCTCGACTTCCTCGACGTCAATCCGGTCCGCGCGCTCTACTGGTGCGCGATCGTCAACGGCTTGCTCGCGCCGTTTCTCCTCATCGCGGTGCTGCTGACGGCCAGCGACCGTCGCCGCATGCGGGGACACCCGATCCCGTGGCTTTCGCGGATCATGGTGGGGATCGCGGCGCTGCTGATGCTCGGCGCCGCGGTGGGCATGTTCGTCTTCTAGCCTCCCGCGTTGGCCGGCGCGAACCTCCGCGTGAACCAGCGAATCGCCGCGAGAAGGAGCAGCGCCGCGCCGAACGTGGCCACGATCGTGGCTCCGGTCGGAAGGTCCAGCGTGAAGGAGAGCGTGACGCCCGCCGCCGAAACGACGGCGCCCATCGTCCAGCCGATGGCCAGACGCGCGCCCAGCTTCTCGGAAAAGAGCATGGCGGTGACGGACGGGACGATGAGGAAGCAGAAGACCAACAGGACCCCGGCGATCGCGACCGACGAGGTGACGACGAAACCGAACGACACGTAGAACAAGAAGTCCCAGAACCGCACGTTCCAGCCCAGCCTCTCGGCCTCGGGCTCGTTCATGGAGATCAGCAGGAAGCGCCGGCGGAAGATGAAGTGGAAAATGCCGACGAGGGCATAGAGAACCGCCGTCTTCGCGAGCTCCTTCCAGGACACCGACAGGATGTTCCCGACCAGCATCTCCTTCAGATGCTCGGTCTCCTGCGTGGCCTTGGACATCACGAGGATCGCGACGGCGGCCGAAACCGCGTACACGATGCCGATGATGGCTTCCTGCGGGATGCGCGTTTGCCGATGAACCTTGGTCATGGCGAAGATTGCGGCGCCGAGGAACGTGAACCCCAGCGAGTAGAGGTAGGCGGCGCCCGAGTGAAGGTCGTGGCCCGCGAGATAGGCCACCGTCGTGCCGAGCGCCGCAATCTGCGCGAGCGAGAGGTCCACGAAGATCACTCCCCGCTCGACGACGTGGACGCCGAGATAGGCGTGGATGCCGGTCAGGATGAGGCTCGCCACGAAGGCGGGAAGCAGGATCTCGAGGACGGTCACGGCTTGGCACCTTTCTTCGCGGCCAGGGCGTCCGCGAGGAGCTTGACGTCGTAGTCGAAGAGCCCGAAGTAGTCCT
>JBKOVK010000326.1:0-4728 GCA_046724475.1 Acidobacteriota bacterium | reverse complement strand
GAGGCCCAGGAGCGCGATCGCCGCCGCGCGACGGCGCTTCTGCGAGAAGAGTCCAACGACGGCGAGCAGGCCCGCGGCCGCAGCCAGCGCGGCGGGAGACGTGAGGTAGCCGAATCGAAAGCCGTTGGGGTGCCCCGCCGTACCGCCCGCGACGGCCGCGGCTCCCGCCGTTCCCGCGTGCAGCAGCAGGAGCGCCGAGAGCTCCTCGCGAGGCCGCGCCAGCGCTCGAGCGAGGCCGACGGCCAGGAGGGCGCCCACGATCGTGCCGAGGCGGGAGCGGTCCGTCAGATCGTGCCGGGCCTGCGGCTCGTGGATCAGCCACGGCGCCGGCAGCGCGTCGGCGACGACGGAGAACGCCGGAAGAAGCGACTTCTGATAGCGAATTTCCCGGAGCAGGTTGTGCCGCGAAGACCGGCCGAAGTACGGCACGCGGCGGCCTTGCGCGAAGACGAACAGCGGCGCCACGGTCAGCGCGAAACCCGCCAGGAACGCGAGCAGCCGCCGGCGCGGCGCCGGAGCCGGCGGCCAGACGGCGAACGCCGCGAGCGCCGCGGCGGCCGCCCAGGAGGCGAGGTAGAAATGCGGACCGATCCCCATCACGGCTCCCGAGGCGACGGCGGCTCCCCATCGGCTTCGGCGGCGCGCGCGAAGCAGCAGAAGCGTCGCCAGGTCCACGACGGGAGCGATCAGGATCGCGTGCCATCCCGACAGCGAAAGGATCGCGTGCCACCGCAGACCCGCGAGAACGAGGATCGCGGCCATGCCGCCTCCTTCAGGCAGCAGCGCACGCCCGAGCAGGCCCGCCGTCAGAAGCGACAGACATCCCGCCAGGAGCGACGGAAATCTCAATCCGGTGATGGTCGTCCCGAAGACGTGCAGGCTCGCGCGCAACAGCTCCAGGTAAGCGACACCGATCATCTCGTGCGGGTCGGGTCTTCCCAGCGGAATCGGGAGGATCGCGTCCGCGAAGTCGTGCGGCGCCCCCGTGAGAGCGAGCGCGGGGGTGACGAGGTTGACCTCGTCTTCGAGAAAAGGAAACGGCAGCGTTCCGATCCAGACCGCTCGCGCCGCGATCCCGACCAGGAGCGCGGCCGCGGCCACGACCGCGAGAGCTCGCCGCGATAGCGGCAACGGCTCGAGCGGCCGCGCGGCGAGGTCCGAACGGAGGAACGCCCGGAACGCGGAGGCGGCCAGAACGCCGGCAGCGGCCGCCGCGGCGAGGACGGCCAGGCCCAGCGCGATGCGCGGAAGCGCCCAGGATCGATCGGGATCGAGGAGGAGCCACGGCCCGATCCAGCGCGCGAGGTCGACGGCGACGACGAATGCCGCCGCGAGCCCGATGACGGCGGCGGTCCGGGCTCCCGTGTTCCGGAAGACCCGGGCCGGGCTCACTTCTGGAAGAACAGGAACAAGTTGACGGCCGAGGGGCCGAGGGAGAAGAAGTCGCCCGACTTCAGCGCGCGCGCGCACTCCTCCTCCGAGGAGCCGCCGAGATCGTCGGGCACGGGAATCGGGTCCCCGTTCAGGTAGGTCCCGCACGTCGAGCGCATGTCGATCAGGCGATACAGGAGGTGATTCCCCTCAGCGTGCCGAACGACCTTGGCGTGCAGGCGCGAGACCTCGACGTTCAAGAATGCGTCGGGCGACGAAACGCGGAATCCGGAGACCGGCATCCCGACGCCGATGAACTCGGGCACCTCGCGGCCGATCAGGAGCTCGTCGAAGTCGAGCTTGACGAGGCCCGCGTTGTAGGGGCCCAGGCCCAGGAGAAAGTATCCGGAAGGCAGGCGCAGAAGCGTCTTTTCCAGACGCGTGGACATTCCCGCCATACCGTTGTCCACGAACGACATGACGTCCCGCTGGCGAGACTCGAGAGCCTCGCGGCAGATCGCGGAATAGATGTCGTCCCTCATGGGCCCGTTGCCTCCATTTTCGCACAACAGGCTCAGTTCACGGGTTCTTCCGCGGCGTGTTCGTCCTCACGAGCGTCCTCGGCGTCCTCTTCAGAGGCCTCCCGCTCGATCGTCCACCTCTCGTAGACGGAATCGGGCAATTCCGTGACGAAACGGGATGGTTCCAAAATCACATCCACGCCGTAGCGGTCGCGCGCGAGCATCGGGTAGACCAGAGCGACCTCGTTCTTGGCGCGCGTGACGGCCACATAGAAAAGGCGCCGCTCCTCCTCGAGTCCCTCTTCCGTCGCCGTGGAGCGGTAGTTGGGAAAGCGGCCCTCCGAAAGGCCCATGACGATCACCCGGCTCCACTCCAGCCCCTTGGCCTGGTGGATCGAGGAGAGCACGACGCGATCGTCGTCCGGCTCTCCCGGCACGACGTCCTCGCCCGAGAGCTCGTTGAAGAGCGTGACCTCCTCGAGAAACGACGGTACCGAGTCGTACGTCTGGGCGAACTGGGCGAACTGCTCCAGATCGTCCAGGCGCGCGTCGCCGTTGGGAAACTTGGCTCGCGCGTAGTCGCGGTAGACGTCCTCGACGACCGACCGGATCGCTTCCGCCGGCGAGGAGCGCACGGCCGGAGAGTCCAGGCGCGACAGCAGCGAGCGCAGAGGGCGCAGCGCCCCTTCCGCGCGCCCGAGCTCGATGGTTTTCGGGTCGAGCGCGCGAAACGCCGCCAGCGGATCGGGCATGGACCCGATCGCCTCCCACACCGCCTTAGCCGAGCGCTCGCCGACGCGCGGAAAGAGCTTGAGCGCCCGCTTCCACGAAAGCTCGTCCTTGGGATTGACCACGATCCGCAGGAACGCCAGGACGTCCTTGACGTGGCGCTGTTCGAAGAAGCGGGTGCCCGAGCGGATCTCGTACGGGATGCCGCGTCGGGTCAGCTCGATCTGGAGCTCCAGCGCCTGGAAGTGGGCTCGGTAGAGGACGGCGAGATCCGAGAGTTTCTCCCCTTCGTCGTGCCACTCGAGGAGCCGCTGTCCCACGAAGCTCGCCTGGTCCGGGATGTCGGGCAGGGCGACCACCGCGGGCATCGCACCCGGCGGCCGCGACGCTTCGAGCTCCTTGGGAAACTGGCGTTGGTTGTTCGAGATCGAGGCGTTGGCGAGCGCCAGGATCTCGGGCGTGGACCGGTAGTTGCGCGTCAGCCGATAGGTCTGTGTGTCGAGATACCTCTGCGGGAAGCCCAGGATGTTCTCGAACGACGCGCCGCGGAACGAATAGATCGCCTGGGCGTCGTCGCCCACCACCGTCACGTTGCGCTTGACCTTCGCCATGCCGTCCACGATCTCGCCCTGGAGTCGATTGGTGTCCTGGTACTCGTCCACCAGGACGTGCTCGAAGGAACGGCCGAGCTCCGCCGCGGCGTCTGGGAACTCGTCGAGGAGACGCTTCCAGAGAAGCAGCAGATCGTCGTAGTCGCACGCGTTTCCGAGACGCTTGCGCTCCCGGTACCGGTGGAAGACCGAGACGATCTCGTTCTCGAGCTGCAGGAAGTGCGGCGCGTGCTCGGCGAGGACCTCCGTGAACGGCCGGCCGGTGTTGACCGTGAACGAGTACAGGTCCTGGAGCACGTCGCCCTTCGGGAAGCGGCGGTCGAGCGTGGGGATGTTCTTGTCGCTGGTGGCGGCCTCCAGCATTTCCCGCGCGTCCTCGGGATCCAGGATCGAGAAGTTCGTGCCGAGTCCCAGCCGGGAGCCGAAACGCCGCAGGAGCCGGTTCCCGACCGAGTGAAACGTTCCCCCGGTGAGACGGCGCATGTCCACCGAGAGAAGCGTCTCGACCCGGCGCAGCATCTCGCGCGCGGCCTTGTTCGTGAAGGTCAGGAGCAGAATCTTCGAGGGGTCCAGGCCCGACTCGATCAGCCGCGCCACGCGGTAAACGAGCGTGCGTGTCTTGCCGGAGCCCGCCCCGGCGATGACCAGGATCGGTCCGCGGCCCGCCAGCACCACTTCGCGCTGCTCGTCGTTCAACTCGCGGTCGTAATCGACGCGGTAGGACTTCAGCCGCGATGGAGACTTCAGAACGTACTTGCGTTCCACGCCTGAAGTTTAGCCCTCCCCGACGTAATCCTCGGACGGTCCGTGTTCGTTTCTAGGGAGGAACACAGGAGGACCACTCAGATGTCGATCGGAATGCCTCGCCGCATCTTCTTGCTCGTCGCCGGCGTCGCGGCCCTGACCGGGTTGTCGCTCGCCGGATATCTCGTGGCGCACGAGACCGGAGGCGGGCCGGACGCAAGCGGCTGGGCGCCCCGCCCGTACCGCCGGGCCGTTCGCATGCTCGCGCTCACACCCGATCAGCAGACGAAGATCCGGGGAATCCTCAAGAACCACGCCGACGAGATCCTGGCGCAGCGAAAGGCGGGAGCCGACAGTCGGCGTGCGCTCCACGCCGCTCAGCTCTCACAGCCTCTGGACGAGAACGCGATCCGGGACAGCGCCCGCAGACTCGGCGAGGTCCGCGCCGACGGCGCGGTTCTCCGCGCGAAGATTCGCTCCGAGATCTGGCCTCTCCTGACGCCGGACCAGCAGGAGAAGGCGCTGACCCTCCGGACCCGGCGCGGCGACCGCGCGCAGAAGCGGCAGGAAGCCTTCGAGAGGTGGCTGCGGCAGGACGGCTAGCCGAGGCGGCAGTTCGAAATAGACTGCGCGGGTGCCGCTCCGCCTTCTCACCGCCGGTGAATCCCACGGCCCTCGTCTGACCGCGATCCTGGACGGGATTCCCGCGGGGCTTTCGATCGACGCGGAGTTCGTGGCGCGGGAGCTCGCCC
>JBKOVK010000010.1:0-2955 GCA_046724475.1 Acidobacteriota bacterium | reverse complement strand
GCGAACTCATCGAAAGGCTCTTAGGCGTCCCAGGAGATCCCCGGCTCCCTCGCCGGAGTGGCGGAATTGGTAGACGCACGGGACTTAAAATCCCGAGGGCCGAAAGGCCCGTGCCGGTTCGACTCCGGCCTCCGGCACCATCACGGCAGCCATGAGCGGCGCGGCGGCGGAGACGGTCACCGACTTCCAGCAGCGGCTGGGTTACACCTTCCGCGACCGGACCCTGCTCGAGCGGGCTCTGACCCACAAGTCCTTTTCCAATGAGAACCGGGAGAACCGGTCCCCCAACAACGAGCGTCTCGAGTTCCTCGGCGACGCCGTGCTGGGGTTCGTGGTCGGCGAGCTGATCTACCGGTCCTTTCCGAACCTCCAGGAGGGGGCGCTCTCGAAGATCAAGGCCCACCTCGTCTCGGCCAACATGCTGGCCGCCAAGGCGCGGAGCCTCGAAATCGGCAGGTTCCTGCGTATGGGAGCGGGGGAGGCGCGGTCCGGCGGCGCCGAGAAGCTCTCGCTCCTCGCCGACGCGTTCGAAGCGGTCATCGCGGCGATCTACCTGGACGGGGGATTGCCGGCTACGGCGGTCTTCGTGCGCAAGGTCTTCGAACCCGAGGTCGCCGTCATCGACATCGGCGACCTGTCGTTCCACGATTACAAGACCACTCTCCAGGAGGCGGCGCAGAGCCTGGGCCTTCCGCTTCCGGAGTACCGCGTGATCGAGGAAACCGGTCCGGACCACGAGAAAGCTTTCGTGGTGGAGCTCTTCTGGGACGGGGACGCGTTTGCGAGGGGCAACGGGCCCTCCAAGCGCGAGGCCCAGCGGAAAGCGGCGAAGGAAGCGCTCAAGAAGCTGGGACGATTACCGGCTTGACTCTGTCGCGCGCGAGCGCGACTGTCATCCCGAGGAGCGGAGCGACGAGGCAGCCGACCACCGAAGGCAAGCCCCCGGCAGTAGGCAACGTCGCGCGAAGCGCGGCGTTCATCCCGGACTCGTGGAGCCCGGCCTTTAGGGAGCTCTTTCCAGCCTCTTCAGGAATTCGTCCGGGCCCTCGAAGCCGACGAGCCTCAGCCCTTCCTGCTCCTTGCCCGCGGCGTCCAGGAAGACGACGGTGGGCACGCCCAGAATCCGGTGCTTCTCGGCCAGGGCCACGGTCTCGGGGGAGGCCGTCCGGGTCATGTCCGCCTTGAAGAGCGCGCGGCGCGACAGGGCTTCCCGAACGCGGGCGTCGGAGAACGTCTTGTGGTCGAGCTCGATGCAGGGCACGCACCACGACGCCGTGAAGTCGACGATCGCGGGCTTACCCAGGCTCGCGACGAGCTGCGGATCGTAGCTGCCCCATGCGGGTCCGGCCCCCGGGGCGCCGCGCGGAGCGAAGAACACGGCGGCGGCGACGAACAGGGCCGCGACGGCGCCGCGGACTCCCCGTGAAAGGGGGCTGCGGAAAAAGAGCAGCCCGAGCGCCCCGATAGCGAGAACGGCCGGCAGCAGCCAGGTGCCGAACGGAGCAGGCAGCGCCGTTCTCAGGAAGTATGCCGCCATCGCCAGGAGCACCCATCCGAAGATCTTCTTCACACCTTCCATCCAGGCTCCCGCGCGCGGGAGAGCGGCGATCTTTCCCGAGAACGCAGCCAGGAAGAGGAACGGGAATCCGAGCCCCAGCGACAGGACGAAGAAGAACAGGAATCCGAGTCCCGCGTTCTGCGTCGTGGCGACGAAGGCCAGCAGCGCCAGGATCGCCGGGCCGACGCATGGGGCCGCGACGACTCCTACCAGAAGTCCCATCCCGTACGCGCCGAGGACTCCCTGGCGCGCGCCCGCCTTCTGCATCAGGAAGCTCGGCATGCGCAGGTCGTAGAGCCCGAACATCGACAGCGCCAGCGCCACAAGCGCGAGCGCGACGAGGCCGAGAACCCATCCCGACTGGAGCGCCGCGCCGAAGAGCTTGCCCGACAGCGCCGCAGCCACGCCGAGGGCGGAATACATCGTCGCCATGCCCAGCACGTAGACCGCGGCCAGCAGGAACGGGCGGCGGGTTTGTCCCTGCGACTGGCCTCCGAAGAAGCTGACGGTCAGCGGGATCACCGGGTACACGCACGGCGTGAGGTTCAGCGCCAGCCCGGCCCCGAAGAGGATGAGGAGAACCGCGAAGAGTCCCTTTCGCGCGAGCAGGTCGCCGAAATCCCTGGAAGCTCCGGCGGCCGCCGTGGTCCGAGGCTGGACGCGCCGCGCTTCCGAGAGGGGAACCGCGCCGCCCGAGAGCGACGTCGATCCGGATTGCGCCGCGGCGGAAGGAGGGCCGGCTTTGAAGGGCACCGACGCCGGCGCCAGGCACTGCGTGTCGTTGCACGCCTGGAACTCCACGGATCCGGTCACGGTCGGCGGCGTCGCCGTCCAGGAGACCGGGACTTCCATCGTGAATTCGCCGGCGTAGACCGAAAGAGGCTTGTCGGAGAAAGAAAACTTCTCGAGCTTGCCCTCGGGGTAGCGGGGCTCGCCGAACGTCACGCCTTCGGCCGGGTTGAGCTTCAGGGTGGTCGGGATGAGGTAGTCCTCGGACGGCTTGTGGCTGTTGGTGTGCCAGCCCTGCGCGAGCTTCGCGCGAACGGTGAGTGTCCCTTTGCCCTGGTCGGCGCCGGCCGCCAGCGCCGCATCGGCGGTCAGCAGCGTCGCCGGGTCGGGCGGGCCCGCGGCGACGAGGGCGCGTGCGGCGAGACCGAGGAGCAGTGCGGCCGCGGTGCGTCTCATGGCGCCGGCGCCGCGCCTTCGAGCCGCGCGATGTAACCCTCCACCTGCGCGCGGTAGGGCGAGCTGGGATGGTCCTTCAGGAATTTCTTGTAGAGAGCCAGCGCCTCTGCGGGCTTCTTCTCGGCCAGGGGCAGCTGCGCGCGGAAGAGATCCGCGCGTTCCTTCTGCGCCGGATCCTTCGTCGTGGCGGCGAGCTTGTCGATCGCTTCGCG
>JBKOVK010000162.1:0-7545 GCA_046724475.1 Acidobacteriota bacterium | reverse complement strand
TGGCGCACGCACAGAACCGTCGTCGAATGCCACCGATCCATTGCCGGCGAGGATACCGCAGTCACCGCGAAAGGGACCGGATCGCGCGGTCGAGGATCGCGTCTTCGACGCCCGCGGCGGGGACGTCGGGGACGACACCCTGGCCCTCGTAGCGGCGGCCGTCGAGTCCCTCCACGGTGCGGGCGGTGAACCAGAGCAGCGATCCGTCGGGAAGCAGGTGCGCGCCCGCACCGCCGCTCGCCATGCCGGCGGTCTCCTCTCCGACGATCGGCCCGATCTTGTGCGCGCGGAACTTCAGGGCGAGGGCCTCACCGGCGGAGGCGGTGCCGGAGTTGACGAGGAGCGCCACGGGTAATGGTTTGTATGCCGGAGGCGAGACGCGTTTCCCGTCGCGCGAGACGAGGTAGTAGTCGCCCGAGCTCCACTGCCCGCGCAAGAACGTCGGCAGGATGTTGGGATCGTAGCCGCCGCTGTTGCCCCGCACGTCGAGCACGAAGCCGTCGAGCTGCCCCCAGCCGGCGAGATTGGGGCGTGCGCGCGCGACCTCCTCCCGATCGAGAAGCATGTCCACGACCGCGAGCGCGGTCTCGGCGCTCATGCCCCAGACATGCGCGTAGCCGTAGGTCTTGCCGTCGCGCCGGATCACGCGGGCGCTGTCCCATACGAGGCGGTCGCCCGGCTCCTCGTATTCCAGCAGCAGCTTCGACGTTCGCGCCGGTTCTCCCGGGCGCTGCCACGTCACGTCGATTGTCGATTTCGGAGTTCCTTCGAAGGCGAAGAAAAGGTCGCGGAAGTTGACGCGCGCTTTTCCGTACGGCCGGCCGTTCACGGCGAGGACGCGGTCTCCCATGCGCAGTCCCTCTTTGTCGGCCGAGCTTCCTGGTATGACGCCCTTGACGGCGTAGCCGTCGCCGTCGCGTCCGATCCGGACTCCGGCCGTGCCCCAGTCGCGCTCGGGAAGCCGTCCCGCGGGAAGTCGAAACGTGTGCGAATCTTTCAGGACCGCGAGCAGGTTGTCGTAGATCGTGCTCTGTTCCTCGGCCGAGGGCGCGGGCGAGCGGGACAGTTCCGCCGCGGCTTTCGCGACGGCTCCCGGCCAGTCGGCGCCGTTGAACTTCGGATCGAAGAATCCTTCGCGGATCTGCCGGTCGATCTCGGCGAGTACCGGAGGAAGCGCGGCCGGCGTCGGCGTCTGCGCGACGGCACCGGCCGCGAAGAGAAAGAGCACGATCCCGGACGTGGGACCTGGGACCTGGGACCTGAGACCCCGTTTACGCTTTCGGATGCGCATTCCGATACACCTCGCGCAGACGAGCGGTATCCAGGTGCGTGTACTTCTGGGTCGTCGAGAGCGAGGCGTGGCCGAGCAGCTCCTGGATCGCGCGCAGGTCCGCTCCCGCCTGCAGCAGGTGCGTCGCGAAGGTGTGGCGCAGCGCGTGCGGCGAGATCTCCTCCGGCAGGCCCGCCGCGCGCAGTCGACGTTTCAGCAGGCGCGCCATCGAGCGCGACGTGAGGCGGCCGCCGCGCGCGTTGACGAAGAGCGGGTCCCCCGGCTCGTTCTCGTCGTTGGCCCGGTGCCGGAGCGCCGCACGCGACGGCAGATACGCCCGCAGCGCGTCGGCCGCGGCCTCGCCGAACGGCACGATCCGCTCGCGGCTGCCCTTTCCGGTGACGCGCACGAGGCGCTCGGAGAAATCGACGTCGTCCATGTCCAGGCCCGCCGCCTCGGAGACACGCAGCCCCGTCGCATAGAGAAGCTCGAAGAGGGCTCGTTCGCGCTCGGGGATCAGGCCGTCGTCGTCGGAGTCGAGCAGTCGCTCGGTGTCGGGAAGCGTCATCGCGCGGGGCAGCGTCCTGGGAACTCGCGGCGCGGGCAGGCCCTTGGCGGGACTCTTTTCGATGTGACCCTCGCGGCAGGCCCAGCGAAAGAAGGAGCGCAGAGTCGAGAGGTGGCGCGCGAGCGAACGGTTCGAGAGCTTCGCCCGGTGGAGGTACGCGAGATAGGAACGCACGGCCAGCGTGTCGACTTTCGACAGCGGCGTCTTGCCGGCGCTCTCGTTGGCGAATTCCTTCTCCCAGAAATCGGCGAATCGGTCGAGGTCCGTTCGGTAGGCGAGCACGGTCCGGGGAGAAAATCGCCTCTCGTCGGCCACGTGGGTCTCGAAGCCGTCGATGGCGCGGGAGAGCGAGATCACGCGCCATCAGTGTAGCGCCCCTCCCGAGCGCAGCGAGGCATCCCTTTGCCGCCACCGACCGGCTTGGAAGGGTCCGCCGTCCCTCGGGGATGACCCCTTAGAATGCCCCGCCATGGAGTTGCGGCCCTTTCGTTCGATTCGCTTTTCGCCCCGCGTACTGGCGGCGCGCGGGCTCTCGACCGTGTTCGCGCCGCCGTACGACCAAATCTCGCCGGTGCGGCAGGAAGAGCTCTACGCGAAGGCGCCCGAGAACATCGTTCGGGTGACCTACCCCAAGCGCGACGTCGACGATCCGTACGCCGCCGCGGCGATGACGCAGGCCGCGTGGCTCGCCGACGGCACTCTCGAGAAGGAGAAACGACCCGCGCTGTGGATCTACCGGCAGACGTTCACGGAGGGCGGCGAGACCTACGTCCGCGACGCGCTCGTCGGGCTCGTGCGTCTGGCCGAGTACGAAAAGCAGGTCGTGCGTCCCCACGAGCGCACGCTCGCCAAGCCCAAGGAGGATCGACTGGCGCTGTTGGCGGCGACGAAGGCGGACTTCGAGCTTGTGTTCCTGATGACGCGGGCTCCTCTCGCGGCGGCTCTGTCGACTCGACGCCAGCCCCAGCTGACGGCGACGGATGCCGACGGCGTGCGCCACGATGCGTTTCGAATCTCGGACTACGCCGCCCACGTCGAGCTCCAGGGTCTCGTGAAGAACGCCGAGGCGATCATCGCCGACGGACATCACCGCTACGAAACCGCCCTCGCGTTCTCCAAGGATCCCGCCGCCGAGAAGCTGCCCGGAGCGAGGTACAAGCTCTGCGCCATCGTCGACATGGACTCGCAAGGCTTGATCGTTCGCCCGATTCACCGCCTCCTCAAGGACCTGCCCGACTGGAGACCCGTGCGCACGCTCCATGCCGCGCGCGACTTTTTCGAAGCCAGAGAGTTCGCATCCGCACCCGAGGCCTACGCGGCCCTGGAGAGCCACGCGCGGCGCTTCCCCGCGTTCGTGCTCGTCTCGAAAGACGTCAAGCCGACGCTGCTGACGCTCCTGGAAAAGCCGGCGGCGCCGCTGCCGTGGCCCGAGGGCCGCTCGGAGGCGTGGCGCAACCTCGACGTCGCGGCGCTGGAGGTCGCCTTCTTCGACAAGCTCCTCGGCATCGGCACGGATACGATCGCGCGCGGCGAGCGTATCTCGTTCACCTCCGACGCCGCCGCGGCGATCGCCTCGGTCGAGAAGGGCGAGTCGCAGGCCGCGATCCTGATGCGGCCGACGACCGTGTCCGACGTCGAGGCCGTGGTCGCCGCGGGAGACCGGCTCCCGCAGAAGTCCACGCACTTCTACCCGAAGATGTACTCGGGCCTCTTCGGCGTGTCGCTCGAGGATGCGGTGTACTGAGATGGAGGCCGCGGAGCGCGTCGCGGAGGCGGAGCGGCTGCTCGCCGCCGGGCGCGCCGCGGAGGCGATCGCGGCCTGTCGCGAAGCCCTCTCGATTGACCCCGACTCTCTGGCCGCGCACGTCTGCATGGCGCGGGCGAAGCTTCCCGGAGAGGACTTCCTCGCGTATTTGCGGCGTTTTCACGAGGCGTTGCGTCCCGGGGTGTACCTGGAGATCGGCGTGGACGCCGGACGCACGCTGTCGCTCGCTCGCCCTCCGACGAAAGCCATCGGCGTCGATCCGACGGCCCGCGAGGGACACGCCTTCGACGCGGAGACGCGCTTGTTCCCCTTGGAGAGCGACGTCTTCTTCGCCAGCGGCGCCGGCGACTCGGAGCTCTCGGGGAGGCCGGTCGACCTCGCCTTCGTCGACGGCCTTCACCTCTTCGAGCAGGCTCTGCGCGACTTCATCCACGTCGAGCGCCGCTGTGCTCCGGATTCCGTCGTGCTGTTTCACGATTGCCTGCCGCTCGACGCCGCGACGGCCTCGCGGCAGCGCCGCACCGGGTTCTGGACGGGAGACGTCTGGAAGATTGTGCCGATTCTTCAGAATCGACGCCCCGATCTGACCGTGTTCCTCGTGCCGGCGTATCCGACGGGTCTTCTCGTGGTCACGCGGCTGGACCCGTCGTCGGACCGCCTCGAAAGGGATCTCGACGCGATCGTCGCGGAATGGACTCCCCGAGAATGGAGCGGCGGGCCCGAAGACCCGCCGCTTCCGATCGTTCCCAACGACTGGCCGTCGGTCCTCGAGAGGACGCGGCCGGGAGCATGAGCTACTTCTTGGGGGCGAAACCCCGCACGTCGTTCTTGACCAGGCTCGCGATCTGCTCCTGGGAGAGCTTCTTGCCGAATGGCGGCATGTCGTCCTTGCCTTCGGTGACGTGCTCGATCAGTTCGGAATCTTTCTGGTCGGCCTGCCACTCGGCGTCCGTGAAGTCCCGAGCCTTCAGCTGTTTTCCTTTGGCCGTCTGTCCCTTTCCGTCCTCGCCGTGACACTTCGCGCAGTACTGTTTGAAGGTCTCCGACGGATGGGATTCCTGGGCGAACAGCGCCACGCCGAATCCGACGAGGGCGGCCATAACCAGGCCGGTCAATACCCGGGGTTTCGTCATCCTTTTCTCGCTTTCTCGAGGTCCTGGAGCACCGACTCGGGCTCCCACTCCTCGCCGTAATAGAGGTTGGCGACACGGCCGTCGGGGTCCACGACGGCCACCGCCTGCGAATGCACGATCTGGCCGTGGTCCGGGTAATAGAGGACGCCGAAGCGCTCGGCCACGCGAGCGACGGCCGCCGGATCGCCGGTCAGGAATTTCCAGCGCGAAGGGTCGGCGCCCACGCGCGTCGCATAATCCTTCAGGACCGCGGGTGTATCTCCCGCGGGATCCACGGTCACGGCGAGCAGCGTCCCGAACTTCTCCTTCACCAGCGCCGCGGCGATCTTGGAAAACTTGCCCACCGTGATCGGGCACGCGGTCGCGATGGGGCAGCGCGTGTACACGAACGTGACCGCAACCGGTTCGCCTCGGAACTGCGAGAACCGGACGGGCTTGCCCGTCTGGTCGACCAGGGTGAAGTCCGGCACGAGGTCGCCCACCCCGACTCCGCGGTTGGGCTCGGGCCGCGCCGATGAGCTCGATGCGGTCGGCGTCGGCACGAAGCCTTTCGTCAGGACGTTCTCGAGGAAGAACACCTTGCCGTCGATGACCAGCCGCGCCTCGATGCGGTCCCCCGGCCGCAGCAACGCGACCACCTTCGGATCGTCGCGCACCGGGAACTCCATCGTCATCCCTTCCATGAAACCCGGGATGTCTTCGTGGGCGACGGTGATCGCGGGCTTGGAGAAGTCCACCGCCGTGATCACGCCCTTCAGGGGATAGCGCTTCGCCGACGCGCTCACGGGAGCGCCCGGCGTGATCGCGGGACGCGAGGGCGCGTTGGCCGGAAGCTCGCGGCGGGACTTGCAGCCCGCGGCGAGGGCGACCGCCGCGGCGAGACCTGCCGACACCAAGACCCTTCCTTTCACGGCGCCTTTCCTACAGGATTCGAGGACCCGATTTCAAAGGTTAACGAAGCCCAAAGGCTCTGCCAATCGGCGTCCACGCCCGGCGGAGCCGGGATCATGTGCACCGCCTTAATCAGCCACAAGCCCGAGGCGTCAAGGTTGAGCGAGACGCGCCCCTTGGCGTCGGTGCGCCCGGCGACTCCCTTTTCCGGACGCGTCTTCGACAGCGCCTGCACGAGCGCCCCGGGCAGAGGCTTGCCCTCGTAGAGCAAGTGAAACGGCAACGTCTGGCCGACGGTCGCCGTGTAGGGGTCTCTGTCCGCGATCAGCTCGAGCGTGAAACCGAGGTCGCGGTCGTATCCCGTCGGTGGCTTCCCCGTCTGTCCCGCGTCGAGAAGGGCCTTGGCGGCCCGCGAGAAGACTTCGCGCGCCGGCTTCTGCGTCTCACCGCGCGAGGCGCGGATCTTCGAAATCTCCTCCAGCCCCTCCTCTTTCAGGTAATCCTCGAACTTCGCCGCGTCGATCGAGACGCCGTAGTCGCGGCTTCGATATCCGATGAACTGGAGCCCCGGGGCGGTGATCCGAACCGAGCCGGCCGGGTCGACTCCCTCGCGGCCGGAAAGCGGCGTCGTACCGGCGCCCGAAAAGAGCGCGAAGGTGACGATGAGCTTGGAGACGCGCGGAAACGGCTCGCCCTTCAGGTGCGGGCCGACCCAGAGCCGCGCGGTCACGTTCTCGCCGACCTGCGGACGGAAGGTGGAGGGCTCGATCCAGAAGTCGTGCGCGGACAGCGGGCCAGCGGCGAGCGCCGCTGCGACGGCGAAAGCGGCGGCCCGCTTCATCGAGAGGCAGCCGCCGGCAGGCCGTGAGCGCGGGACGCGATGAACTCGGTCAGCCGGGCCAGGTCCACGTTGCCGCCCGAGAGCACGACGCCGACTTTCTTCCCCGAGAAATCGGCCTTGCGGTGCCGGACCGCCGCGGCTCCCGCGGCGCCGGAGGGCTCGACCAGGACCTTCATGCGCTCGAGCATCCAGGTCAGCGTCTCGATCATCTCGTCGTCGGAAACGAGCAGGATGTCTTTGACGTCGTGCTGCACGATCGGAAAGGTCAGCTTTCCGGGAGTCGTCACGCGCAGGCCGTCGGCGATCGTCGGGTTGGAGGAGACTTCCACGCGCTTTCCGGCGTCGAGGGACTTCTTCGTGTCGGCCGCGGCCTCGGGCTCGGCGCCGTAGACCGCGATTCCGGGCCGGAGGTGCTTGGCCGCCGTCGTCCATCCGGCGATCAGGCCGCCGCCGGAGACCGGAACGACGATCGCATCCAGGTCGGGCACGTCCTCGATGAGCTCGACTGCGCCCGTGGCCTGCCCCGCCATGATGAGCTCATCGTCGAAAGGCGGCACCAGCAGCGCCTTCCTTTCCTGTGCGATCTGCGCCGCGATGTCGTCGCGGCTCTGGAACTCGCGGTCGTAGAGGACGACCTCGGCCCCGTAGCCCCGCGTCGCGTCGATCTTCATCTGCGGCGCGTCCTTCGGCATCACGATCGTCGCGCGGATGCCGAGGAGCCGCGAGACCAGGGCCACGGCCTGGGCGTGGTTGCCCGAGGAGAACGCGACGACGGCGTCGACCTTGCCGCGTTCGCTCTCGGCTTTCATCTTGTTGTAGGCGCCGCGGAACTTGAAGGCGCCCCCGCGCTGCAGGTTCTCCGCCTTGAAAAAGACCGTCGCCCCCGCCTCCTCGTCGAACTGGCGCGAGGTCAACACGGGGGTGCGGTGCGCCACGCCCTGGAGGCGCTTTCGGGCTTGCTCGATGTCGTCGAAAGTCAGCATGGCTCTCCTAAGGTACGGCGACCGGTGCGCCCAGGATCTGTTGTTTCCACTCCTCGATCGCCGCGAGCGCGCGGTCGACCATCTTCTGGCGCCG
>JBKOVK010000061.1:0-22498 GCA_046724475.1 Acidobacteriota bacterium | reverse complement strand
CCCCCACGGCACGGCGCGCAGTCTGATCACCCGGCAGACCCACACGATCGGGGTTCTCCTTCCCGACATCTACGGCGAGTTCTTCTCCGAGCTGATCCGCGGCATCGACGCGACCGTGCGTCGAAGCGGATACCACCTGCTGGTCTCCAGCTCGCACGGCGACCGCGGGGAGACGGGAACCATGGCCCGCACGATGCGCGGGCGGGTCGACGGCCTGATCGTCCTCTCCCCCGACCTCGGGGCGCCGGCGCTGCGGGCCTCGCTCGCGGACGCGCTGCCCGTCGTGCTCTTGAACGCCTCTCCCGACGCCGCGACGCCTTTCGACCTGATCAACATCGACAACTACAACGGAGCGGTCGCGATGGTCCGCCACCTCGCCTCGCTGGGGCATCGGAAGATCGCGTTCATTCGCGGACCCGCGCCGAACCGGGACGCGTCGGAGCGGCTCCGCGGGTATCGGGACGCGATGTCCGCAATCGGCGAAGGCGCGACCGAGGCCCTCGAGTTCCCCGGGAACTTCCGCGAGGACGCCGGGTACCGCGCGGGCCAGCGCCTCGCCCGGATGCGGGGCGCCGACGCGCCGACGGCGATCTTCGCCGCCAACGACGCGATGGCGATCGGCTGCCTGGCGGCCCTCCGGGAGGGAGGGCGCTCGGTGCCCGGCGACTTCGCGCTCGGCGGATTCGACGACATTCCGATCGCCAGTTTCACCGCGCCGCCGCTGACCTCGGTGCGCGTTTCCATCGCCGAGCTCGGCGCGGCCGCCGCCGAGCGCGTGCTCTACGCCGTGCGTACGGGCACCGGACACAAGCGGCTCCACTTGACCCTGCCGACCACTCTGGTGACGCGCGAATCCAGCGGCTCGCTGCCGCTGATGGCCGGACGCAAGAACCGTAGTCATGGGACCAATGGAAGGAGGAAGGGCGAATGACGCAACGAACCAGGCGATCGATTTGGACGGGTCGAGCTTTCCTTTTGCTGCTGATGGCGCTCACCGCGCTCCCGCTGGGAGCCCAGTCGACGACCGGAACTCTTCGGGGCTACGTCCGTGACGAAAGCGCGGCCAGCCTGCCGGGCGTCACGGTCGAAGCCACAAACGACGATACCGGCGTGACCCGCACGGCTGTGAGCGGCGGCGACGGCTTCTTCAACCTGCAGGTGCCACCCGGCAACTACACGGTCAAGGCGAGCCTGGACCAGTACGGCACGGATACGAGGAAAGTCGAGGTCATCCTGGGCCAGATCCAGGCCCTCGACTTCGTGCTCTCGGCCCGCGCTGCGCAGGAGATCACCGTGACCGGCGCGGCCCCGCTCATCGACACCATGCAGAGCGAGATCGCGACCAACGTCTCGCGGGAGGAGCTCGCGGTTCTGCCCCAGGACAACCGCAACTTCCTGAACTTCGCCAACCTCGCTCCGGGAGTCCGGACCTCGACCGACCAGAACAATCAGGAGGTCCTGGGCGCCGCGATCCCCGGCTTCAACACGAACGTGTTCATCGACGGTACCAGCTACAAGAACGACGTCTTGAACGGCGGCGTCGTCGGCCAGGATTCCAGCCGCGGCAACCCGTTCCCGCAGAATGCGGTCCAGGAGTTTCGCGTCATCACCCAGAACTTCAAGGCCGAGTACGAGAAGTCCTCGAGCACGCTGATCACGGCCGTCACCAGGTCGGGCGGCAACGACTTCCACGGAGACGGCTTCGCCGAGTACCAGAACAAGGACCTCGTGGCCACCGACGACTGCGCGGAGTTCGATCATTGCACGGGAGCGCCGCGGTCGGCGACCTTCACGAAGCCCGACTTCACGCGCTGGCAGGCCGGCGTCTCGATCGGAGGTCCCATCATCAAGGACTCACTCCACTTCTTCGGGTCCTGGGAGTACAACGACCAGCGGCGCGACTCCACCGTGTCGTTCGGCCCGCAGGCCGGACTGTTGCCCCCCGACGTCTTCAACGCTCTGGAGCCTTTGACCGGCAACTTCCCCACCCCCTTCAAGGAAAACCTGGCCTTCGGAAAGGTCTCGTGGCAGGCCGCGCCGAGCGACGTCGTCGACTTCAACGGCTTCTACCGCCACGACGACGAGGTCAAGGACGTCGGCGCCTCCTCCAACAACCCCCAGCGTTCCTTCCAGGCGGGGACCGACATCCTCAACACCGTCTGGAACGCCCAGGCCAAGAACACCTGGCTCTCCGCCAAGTTCATGAACGAGACGACCGTCGGTTACCAGTCCTACCAGTGGAACCCGAGCTCGGTCGTGCCGAACCTCGTGGGCCTCGACTACCAGAACGCCCTTCGCGCCGGCTCGAGCGACATCCTCCTGAACTTCCAGCTGAAGCGCTTGTACGTCCGCGACGATTTCTCCCTGCTCGACCTCCACGGCTGGGGCAACCACGTCCTCAAGGTGGGAGCGATATTCAACGCCAACACCTACGACGTGCAGAAGAACTTCAACGGGCTTCCGACCTATCGTTTCCGCTCCGACATCCCCGCCGGTGACCCATTCGCCTTCCCGTTCGAAGCCTCTCTGGGCTTCGGCGACCCGGACCTCTCTCAGAAAAACAACCAGTTCGGCGTTTACATCCAGGACGACTGGCAGGTCAACTCGTGTCTGACGTTCAACCTGGGCCTGCGGTGGGACTACGAGACGAACGGCCTGAACAACGACTACATCACGCCCCCGCAGGTCGTCGCGGACTTCTCTCCCTACTTCTCGGCCAACTACTTCACGTCCGGCGAGGACCGCCCGACCTACAAGAGGGAATTCCAGCCGCGCGCCGGGTTTGCCTGGGACCTGACCGGTCAGGGCCGGACGGTCTTCTTCGGAGGCTGGGGACGCTACTACGATCGAGTCGAATACAACGCGATCCTGGACGAGTCGTTTCGCCTCCAATACACGACGCTGACCTTCCGCTTCTCCGAAGACGGCCAGCCCCGCGATGGCCAGCCCACGATTGTCTGGCAGCCCGCCTACTTCACGCAGGCCGGCCTCCAGTCCATCATCGACAGCGGCACAGGACCCAAGCCCGAAGTCTTCCTGATCAACAACAACACCCAGCCCCCGTACTCGGACCAGTTCAGCGCCGGTGTGCGACAGCAGGTCGGCCTCGTGGGCATCTCTCTTTCATATGCCGGTGTGCGGTCCTACAACGGGTTCACCTGGATCTTCGGAAACCGCAACCCCGACGGCAGCTGCTGCATGTCGCTCTCGCCGGACTTCGGCAACGTCCTCCTCTCCGACGCTTCGAAGAAGGCCTGGTACGACGCGCTTCTGCTCTCGGTCAACAAGCAGTACACGGCCTCGTCCAAGTGGGGCGCCACCCTCGCCTACACCTACGGCCACGCCACGGCCAACGGGGGCGACTTCTTCACGCTCGACTTCATCGACCCCGCGCACTCGCCCCGGCACCGCGCGCCCCAGGACGAGCGGCACCGGGTCGTCCTTTCGGGCATCGTGGGGCTTCCGTGGGACATCACGCTCTCGACACTGCTGCAGCTGGGCACCGGCGTAGGTTTCACCATCGATGACGCATCCCAGGGCTTCGACTTTGGTAAGCATTTGATCGCCCTCTACGGAGGATTCCAGACCGAAGTCCTGAACGAGTCTCTGCCGTTCCAGCAGTGGGACCTGGCTCTGCAGAAGGACTTCTACCTCGCGAGGGATTACCGGGTGGGCGTGCGCGCCAGCGCGTTCAACATCACCAACCACAACAACTACGGCTGCTTCGACGGCTTCATTCCGCCGGTGAACGATCCCCCGAACCAGAACTTCGGCAAGCCGAACTGCCTGATCACGCAGCCGCGGCGGTTCCAGTTCGGGCTCCAGGTGGGCTTCTGAAGGTATGGTTTGACGATCGATCGTGAGGTGCATTGCTGACGCCGGAACCGTAAGGGCCGACGGCGCGCGGTCGCGCCGCTTCCGGCGGCGGGCGGCGCTCCTCGCGCTGACGCCTCTCTTCGTCGTCCTCTTCGCCCTCTGCCGCCCGGCGCCCCGGGCGGCGGAGACGCGAAGCCAGACGCTCGGGCCGTTACCGGCCGCGTCGCCCAATACCAAGGCATTCCTCGACAGGCTCGAGCGCGAGACCTTCCAGTGGTTCTGGGACCTCTCGGATCCCGGCACGCGGCTGATCCCCGACCGCGCCCCCACGAAGTCGTTTTCATCGATCGCGGCCGTCGGGTTCGGGCTGACGGCCTACACGGTCGGCGCCGAACGCGGATGGGTCACACGCGGCGAGGCCGCTCAACGCACGGCCGAAACGCTGCGCTTCCTGGTCAGAGCGCCGCAGGGCGACGCCCCGCGCGGCATGACCGGCTACCGCGGGTTCTACTACCACTTCCTCGACATGAAGACCGGCGAGAGATTCGAGAAGATCGAGCTCTCGACGATCGACACGACGCTGCTGGTTGCCGGCGCACTCTGCGCCCAGAGCTATTTCGACCGCGACGACCCCGTCGAGGCACAGATCCGCGCCGACGCCGACGCGATCTATCGTCGGATCGAGTGGACCTGGATACAGCCCCGCCCGCCCGGCGTCTCGATGGGCTGGACGCCGGAGGAGGGATTCCACGGCTACAACTGGAGCGGCTACGACGAGGCGATGATCCTTTACCTCCTGGCCCTGGGTTCGCCGACGCACGCCATCGATCCGGCCGCGTGGCCGCAGTGGTGCAAGACGTACCTCTGGGGATCCTTCTACGGCCAGGAGCACGTCAACTTCTCTCCTCTCTTCGGACACCAGTACTCCCACGTCTGGGTCGATTTTCGCGGGATCCAGGACGCCTACATGCGCGCCAGGAGCATCGACTACTTCGAGAACTCCCGCCGCGCCACGATCTCCCAGCGCGCATACGCCGGCGCCAATCCCGCCGGGTGGGAGGGTTACGGCGCCAGCGTCTGGGGCCTCTCCGCTTGCGACGGCCCCTTCGACGGGACGCTGAAGATCGCCGGCCAGCTGCGGGAGTTCCACGGATACGCCGCGCGGGGGGCGTCGCTCGCCCACGTCATCGACGACGGCACGATCGCGCCCGCCGCGGCGGCCGGCTCGATTCCCTTCGCACCCGAAATCGTCGTGCCCGCGCTGCAGGAGATGACGCGGCGCTGGCCGGACGTGCGCAACAAGTACGGCTTCTTAGACGCGTTCAACCCGACCCTCGGCGCGGTCTCCATGCGCGTGGCGAGCGGACAGATCATCGAAGGTGTGGGCTGGTTCGACGCGGATCAGCTGGGCATCGACCAGGGCCCCATCGTCGCCATGATCGAGAACTATCGGTCCGGCCTGATCTGGCGGACCATGCGCAAGAACCCCTACGTCGTGGCGGGGTTGAAACGCGCTGGGTTCACGGGCGGATGGCTCGACGCGCCCGCGCGCTGATCGCGCGCCTCGGCGGCGCGGCGTGCCTGCTGGCCGCTGTGGCCTCAGTCGCGTGCGCTCCCGGCCGCGCCGAGGAGAGCGGGCGCGTCCTTCGCTTCTGGGGCCTCGGTCGCGAGGGCGAGGTCGTCAAGGACCTCGTCCCGGAGTTCGAGCGCGAGAATCCCGACATCCGCGTGGTCGTGCAGCAGATCCCGTGGACCGCGGCGCACGAAAAGCTGCTGACCGGCTTCGTGGGAGGAGCGCCGCCGGATCTCGCGCAGCTCGGCAACACGTGGATCCCGGAATTCGCTGCCATCGGCGCGCTCGAGCCCCTCGACGAGCGGGCCGCGGCTTCGCAGGCGCTTTCCTCCGGCGACTACTTCGAGGGAATCTGGAAGACCAACCTCTTCGACGGCCGCCTCTTCGGGATTCCCTGGTACGTGGACACGCGCGCGATGTTCTATCGCCGCGATCTCCTGGAGAAGGCCGGATGGCGCGAGCCGCCGCGGACCTGGTCGCAGTGGCGCGCCGCGATGGAAAAGGTCCGCGGTCCCGCCGGCGAAGGACGCTACGCCATCCTGCTGCCGACGAACGAGTGGGAACAACTGACGATCCTGGGACTAGAGATGCGATCGCCGCTCCTCGCCGACGACGACACGCGCGGCGCCTTCTCGCAGCCTCCGTTCCGAACGGCGGCGGAGTGGTACGTAGGTCTCTACCGCGACAGCCTCGCGCCGGTGGTCAGCTACACGCAGCTCGGGAATCCGTACCAGGAGTTCTCCCGGGGTTACGTCGCGATGTGGATCACCGGCCCCTGGAATCTCGGAGAGTTTCGCCGCCGTCTTCCGCCGGAGCTGCAGGACACGTGGATGACGACGCCGGTCCCGGCGCCCGACGGTGCCGAATGGCCGGGATACTCGTGGGCGGGGGGAGCTTCCTTCGCGATCTTCCGGGCGTCCAAGCAGAAGGACGCGGCCTGGAAGCTCGTCGAGTTCCTGTCTCGGCGGCAGATCCAGACCCGCTTCTACGAGCTTTCGGGCGACCTGCCCGCCCGGCGCGAAGCCTGGGACGATGCTCCTCTCGCCGGAGATGTCAAGGCGCGCGCCTTCCGTGAGCAGGCCGATCGCCTCGTCCCTCTCCCCCGCGTGCCCGAGTGGGAGCAGATCGCGCAGAAGCTGGCGGAAGACATGGAGGCGGCGATCCGGGGACGGGAAACCGTGCCCGCGTCGCTTTCGCGGCTCAACGCGGACGTGGACCGGATCCTGGAGAAGCGGCGCTGGATCCTTTCGCGCCGCCGGGAGGAACCTCGTGGCCGCTGAGGCGCGCCTCGCGCGTTCGACGCCGCACGAGATCCGCGCCGCCTGGATGTTCCTCGCGCCGGGGCTCCTGACCATCGGCGTCTTCTTCGTCCTCCCGATCGCGGCCGGCTTCCTGCTGTCTCTGACCGACTTCGACATCTACTCGCTCGGCAACCTGGAGAACGTCCGCGTAGTCGGCCTGCGCAACTACGCGCGCCTCCTGGCGGATCCCCTGCTCTGGAAAGCCATGCGCAACACCGCCTTCTTCCTCTTCGTCGGCGGCCCTCTGACGCTCGGCGTCGCCCTGGCAGCGGCGCTGCTGCTCCACACGCGCGTGGCGCGCTTCAAGGGCGTCTTCCGCACCATATTCTTCACGCCCTACGTCACGACGCTCGTGGCGGTCGCTGTGGTGTTCCGGTACCTCTACCACCCGCGCTTCGGCCTGATCGACCACGTCCTCGGATGGTTCGGCATTCCTCCGATCGACTGGCTCGGCGACCCGCGCTGGGCAATGCCCGCGATCGTGCTGCTCGCGGTCTGGAAGAATTTCGGCTACGCGACCATCCTCTTCGTCGCGGGCCTGCAGGCGATTCCCGAGTCGCTGTACGAGGCGGCGCGCATCGACGGCGCCGGGCCCGTCCAGATGTTTCGCAAGATCACCGTGCCGCTGCTCGCACCGACCTTTCTCTTTCTCGGCGTGATGACGACGATCGGCTACTTCCAATTCTTCGCCGAGCCCTACGTCATGACCGGCGGAGGCGGACCGCTCAACGCCACGCTCTCGGTGGGACTGCTGATGTACAAGAACGGCTTTCGCTGGTGGAACATGGGCTATGCCGCCGCGATCGCATTTGTGCTCTTCGTAGTGGTGCTGGGCCTGACGGCGATCCAGTTCCGGATCCAGAAACGGCGGGACGCGTGAAGAGGCCGGTCGCCGTGGTCGTGGTCAACGCCGCGCTCCTCTTCGGCGCGGTGCTCGCCCTGACGCCGCTCGCCTGGATGATCTGCGCGTCGCTGATGCAGCCGGGCGAGGCCAGCGAGTTTCCGCCGCCGTTCTTCCCGTCGAGTCCCACGCTGGCGAACTACCGGGACCTCTTCACGCGCCTCTCGCTCGGCCGCGCGCTGGCGAGCAGCCTGATCGTGTCGGGCGCCACCACGCTCGGCGTGCTGTTTCTAAACTCCATGGCCGGATACGCCTTCGCGAAGCTGCGCTTCCCCGGACGGAACCGTCTCTTCGGCCTGCTGGTCGCCGCCCTCGTGATACCGGCGCAGGTCTCGATGCTCCCGCTGTTTCTGATGCTGCGGTCGCTCAAGCTCGTCAACACGTACGCCGGCGCCGTCCTGCCGGGACTGGCGGGGATCATCGGCATCTTCCTGATCCGCCAGTTCGCCCAGTCGATCCCGGACGACCTGATCGACGCCGCGCGCCTGGAGGGGGCCAGCGAGTTCCGCATCTACCGGACGATCGTCCTGCCTCTGCTGCGCCCCGTGCTCGCCACGCTCGGCATCGTCACGTTCCTCGCGACCTGGAACGACTTCGTGTGGCCTCTCGTCATCCTGACGGACGAGTCCCGCTACACGCTGCCGGTCGCCCTGGCGACGCTCGTCGGCGAGCACGTGCCGGACACCGAGTTGATGATGGCCGGCGCCGTCCTGACGGTCCTGCCCGTGCTTCTGCTCTTTCTCGCCCTGCAGAGGCAGTACGTCGAGGGAATCACGCTCGGAGGCGTCAAGGAATGAGGCGGCCGGTCGCCGCGGCCGTGGTCCTCGCGATCGCGCCGCTGCTCGACGACTTTTCATCGGTCACAGGCTGGACGGCGGCGCCGGCCGACGGCGTGCGGCTGGAGCTTTCGGAGGATGGAGGGGCGCTGCGCCTCGACTTCGACTACCAGGGCCACGCCGGCTGGGCCGCCGCGCGCAAGGCCTTTCCGCTCCGGCTTCCCGAAAACTGGGCGTTTCGCTTCCGCGTCCGGGGTGAAACGGCGCCGCAGACCCTGGAGTTCAAACTCCTCGATCCGAGCGGCCAGAAAGTATGGTGGTCGGTGCGGCGCGACTTCGCGTTCCCTCGCGAGTGGACGACGCTGACCGTCCGGAAGCGGCAGGTCTCGTTCGCGTGGGGGCCGGCGGGCGGCGGGGATCTCCGCGAGCTCGGTGCGATCGAGTTCGCGATCGTCAACGCGAGCGGAGGCCGGGGAACCGTATGGATCGACGATCTCTCCTTCGAGGAATGTCCTTCCTCGAGCGGTCCCCTCCCCGTCGTCCGCGGCTGGAAAGGCGCCAGCGAGACGTCGGAGCTCGTGCTCGATCTCGGGGGGCGCCGGGAGTTCAGCGGGCTCTCGCTCGCGTGGGACGCGGCGGACTTCGCGCGGCGCTACGAGATCGAGGTCTCCGACGACGGCCGCGCGTGGTCCCGCGCGCGATCGGTGACGGCGGGCGGTCCGGGCCGCGCGCGGATCCTCCTCCCCGATTCCGAAGCCGCCTTCGTGCGCCTGCGGTTTCTCGAATCGGCCCGCGGAAGAGGCTACGTGCTCGAGGAAGCCCTCATCGTCGCGCCGGAGGTCTGGGAAAACACCACGAAATTGCTGGAATCCGTGGCGAAAGAAGAGCCTCGGGGACGCTGGCCCCGATCCTTCGTCGGGGAACAGATCTACTGGACACTCGTCGGCGTGGACGGAGGCGCCGAAAAGGGCCTGCTCTCCGAAGACGGTGCGCTGGAGGTGGGCCGCGGGCAATTCTCGCTCGAGCCCTTTCTCTCCGTGGGCGGGAAGCTCGTCGGGTGGGCCGAAGCGGAGACCTCCCAGAGCCTTGCCCAGGGTGACCTTCCGATCCCCTCTGTCCGGCGCAAGTACGCCGCTGGAATCTCCCTCGAAGCCACGGCTTTCGCGGACGGGCCGCGCGCGGCTTCGACGCTGCGTGCCCGGTACCGCATCCGCAATTCCGGAGCGGGTGTCGAACGCGCCACGCTTTACCTCGCGCTCCGGCCCGTCCAGGTGAATCCCCCCTCGCAGTGGCTGGGCAAGCCCGGAGGCTTCGCCCCCATCCGAACGATGCGGCGGTCGGGAGGTTCTGTGCAGGCGAACGGCCGGACGGTCCTGGCGTGGACGGCCCCGTCCGCCTTTCGCGCCATCGCGTGGGAGAGCGGAGAGATCGTGTCGCGTCTGGCCTCCGGCGGGGCGACGGATACGACCGAGGCCTCCGATCCCGACGGTCTCGCGTCGGGCGCCCTGGCCTGGGATCTCGAGATCCCGGCGGGTGCCTCACGCGACGTGGTCATTGCGGTGCCCCTCTCGGAAAATGCCTACGAAGAGAAGCCCGCCAACCCGGCCGCCGACTTTCAGTCGCGAATGGACGCCGCCGCGCGCGCCTGGCGCGAAAGCCTCGGCGGCGCCACGTTCACGCTGCCCTCCGCCGCGACGGAGATTGCCCAGACTGCCAACTCCAACCTCGCCTGGATCCTGATCAACCGCGACGGACCGGCGATCCGCCCCGGCTCGCGCTCATACGCGAGGTCCTGGATCCGGGACGGCGCGCTGACCTCGACCGCTCTCCTTCGGCTCGGACACTTCGCCGAGGTCCGCGACTTCCTGCGCTGGTACGTGCCCTACGTCTACGAGAACGGCGCGGTGCCGTGCTGCGTGGACTCCCGCGGCGCCGACCCCGTGCCCGAGCACGACAGCCACGGGGAACTCCTGTATCTCGCCGGCGAATACCTCGCGTACACCGGAGATCGCGCCACGGTCGAAGAGGCCTGGCCGACGCTTGCGAAAGTAGTGGCGCACATCGACGCGCTTCGGGCGCAACGCCGGACCGAGGAGTACCGGACGGGCGAGAAGCGCTTCTTCTACGGGCTTCTGCCGGAATCGATCAGCCACGAGGGCTACTCGGCGCGCCCGGTGCACTCCTACTGGGACGACTTCTGGGCGGTCCGCGGGCTCTCTTCGGTAGCCGACGTCGCCCGCGCTCTCGGCAAGGACGCCGATGCCGCCCGTATCACGGCGTCGCGCGACGAGCTGCGAGCGGATCTGCACGCCTCGATCCGCGCTGTGATCGAAGCGCGGAGCCTCGACTACGTACCGGGGTCGGCGGATCTCGGCGATTTCGACGCGACCTCGACGACGATCGCGCTCGAGCCCGGCGAGGAACAGTCGCGGCTGCCCGAGCCGCAGCTCTCGAACACGTTCGAGAAATACTGGAAGCGCTTCGAGGAGCGGCGCGCCCATCGCCGCGCGCCCGGCAACGACTACACCCCCTACGAATGGCGGATCGCCGGCAGCTTCGTACGTCTCGGCCGGCGCGACCGCGCGGCGGCGCTCTCGGAGTTCTTCTTCGCGGATCGCCGTCCGGCCGGTTGGAAGCACTGGGCCGAGGTCGTCTGGAACGAGCCACGCGAGGCCCGGTTCATCGGCGACATGCCGCACGGCTGGGTCGGCTCCGACTTCCTCCGGTCGTTCCTGGATCTCTTCGCGTACGAACGCCCAGACGACTCCGCCGTGGTCGTCGGCGCCGGCCTTCCACCGGACTGGCTGCACGATCCGCGCGGCGTGGCCGTCTCGGGCCTGCGCACGCGATACGGCCGCCTGGACCTGCGCTTCCGCGTCGAGGCAGGCGAGATCCACGCTCGCATCTCGGGTGACGCGCGCGTGCCTCCGGGCGGTTTCGCGCTCCCCTGGCCATTCGCGGGACGCCCGTCGCGCGCCTCGGTCGGCGGGAAGGCCGCGCCCGTCAACGCCCGCGGCGAGGCCGTGGCGCGCTCGCTTCCGGCCGAGATTTCTCTCTTCGGGGAGGGTCTTCGATGAGCCGCGCTCTGCCGTCGAACCGCTACGGCCGATTCTCCGAAGACGGAAGGGAGTTCGTGATCACGGATCCGCGCCCTCCCAGACCATGGGCCAATATCATCGCCAATGAGCGCGTCGGCCTGGCGGTCAGCCACACCGGCAGCGGCTCCTCCTGGATCGACAATTCCCAGCTCGCGGCGATCACGCGCTGGCAGCAGGATCTGGCGGTCGATCGCTCCGGGCGATTTCTCTACATGCGCGATTCCGACGACGGCCGCGCGTGGTCGCTCTCTCCCGCGCCCCTCTTTCCCGCATACGACGGCTTCGCTTGCCGGCACGGCTTCGGCTACACGACGTTCGAGACGCAGCTCCACGGCATCGAGGCGCGGTGGACGCTTTTCGTGGATCCGTCGGCCACCGTCGAGATGTGGCGCCTAGAGCTCTCCAACTCTTCCGGGCGTCCGCGCCGCCTCGAGCTGACGGCGTTTCTGGAGTGGTGCCTGGGTGTCTCGCCGTCTCCGCGACGCGAGTTCGGCCGGCTCTTCCTCGAGACGCGTTTCGACGCCTCGCGGCGTGCGATCTTCGCCCGCAACCACATGTGGGACGTGCCGTCGAAGAAGTACGGCCACTGGAACACGAGCTTTCCCTTCGTCAGCGCGTTCGCCTCCACCGAGCCCCTGTCAGGCGCCGAAGGCGACAAGGCCGAGTTCCTGGGCCGTTTCGGCGATTTCGGCGCGCCCGCCGCGCTCTCGCGCGCCGACTGGCCGTCGCGCTTCGGACGGCACGAGGACCCGATCGCCGCGCTGCGCTGCCCGGTCGAGATTCCCGCCGGAGACCGGCGCGACTGCGGATTCGTACTCGCGACGGCCTCGAAGGCCGAGGAGGCGGCCTCGCTCCTCGCGCACTTTTCGCGGATCGAGGAGATGGACCGGTCGCTGGCCGCGGTGAGGGAGGGCTGGACCGCGCGCCTCGCGACGCACCGGATCGAGACCGCCGACGCGGCGCTCGATACCGTCGCCAACGACTGGTCCCGCTACCAGGCCATCGGGGCGCGGCTCTGGGCGCGCTGCGGCTACTACCAGCAGAGCGGCGCGTTCGGCTTCCGCGACCAGCTCCAGGACTCCCAGGTCTGGCTGACGATCGACCCGGAGCGTTGCCGCCGCCAGATCCGCCTGCACGCGGAGCATCAGTTCGCGGACGGCTCCGTCTACCACTGGTGGCATCCGTTGACCGAGCAGGGCCACATCACGAAGATGACCGACGACCTGCTCTGGCTGGCGTTCGTGACGGCGAGCTACATCCGGGAGACCGGAGACCTGTCGGTCCTCGACGACGCCGCGCCGTACCTCGACGAGCCTGCCCTGCCGATCGCCGACCACGTCATGCGGGCCTTCCGCAGGTCGTTCTCGCGCACGAGCCCGCGCGGCATCCCCCTGATCGGCGCGGGCGACTGGAACGACGGACTCTCCTCCATGGGCCTCGAGGAGAAGGGAGAGTCGTTCTGGCTCGGTGAGTTCCTCGCCGGACTCCTCGCCGACTGGTCCGAGATCTGGAGGCGCGCCGGTCTCGAGGATCTCGCGAGCGACTTCCGGGAACGCCGCGCCGCGCTCGTCGAGGCGGTCAACCTGCACGGCTGGGACGGCGAGTGGTACTTGCGAGGCACGCTCGACGACGGGCGCCCTCTGGGAACGTCGAAGGACCGCGTGGCGAGGATCTTCCTCAATCCCCAGGTGTGGGCGATCCTGAACGACGTCGCGCCCCCGGAGCGCGAGGAGCGCTGCCTGGCGTCCGTCGAACGCCACCTGGTCACGGAGGCCGGCGCGCTGCTGCTCGCGCCCGCGTTTTCGAAGCCCGTTCCCGAGATCGGCTACATCACGCGCTACGCGCCGGGCCTGCGCGAGAACGGCGGCGTGTACACGCACGCGGCGACGTGGGCGATCGCCGCGGCCGCGAAGGCGAAGAAGCCCGATCTCGTCGGGCGGCTGCTGACGGCGATCAACCCGTCCGTCAAGGATCCCGACCGCTATTTCGCCGAACCCTACGTCCTGCCCGGCAACGTCGACGGCCCCGACTCGCCGCACCACGGCCGCGGCGGCTGGACCTGGTACACCGGTTCGGCCGCCTGGCTCCATCGGGTCGTCGCCGAATGGGTTCTCGGCATCCGCCCCGAGCTCGACGGTCTGCGGCTGGATCCGTGTCTTCCGCCGCGGTGGCCTTCCGCGCGGATGGTCCGGCCCTGGCGCGGCGCGACCTGGCAGATCGACATCGAACGGGGCGACGCGCTGCGCGTCGAGGTGGACGGCCGGACACTCGATGGGGCGCTCGTTCCCGTACCGGCCGAGCGCGGCGGACGTCACGAGGTCCGCGTCACGATCCGTTAGAGCGCGGCGCCGTTAGACGAGATGATCGATGAATAGAAGCGGGCGCTCTTCTTTGGGATTCGCTCCAGCGTGCCCGGATCGACGCGGATGATGCCGAAGCGCTTGGAGTATCCGGCCGACCATTCGAAGTTGTCGAGCAGCGACCAGGCGAAGTAACCTCGCAGGTTCACGCCTTTCGCGACGGCCCGCCGCGCGGCCTTGATGTGCTCGCGGAGGTATTCGACGCGAAGCGGATCTTCGACCTCCCCATCCGGTCCCGGAGAAGGGTCGGCGAACGCGGCGCCGTTCTCCGTGACGTACATCGGCAGCGCCCCGTACCGTTCGCGCACAGTCGTCAGAGTCTCGAAGAGTCCCTCGGGATAGACCTCCCAGCCCATCTCCGTCGCGAGGCCCTCCGGGCGCACACGCGCCGCCCGTTCGGGCAGCGCCTTCGGCTCGTTCCGCATGACGCCGCGCGTGTAGTAGTTCACGCCGAGAAAGTCGATCGGCTGCTTGATCGACGCGAAGTCCGTGTCGGGAAACTCGGGCCACGCCTCGCCCCACATCTCGGGAAGCTCCTCGGGGTACCGGCCCAGGAACACGGGATCCAGGAACTGGCGGTTCATGTAGGCGTCCGACCGCCGGGCTGCCGCCCGATCCTCGGAGGAATCCGCCGCCGCGTGTTTGGGCTCGAGGTTGACCACGAGTCCAATCGAGTTCTTTCCGACCGCCCGGTACGCCGCGACGCCGGCGCCGTGCGCGCGCAGGAGGTTGTGCGACGCGATGGACGGCTCGAAGAGGCTCCGATGCCCTGGAGCCAGCACGCCGTGGAGGTATCCCCCGTCCGAGACGACCCAGGGTTCGTTGAGCGTCGCCCACAGGCGGACTCCCCCGTCGATAGCGCGCACGACGACGGTCGCGTACTCGGCGAACCAGTCGGCGGAGTCGCGGTTCTGCCAGCCTCCCCGATCGTCGAGCGCCGCCGGAAGGTCCCAGTGAAAGAGCGTCGCGCACGGCTCGATACCGGCTTCGTTCAATGCGTCGACCAGCCGCTTGTAGAAATCCAGGCCCTTCTGGTTGACGCGCCCGGTCCCCTGTGGCAGCACGCGCCCCCAGGCCACGCTGAACCGGTACGCTTTCAGGCCCAGCTCCTTCATCCAGCGGACGTCTTCCACCCAGCGCCGATAGTGGTCGCACGCCACGTCGCCGGTCTCGCCGCCGGCCACCAGCCCGGGAGTATGGGAGAAGCGGTGCCAGATCGAGGGACCCGCCCCGTCGGCCAGAGGCGATCCCTCGATCTGATATGCGGAGGTCGCGGCGCCCCACAGGAAGCCCGGGGGGAACTCGGTCGCGTCGGTCATCGGCGGCGGCGGGGGAATTCTGCCACGCGCCGGCCGCCGCCGCCAGGGACCGCTAGGTCTTCTGCCGGGCGATCGACTGGATCTGCAGGCCCTTCACGCCCCCGCGCGACACGAGCGTGCCTTTCACCGTCACCGGCACGTCGGCGAGATCCTTGACGCGCTCCTTGACCGACTGCGGCTTCTCCTCGAAGAGCACGTAGAGCTGTCCGTCGTCGGCGAGGAATCCGGCCGGCACGCCGCGAGCGATGCACGCGTTGGCGCACGCGGTGTGGTCGGCGTCGTGAATGCCGTGCGTGACGTAACAGTGCATGTCGACGACCGTGCCCTTCAGCGTGACCTCGACGGGCTTCTCCTCGGCGCCGAGGAAGCGGCGCGAGAACAGGAGGGCGGCGACGACGAGGAGCGCGATGGCGAGCGGGATCCACTTCTTCTTCACGGGGGCCTCCTTTCGAGGCTCTTACGTTAGGCGTCGCGGGCGCCGCGCGCATGTGCCGGAGGTCATCGCTCAGGCGCCGATCGAGGCATGACTTTCGGCAGGGGCGCCGCCGGCGTTCGCGGCCTATACTCGGACGCGTCGATGCCGTACCGCGAGGAGTACCGGCGCCTTCTCCGCCGAGGCGGGCTCGCGGTGTGGCTGATGGTGGGCGCGCCCGTGATCGCATTCGCGATCGCCTCTCCGTCGCGGGGGACGCCGCCTCTGCCCCTCACCGCTTGGGTCGCGTCCTATCTTCTCTTCGGCGCGGCGTTGCTGCGCGCGACGTCGCGTCGTCTCGGACTCGGCGGCCCGCGAGCAGCCCTGCTCCTCGCCGCCGGTCAGGCTCTCGCGGTGTTCGCGCTCGTCGCCCTGCCTCCCTGTTTCGGACTGGAGGGTGCGCTTCTCGTGCTGGTCGCGCTGGAGATCGGCCCACTTCTCTCACAGCGCGCCGCGCTCGTCTGGATCGCCTCGCAAAGCGCGGGTCTTCTCGCCACGGTATGGCTGCACTGGGGCTGGCACTGGGGAGTCGTTCTCGCGTTCGCCTATCTGCCGTTTCAATTGATCGCGGCGTCAACGGCCCGTCTGCTCGCCGCTGAGACCGCGGCCCGCGAGCGGCTGGCCGCCGCCAACGCCGAGCTCGAAGCCACCCGCGAGCTCCTGGCTCAGAGTACGCGCCTGGCCGAGCGCGCGCGGATCGCCCGCGACCTTCACGACCTCCTGGGCCATCACCTGACCGCGCTCTCGCTGAACCTGGAGATCGCGAGTCACCGCACGGAGGGCGAAGCGCGCGAGCGCGTCGAGACGGCCCAGTCGGTGACGAAGCTTCTCCTCGGAGACGTCCGCGGCCTCGTCGGTGACCTGCGCCATGCGGAGCGGCTGGATCTGCCGGCCGCGCTCCGGCGGCTCGCCGACGGCGTGCCGCGCCCGCGCGTCCATGTGCGCGTCGCTCCGGAGCTCTCGGTCGAAGACCCGCGCTGCGCGGAGGTGCTTCTGCGCTGCGCGCAGGAGGTGGTGACCAACGCCGTCCGGCACGCCCGCGCCGAGAACCTCTGGCTCGACGTGGCGCGCGGCGTCGAAGGGATCGAGATCCGCGCCGAGGACGACGGCCGCGGAGCTTCCGAGATTCCGGCGGGAGGCGGCCTGACGGGGCTGCGCGAACGCTTCGAGGAACGCGGCGGCGTCTTCTCGTTCCAGACCGCGCCGGGCCGCGGCTTCCGCGTCACCGCTGTGATTCCGTTGTCGGGAGCGTCGTCGTGATTCGCGTGGGGCTCGTCGAGGATCAGGCTCTGGTGCGCGAAGGCATCCGTAGTCTTCTGGCCCTCGACCCGGAGTTTCAGGTCGTCGTGGCCGCCGCCGACGGAGAAGAGGCGATCGCCGCGATCCCTGCAGCCCGGCCGGACGTGGTGCTCCTGGATCTGCAGCTGCCGCGCGTCTCGGGTCTGGAGGTGCTGCGGCGCCTCGGCGGCGCTGGTCGCCTGCCGCCGACGGTCATCCTGACGACGTTCGACGACGACGCGGCGCTTCTCGAAGCCCTCACCGCCGGGGCGCGCGGATATCTCCTGAAGGACGTGTCACTCGCCGAATTGACGGAGGCCATCCGCGTCGTCGCGCGGGGAGGAACCTTGGTGAAGCCCATCGTGTCCGAGCGCGTGGTCCGCGGCGTCGGCGCGGCGGGGCCCGAGTACCCCCGCCTCGAACCGCCGGATCCGTTGACCGTGCGAGAAATCGAGGTCCTGAGGCTCATGACTGGCGGCTACAGCAACCGGGAGATTGCGCGAGCCCTGAAGGTGACCGAGGGCACGGTCAAGAACCACGTCTCCAGCATCCTGTCGAAGATGGGGGTCCGGGACCGGACCCGGGCCGTCCTGCAAGGGGTCCGGGCCGGCTACCTCTCTTAACGCCTGCCCGATCCCGCCCCGAAACCTTTCCCAGGAGCCTGCGTAACTGAAGCCGATGGGACAGCTAAAAATTTAGCACGTGCTAAATTTTTAGCATTAGAATCCCGAGGCAGGAGGGACGCGGCGATGCGAGGAAACAAGGCCCTATCGAGCCTGTCCCGGCGCGAGCGGCAGATCATGGAGGTCCTCTACCGGGACCGCCAGGCCACCGCGAGCGAGGTCCTGGCGGCTCTTCCGGATCCCCCCAGCTATTCGGCCGTGAGGGCCATGCTCCGCGTCCTCGAGAACAAAGGCCACGCCCGGCACGTGGCCGACGGCACCAAGTACGTCTACCAGCCGACCCTCCCCCGCGACCGCGCGGGGCGTCCGGCCCTGGCCAGCGTGCTCGAGACTTTCTTCGACGGCTCGACCGAGAAAGCGGTCGCGGCGCTGCTGGACCTCTCCCGACAGGACCTTTCCGAGCAGGAGCTCGACCGGATGGCGCAGTTGATCGAACAGGCACGGCTGGAGGGACGCTGACATGACGCTCATGGAATCCGCGATTCGCTTCTCCGTTGATCTCGTCCTGAAAGCGACGATCCTCTTCCTCATCACTGGCGCGGCCCTGCTGGTCCTTCGCCGGGCGAGCGCGGCGACACGGCACTTCGTCGGCGTGCTCGGACTGTCGGCGTCCCTGCTGCTGCCGCTGCTCTCCTTTGCCCTGCCCCGGATCGCGGTGCCGGTGCTGCCGGATCCGAGGCCGGCCAAGCCGGTTCGTGCGGTCAAGGAAAAGCTCGCGACTCTCTCGCCCGCGTCGAAGTCCGAGACGGGCGACGCCGACTTCTCGTGGCGGCAGCTCGCGCTGGCGGTGCCCGAAAAGGTCGTCGTCGCTCCCGACGGCGGAGTCATCGAGACGCGCCCGGCAGTACCGGCGCGTCCCGTGCGCCGTGCGCTGCCCTCGCTCCCGTCGATCCCGGGCGTGCTGTTGGCTCTCTGGGCCGCCGGCATGCTCGCCTTGGCCGCGCGCCTGACGGTGGGATGGACGCGCGTGCGGCGAATCTCCCGCGAGGGTGAGCCGATCCGCGACCGCGAATGGATCGAAGAGCGCGACGCCGCGGCTCAGCGTCTCGCGCTGTCGCGCGAGGTGCCCCTGGTCGAAAGTCCCGCGGTGCCCGTCGCCATGACGGCGGGACTGCTCAAGCCCCTGGTCCTCCTCGGCCGCGCGGCTCGCAACTGGGCCGTCGAGCGCCGGCGCGTGGTGCTCCTGCACGAGCTCGCCCACGTCAAGCGCGGCGACTGGCCGGCGCTCCTGCTCGCCGAGGCCGCCGCCGCCGTCTATTGGTTCCATCCCGTCGCCTGGTGGATCTCGCGCCGCGTGCGCCGCGATGCGGAAACTGCCTGCGACGACCTCGTGATCGCCGCGGGCACCAAGCCGTCGGTTTACGCCGGGCACCTGCTCGGCATCTTCCGCGCCCTCTCCACACCGGCGCACCCCGTCGCGCCCGCGCTCGCGATGGTCCGGCCGCACCAGTTCGAGGAGCGCCTCCGGGCGATCCTCGACCCGCGCTCTCCGCGCGAGCACGAGACGCGCGTGCGCGCTCGCCTGGCCGCCGCGGGGCTGCTCGTGGCCGCCGCCGCCGTCGCGGCGGTTGAACCGTGGAAGCCGGTTTCGGTCGAGACCGCGAAGGTCGCCTGCAAGATGTCGCACGCCCACGCCGCAGCCGCCGCACCGAAGACGAAGAAGCCCTGCAACGGCGTCAAGGCCGCTCCCGCGCCGGCCCCGGCCCCCGCGGCCGTGCCGGCCCCGTCGGCTCAGTCTGCGGAGGCCGCGGAGCCTGCGGAAGAGCCCTCCGATTTCGCTCTGGTCGTCGCACCGGAAAAGACCTCCGATGCGTCCGAGGACGCGACCGAATCATCGGAGACCGCGTCGCCGTCGCCGAGCGACGAGCCGCCGACGCTCGAAGAGACTCCGGTCAGCGTCCCGGCCATCATGAAGTTCGACTTCAAGGAGTCCAAGCAGACCAAAGTCGAGACGAGCTTCGTCAAGGCCTCCAACGGGCACCGCAAGGGGAGCGACTGGTACCACCAGGGCATGGAGTACCACCACGACGAGGACTACGACAAAGCGATCGAGGCGTTCAAGAAGGCCATCGACGCTGGAGAGAAGGAGGACGCCGCCACCTACAACATCGCGTGCGGCTATGCGCTCAAGGGCGACAAGGACCAGGCCTTCGCGTGGCTGCACAAGGCTCTGGACGCAGGCTTCGACGTCGGCGACTACATGCGCAAGGACGACGACCTCGACAGCCTCCACTCGGATCCCCGCTGGGCGGAGCTGAAAAAAGTCGCCCGGAGCGGCAAGGCGGAGCGCGAAGAGAAGGCTGCGGTATCCCGCTATGAGCGGCTGGTCGCGAAGGACCCCAAGAGCGGCGAACCGTTCTTCTCGATGGGCCGCGAGCTGCTCCACGCCGAGCAGTACGACCTGGCCGCGAAGGCGTACCAGGCCGCGATCGACCGCAACTACCGCGTCGCGACGTCGCTCTACAACCGCGCATGCGCCCTATCGTTGAACGGCGACAAGCGCGGCGCACTGGACATGCTGGCCCAGTCTCTCGAGGCGGGTTTCGATCAGCCCGATCTCTTCCGCACCGACGACGATCTCGACAACGTCCGCGGCGAGCCGCGCTTCAAGGAGCTCCAGAAGGAAGCCAAGGAGCTGTCGCTCCCGCCCTACAACAACGGCTGGGGCTGGTGGGACGGGCACCGCAGCAAGGCCGAGCGCTCCAAGTGGCGCGACGCCGCCGATCGCATCCAGGAATATGTCCAGCGCAATCCCAACAGCGGACGCGGCTGGTACAACCTCGGATTCGCCTCGCTCGCCGGCGACCGCCCCGAAGCCGCCCTCGAGGCGTTCCAGAAGGCCCTCTCGCTGAACTACCGCAAGCCGACGACGATGTACAACATCGCCTGCACGTACGCGCGCATGGACCAGAAGGACCCCGCGTTCGACTGGCTCTTCAAGGCCCTCGACGCCGGCTTCGACTCGGCCGGCACCATTCGCAACGACGAGGACCTCGATAACCTGAGGGGAGACCCCCGCTACCGCAAGGCGCTCCAGATGGCCCGCGCCAGGGACCGGGAGGACGAGCAAGACAAGGGAGACTGAGGCCACTCGCACTCGGCGCGCCCGAACGCTGAAACGAGCATTCCGGCGGCCCCTGCCCAGACGGCCCCGTCCAAACCGGCGGCGCGTCCCGCGACGAGCAGGAGCGTCGCTGTCACCGCCATCCCCTTGAAGAGAGTCGCTCGCCGCGAGGTCAGCGCGAGCGCGGCCCACGCCGACGCGGCGAGCCCGACGGCGAGGTCGAGCAGGGGCTTCGACGGCAGCGCGACGCCGGCCGCCGCCGCGAGTGGCAACAGGCACAACGGGCACTTGGGAGCGAGCGGGATCGCCAGCGCCGTCAGAGCGCCGGCGATCCTCGCAGCTCGAGACTTCGAAGGCATCGATTCCCTCAGAGCGCGGCGTCCTTCTCCTTGAGGATGTTCCACACCTTCTCCGGCGTGATCGGAATGTCGATGTGCCGCACTCCCAGATGCGACAGCGCGTCGACGACCGCGTTGGCGATCGCGGGAGGGGCGCCGACCGTCGCCGACTCCCCGACGCCCTTCGCCCCGAAAGGGTGATGCGGCGACGGCGTGACCGTCTTGTCCGTCTCCCACTTCGGCGTCTCCATCGCCGTCGGCACCAGGTAGTCGATGAAGCTGCCGCCCTGGACGTTGCCCTGCTCGTCGTAGGTGATCTCCTCGTAGAGCGCCGGCGCCAGACCCATCGTCAGACCGCCGTGGATCTGGCCGTCCACGATCATTGGGTTGATGATGTTGCCGCAGTCGTCCACCGCCACGAACCGCCGCACCTTCACCTCGCCCGTGCCGCGGTCGATGTCCACGACGCAGATGTAGCTGCCGAACGGGAACGTCAGGTTCGGCGGATCGTAGTAGTCCACGGCCTCTAGCCCAGCTTCCATACCCTGGGGATGGTTCGTGTACGCCGCGAACGCGATGTCCTGGATTGTCTTGGACTTCTGGGGCGCGCCCTTGACCGAGAACTTGCCGGGCTCCCAGACGAGATCGTCTTCCCCAACTTCGAGCAGGTAGGCCGCGATCTTCTTCGCTTTGTCGCGGACCTTGCGCGCGGCGATCGCGCCGGCAGCCCCGGCCGTCGGCGTCGAGCGGCTGGCGTACGTTCCGAGGCCGTACGGCGCCGTGTCGGTGTCGCCTTCCTCGACCTCGACATGCGCGGCCGGGATCCCCAGCTCCTCGGCAATGATCTGCGCGTAAGTCGTCTCGTGCCCCTGGCCCTGCGATTTCGTTCCGAAGCGGGCGGTCGCCTTGCCGGTGGGATGCACGCGGAGCTCGCACGAGTCGAACATCTTGATTCCCAGGATGTCGAAGTGCTTGGACGGGCCGGCCCCCACGATCTCGGTGAAGCTCGAGATGCCGATGCCCATGAGCTCGCCCTTCTTGCGCTTCTCGGCCTGCTCCTTGCGGAGGGCGTCGTAGCCGACGATGTCCATTGCCTTCTTCAAAGCCGCCGGATAGTCCCCGCTGTCGTACTCCCATCCCAGCACCGACTTGTAGGGGAACTTGTCCTTCGGGATGAAGTTCTTCATCCGCAGCTGCGCGGGATCCATCTTCAGTTCCTGGGCGAGCACGTCCACCATGCGCTCGATCGCGTGGACCGCCTCGGTCACGCGGAACGAGCAGCGGTACGCGATTCCTCCGGGGGGCTTGTTCGTGTAGACGCCGTCGACTTCGGCGAAGGCGTTCTTCAAGTCGTAGGACCCGGTGCAGATCGAGAAGAGTCCCGCCGGGAACTTCGACGGGTTCGCGGCCGCGTCGGCGTAACCGTGGTCGGCCACGGTCTTGATCCTCAGGGCCGTCATCGTCCCGTCCTTCTTCGCCGCGAGCTCCGCAGTGATGTGGTAGTCGCGGGCGAAGGAGT